>JADBZH010000099.1 GCA_020402585.1 Phenylobacterium sp. | reverse complement strand
GTCGAGGAAGTAGCGGTCGTGGGTCACCAGGATGACGCAGCCCGGGAAGGCCTCCAGGTGGTGCTGCAGCCAGGCCACGCTCTCGGCGTCGAGGTGGTTGGTGGGCTCGTCCAGCAGCAGCATGTCGGGCTTGGCCAGCAACAGGCGCGCCAGGGCCACGCGGCGCTTCTCGCCGCCTGACAGGTTGTCGACCGGCCAGTCGTCCGGCGGGCAGCGCAGGGCGTCCATGGCCATCTCGACCTTGGAGTCGATGTCCCACATGTCGCCGGCGTCGATCTGTTCCTGGAGGGTGGTCATCTCCTCCATGAGTTCGTCGGTGTAGTCCTCGCCCAGCTGGCCGGCGACCTCGTTGAAGCGGGCGACCAGTCGCTTCTCCTCGCACCAGGACTCCACGTTCTGGCGGACGTTCAGGGTGTTATCCAGATGGGGCTCCTGCTCGAGGTAGCCCATCTTCACGCCGTCGGCCGCCTTGGCCTCGCCGCTGAACTCCTTGTCCAGGCCGGCGATGATCTTGAGCAGGGTCGACTTCCCCGAGCCGTTGACCCCGACCACGCCGATCTTGGCGTCCGGATAGAAGGACAGCCAGATGTTCTCGAACACCTTCTTGCCGCCGGGAAAGACCTTGGTCAGGCCCTGCATCTGGAAAATGTACTGCTGCGCCATGGGGCTTGCGGGCTCGCGGATCGAGGATTGGGAAGGCCCGCCAGATAGCCCCACGGCGGGGCCGGCGCAATGGCCCCGCCTGTCAGACGACTGTCACTCCTTCTTCGTCGATCTGTCGCACCCGCTCCCTAGTTTCCGCGGCACTCGGTCGACAAACGGCCGGATTCGGGGATCACCATGAAATCAGCTCTCATCTCGGGCGCCTCCGCCCTCGCCCTTCTTCTCGCCGCTTCCGCCGCCAGCGCTGCGGATGACGCCGCGACGGTCGACGAACTGGTCGTCTACGGTAAGGGCGAGAGCCGCCAGGTCCAGGCCCTGACCCTCGAGGAGATCGAGCGGGCGGCGCCGGGCTCCAGCCCGATCAAGATGGTCGAGAAGCTGCCGGGCGTGAACTTCCAGGCGGCGGACGCCTTCGGCGCCTACGAGTGGTCCACGCGCATCTCCATCCGCGCGTTCAACCAGAACCAGCTGGGCTTCACCCTCGACGGCGTCCCGCTGGGCGACATGAGCTATGGCAACCACAACGGCCTGCACATCAGCCGGGCCATCGCCACCGAGGATCTCTCCGGCGTGGAGCTGGCCCAGGGCGCCGGCGCGCTCAGCGTCGCCTCGACCTCGAACCTGGGCGGGGCCCTGAAGTTCACCAGCCGCACGCCCTCGGCCGACATGGGCGCCGGCGTGGGGCTCACGGTGGGATCCAGCTCGATGCGCCGCATCTTCCTGCGCGCCGAGACCGGCGAGCTGCCCGGCGGCGGGCGCGGTTCGATCAGCTATGCCGACCAGAAGGCCGACAAGTGGAAGGGCCAGGGCGAGCAAAAGCAGAAGCAGCTGGGCCTGAAGTTCGTTCAGCCGATCGGCGACTTCACGGTCACGGCCTTCTACAACACCTCCGAGCGTCGCGAGAACGACTACCAGGACCTGTCCCTGGACATGCTCTCCCGCCTGGGCTCCAACTGGGACAACAACACCGGTCGCTGGGCCGATGCCGTCCAGATCGCCCGCGCCTACCAGAACGCCGCGAACTACACGGGCGCCAGCCCCATCCTGGACGGCGCCGGCTGCTGGACAGGCTCCGGCGCCAATCCCTATCCGGGCAAGGTCAAGTGCGTCGATGACGCCTACTACGACGCCGCGGGCCTGCGCGACGATACCCTTTGGGCCCTCACCGCCGCGGGTCCGGTAGCCGGGATCGACCTGACCGCCACCGTCTACGGCCACACCAATGACGGCCAGGGCATTTGGTACACTCCCTATCGCGCATCGCCGAACAACAACGTCCCCGGCGCCACCAGCCAGAACGCCCCGATCTCGACCCGGACGACCGAGTACGCCATCGACCGGATGGGCCTGATCCTCGGCGCCGGCTTTGATCTGGGCGACCACCGGATTTCGGTCGGGGGTTGGCTGGAGTCCAACGACTTCACCCAGTCGCGGCGGTTCTACGGCCAGAACCTGGCCTCGCCCTCATCCTCGCTCAGCTTCTTCTCCGGGCCCTTCTTCACCCAGTGGTCCGGCGACTTCGAAACCGACACCCGGACCTTCTACATCGAGGACACCTGGACCGTTTCTGACCAGCTGAAGGTCAATTTCGGCTTCAAGTCGGTTAGTGTCGAGAGCAGCACCGTGACGAAGGTCGGCTCACCGGTGATCAATGGCTCCATCACCTCCGAGGAGACCTTCCTTCCCCAGGCTGGCTTTACCTGGGCCCTTTCCGACGACAGCGAACTGTTCGCGAGCTATTCGAAGAACATGCGGGCCTTCGCGGCCGCCCGGACCGGGCTTTCGCCCTTCGCCACGACCCAGCCCGGCTTTGACGCCATCCGCGGCAAGCTTCAGCCGGAGACCTCGCAGACCTTCGAGGGCGGCTGGCGCTACCGTTCGGGCGGGTTCCAGGGCGTCGCGGCGCTCTACTACGTCAAGTTCGACGACCGCCTGATCGGCACCTCCTCCGGCGCCGGCATCGTCGGCAGCCCGACCATCCTGTCCAACGTCGGCAGCGTGACGGCCAAGGGCTTCGAGGCCGCGGGAACGTTCGAACTGAACGACGACTGGAGCCTCTTCGGTTCCTACGCCTACAACGACAGCACCTATGACGACGACATCCGCGACGCTGCGGGCGTGATCACCCAGAGGATCAGCGGCAAGACCACGGTGGACTCGCCAAAGCACCTCCTGAACGGCGAAGTCAGCTTCGACCGGGACGGCTGGTTCGCCGCCCTGAACGTCCACTATGTCTCGGAGCGGTTCTTCACCTACACCAACGACAAGTCGGTCCCGTCCACCACGACGGCGGACCTGTCCTTTGGCTACCGCTTCCAGGGCGAAGGCCTGACCGAAGGCCTGGAGATCCAGGCCAACGTCACGAACCTGACGGATGAGAGCTACGTCTCGACCATCGGCTCCAACGGCTTCGGCTACTCGGGCGACAATATGACCCTGCTGACCGCCGCCCCGCGCCAGGCCTTCGTGACCCTGCGCAAGCGCTTCTGATCCTCTTCCCGAGGCAACCCCGACTGGCCCCGCTGGCGACAGCGGGGCCATTTTTTTGTCCACTCCACCTTCCATCCGGACACGAGGGCTTGCCCCCCTTCGCGAGCCCTGTACGTCTTGGGGGCGAAGATCGGCCCGTTATGCAACCCGTGCCAGGAGCGCCCGGATGTCACCCCTTCGATCGATCCCTGTCGCAGTCGTCTTGACCCTCGGCCTCGTGCTTCAAGGCTGCGCCGGAAAGGGCCCGCCGACGCTCGCCCTGATGCCGGCGCCGGAAGCCTTCGCGGAGGGGGCCTTCGACCGGGCGGCGGATGACCGGCCGGTCGGGGACATCCCGGATGGAGGCCTGCTCTACGCCACGGGCCGCCAGAAGAGTCCCGGGAACGCTCCCGGCGATTTCTACACCACGGAGCGAAGCCTCGTCGTCCATCTCGGGGAGGCCCAGATCAGCGTCAGCCGGCCGGAGATCACCTGGCGACAGGCCCGCGAACTCGCCCTCCTGAAGGCGCCGACCCGGGACTATCCGATCCAGGTCGCGGGCGTGACGGAGTACGGGATCCTGGACCGGTCCGTGACGCCCTACGTCGATCCCGGCCCTCAGGCGATCCCGCCGGGGGCGGCGACAGCGCGGTTCGCCGCCGAGGTGAACCGCCGGCTCGACCGGGCGGGCCAGAAGGACGTCTACATCTACGTCCACGGCTACAAGGTGACCTTTGACAACCCTGTGCTGGTCGCGGCCGAGATGTGGCACTTCATGGGTTATGAGGGCGTCTTCATCGCCTATTCCTGGCCTGCGACACCGGAAGCCACGGCGTATGTGGGAGATGTCGACACCGCCATGGGCATGGCGCGTAACCTTCGGGAGCTGGTGCACGCCCTGGAGACCGAAACAAAGGCCGAGCGGATCCACATCATCGGCTACAGCGCCGGAACGCGCCTGGTGGGCCGAACCCTGGAGCAGATGGCCCTCCTGAACCGCGACCGACCGGAGGGCGCCTACAGGTATGGCTCACGGCTGGAGAACGTCTTCCTGGTTTCCAGCGATGTCGATCGTGCGGTCTTTGGCGCCTACCTTGCCGACGGGATCCTGGACGTGTCCCGCCATCTCATCATCTACGCCTCCGACAAGGATGACGCCCTGCGGATCTCCGAGGGGATCACGGGTCACCAGAGGCTGGGTCAGGCCCTCAAGGGTGAGGCTGTCCCGCCCGCATTCGCTGAGCTCCTGAAGTCACGGGCGGACAGGATTTCCTATATCGATGTCTCCGGCGCTCCGAACGTCGAGTCGGGCAATGGCCACGGCTACTTCCGGGGCAGCCCCTGGGTCTCCAGCGACCTGATGGTCAAGCTCATGTATCGACTGGATCCTGAGGTCCGGGGGCTGGTCCGGGATCCGGGGACAGGGATCCTCGCCTTCCCGGTCGACTATGACCGGCGGATGCAGCAGGCGCTGTCCGGGGTCAAACCCCCGCGGTCCGGAACAACCTCAAACGGACATGCAGTTTCGGGTGACGGCAAGGATATCCCATAGCCCGGCCCGGACCGATAGGATGACGGTGGCCAGGGCGAGGACCAGGGCGAGCGCCCGGATCCAGCGGCGTCGATCCTCCTGCTCCAGCCAGGTGAGCAACCGGCCCGGCGCCACCGGCGCTGACCCGGGGGCGGCGGGATGCAGGACCGGCCAGGACTGTGAGATGTCGATCATGTCCCGGGCGATCAGGACCAGGCAGAAGGCGGCGACGAAGCCGACCTGCAACCCTTCCTCTCCCCGGGCGGGACAGACCTCCCCGGCAGACCGAAACAGGCTGTAGATGGCGAACAGCAGCACCATGCAGGCGCTGTTGAGAAGCAGCCAGAACACCCTGAGCGCCTCGATCCTTCCGATGGCGACGTTTGGAACCCCATCTGAGGGGGGTCGGCCGCGGACGGCCGCCCAGGAGAGGAAAAGGGTGTTGGACAGAAGGAATACGGAAGCCGCCAGCACGTACCAGGTGAAGCCGACCTGCTGGAAGGGCGCGGCGCCCAGCGCCTGGGCCATCAGATAGATGGGCGCCATCGACAGGAGCCCTCTCACGAGATCGAGAAGGAAGATCGGAGGGCGGACCCCCAGGAGCCCCGCGCCCCGGTAGGCCACGTCCATGTAGCGGTCTGTCTGGTAGTGAAAGAGACTGAGGGTGACCAGGAAGGACAAGGTTACAAGCCCATGGTGCGCCAGGCTGACGGCGTTGAAGTTCTGGCCGATCAGCGCCGCATGGACCTTGTCATAGGTCCCGGTCAGGGCCAGCCCCAGGCTCAGGGCGAACAGGATCGCATACAGCGACCGGAGATTATCCACCGTCCGGTCTGATTGCCTGCGGAAGTCATCATCGCGCAGGCTCATGCCGGCCCTCCGGCGCGCAGGGCGCCGCCCGGCTGCCGCCTGGCCGCCCGCGCCCCGCCGATGGGCCTCTCCGCAGCACGGGGGACCCGACGGGTGCGGGGGGCGCTCACTTCAGGCCTGCCGCTCATCCGTCATCCTGGTCGGCGTGGGCGTTCGCGCCGCCGCCCGCCGGGCCGGTATAGCCCTGGACGCCGTCCGCGCCTTCCCACCAGTAGGCGGGCCGCTTGCGGTCGCCGGT
>JADBZH010000098.1 GCA_020402585.1 Phenylobacterium sp. | reverse complement strand
TGGCCTCGAACTCGCCGACCATCTCGGCGATGATCTCAGCGACCGGCTTCACCGACTCGATGCGGCCCGCCACCTGGCCCGACAGGGCGATAGAGGCCTCCATGTCGCCGCCGAAGTAGAGCTCCTGCGAGCGCCGGAACTCAGGCGCGACGCCGTTCTCGCCGGGCTCCTTCTCCAGGAGGGTGGTCTTCTCGGTCCGCAGGGCCCGGCAGGCCGGCCCCGGCCCAAAACGGTTCAGGAAGACAGTATCGGTCTCCTTGGCCGAGACGATGGCGGACTTCCAGTTCTGGTGCACCGGGCTTTCGGCGGCGGAGACCATGCGGGTGCCCATCTGGACCCCTTCGGCGCCCAGGGCGAAGGCGGCGGCCATGCCGCGGCCATCGGAAATGCCCCCGGCGGCAATGATGGGCACGTCCAGCTTGGAGCATACCAGGGGCAGGAGGACCATGGTCGAGACCTCGCGCGAGCTCTTGAAGCCGCCGCCCTCGCCGCCCTCGACCACCAGCCCGTCCACCCCGGCCTCGATGGCCTTGATCGCCGCCGCCAGGGACGGGACCACGTGGAAGACGGTCAGTCCCGCCTCTTTGAGCGCTGCGCAGTAGCGGTTGGGATCCCCCGCCGAGGTGGTGACGAACTTCACGCCCTGGTCGACCACGAAGGAGACGATGTCCGGGTCGCGGACGTAGGCCTGGGCGATGTTGACGCCGAAGGGCTTGTCCGTGAGCCCCTTCATCTTCTGGATTTCCTCGCGGACGGCGGGCAGGTCGCCGGACGAGGTCTCGATGATCCCCATGCCGCCGGCGTTGGACACGGCCGAGGCCAAGGCCGACCGGGCGATCCAGCCCATGGGCGCCTGGATGATGGGATACTGGATGCCGAGCATGTCGGTGATGCGGGATTTGATCATGAACGTTTCCCCCGGAGGATCCTGGTCCTCTCAGACTTGATTGTGGCCGTCGGTCAGAAAACGACGACGCTGCGGATACTTTCGCCGGCGTGCATGAGGTCAAAGGCCTCGTTGATGCGCTCGAGCGGCAGGACGTGGGTGATCATGGGGTCGATCTGGATCTTCCCCTCCATGTACCAGTCCACGATCTTCGGCACATCGGTCCGGCCCCGGGCGCCGCCGAAGGCCGTACCCTTCCAGACCCGCCCAGTGACCAGCTGGAAGGGACGGGTGGAGATTTCCCGGCCTGCCTCGGCCACGCCGATGATGATGCTTTCGCCCCAGCCGCGGTGGCAGGCCTCCAGCGCCTGGCGCATCAAGTCGGTGTTGCCGGTGCAGTCGAAGGTGTAGTCCGCGCCGCCATCGGTCAGGGCCACCAGGTGCTGGACGAGGTCGCCCTCCACCTCGCGGGGATTGACGAAGTCGGTCATGCCGAAGCGGCGGCCCCAGGCCTCGCGGGCGGGGTTGATGTCGACCCCGATGATCCTTCCGGCCCCCACCAGACGCGCACCCTGGATGACGTTCAGGCCGATCCCGCCCAGGCCGAAGACGATGACATTGGCGCCCGCCTCGACCCCGGCGGTGTTCACCACCGCGCCGACCCCCGTCGTGACGCCGCACCCGATGTAGCAGGCCTTGTCGAAGGGCGCGTCGGGCCGGATCTTCGCGACGGCGATCTCCGGCAGGACCGTATGGTTCGCAAAGGTGGAACAGCCCATGTAGTGGGCGATGGCCTGGCCCTTGTAGGAAAAGCGGCTGGCGCCGTCGGGCATCACCCCCCTGCCCTGGGTCGCGCGGATGGCGGTGCAGAGGTTGGTCTTGCGCGACAGGCAGCTTTTGCACTGGCGGCATTCCGGCGTGTAGAGCGGGATGACATGGTCCCCGGGACGCACGCTGGTGACCCCCGCCCCCACCTCCAGGACCACGCCGGCGCCCTCATGACCCAGGATGGAGGGAAAGAGACCCTCGGAGTCCAGGCCGTCGAGGGTGTAGGCGTCGGTATGGCACACGCCGGTGGCCTTGATCTCCACCAGCACCTCGCCCGCACGCGGCCGCTCCAGGTCGACCTCGACGATCTCGAGCGGACGCTTGGCCTCGAAGGCGACGGCGGCGCGTGTCTTCATGGAGATCCTCCGGCAGGTCAGGCCCGATCTTGGCAGGCCAGGTTCCGACGGTCCACCCGCCGGTCCGGTGCGCCTTAACCGCGGGCGGCCTTGCGGCTGACCTTCTGAAGGCCCGAAAGGATCGCGGCCGTACCCTCGGCGTCCCGGGCGCCCTCGGTGCGGAGCAGCAGCTGGAAGGTGCTCAGGTGGACCTGCACCGACTTATCGCCCCACTCCCCGGACGTCCGGTAATAGTCCAGCAGGTCAGCGAGGCTGACCAGCATGCTGTCAATCGCCCGGTCCTTTCCCGCGGTCGGCAGGCCGATGGCGCCGTTGATCAGGTCATAGAAGGCGTTGACGATGAGGGGGCTGAACTTGCCCTCGGCCCGGCTGTAGAGATCCTCGGCCTTCTTCAGGACCCGATTGAGCTCCCTCATGCTCTCGGCCTGCATGGACTCGAGGCCCTTTTCGGCGTCCTCGACAGCCTGCCCGGCGTTCTTGCCGCCGGGCATCCGGATCAGTCGGCCAAGCGGAACGTCCGGAGTATGAATGCGTGCCGAGTCGCTCATGAAATCCATCCACCTCTCATCAGCCGACCTTGAAGGTTCGCAGTCGACGATGTCAAAGCCTAACCGGGTATCGAAACGCCATCTTCCCGACGTCGGCCCACGGCGACGCCTTCGGGCAGGCCAGACTCCTTGAACCTCCTGTCGGGGCCCACGAAGGTATCGCACTCCACGAAGCGCCGGCCTGCACGGGCCACCCAGATGATCCGATCGAGCATCGCCTTGGGCGTCAGCGGCTTGGCCATCACGATGTGGGCGCCGCAGTCCCGGGCCTTGACGACCGCCGCCGCCGGCGTGTGGGCCGAAGTCAGCACCACAGGCGCATAGCAATTCGGCCGGTTCCCCGACCGTCGAAGCCAGCGCACGAAGTCGTAGCCCGCTCCGGACCGGCCCATGGCGTCGATGATCAGGAGGTCGAGGTCATTCTCCCGGACCACCTTCTCGGCCTTCTCGACCGTATCGCAACGATGGAGCTTGCGAGCGCCGAAACCGTTCAGGATCTGGACGAGAACCGACATCCCGAGAGGGGTTTCCTCGAGCAGAAGCACTGAGACTTGCTCGAGGTTGAAGCGGGCGCGCGAGTCCGCCGAGAAACCCATGTTTGCGTCGCCCCCACCGCGGATGCCCCCTGCCCGGTACGTCGATCCGCGCGGGCTATCAAGGCCCTATTGATGAGTTCACGATGAATACAACGCGATCTCAACCCCAGGGGGAAAGGTCACGGCAGGCCGGGAAACCCGCCCCGGCGGGGACCGGATCCGACCCGGACCCGTTCCCAGCCGACAGATCACGCGACATCCAACCCCGAGGACCCGGATGCCGCATGAAGGCGTCAAGACTCTGAAATCACGACTTTTCGTTTGTGAAGACGATCGTCCCCGAGGCGGCGAACATGCCGCCGACCCCATGGGCGATGCTGATCTTCGCGTCCTTGACCTGGGCCGCCGCCGTGCCGCGCATCTGCCGCACGCTCTCCTGCAGGGCGTACATGCCGTACATGCCCGAATGCATGTAGGACAGGCCCCCGCCATTGGTGTTCAGGGGCAGCTTGCCGCCGATGGCGGTGTTGCGCTCGCGGATGAAGTCCTTGGCGTCGCCGGGCTTGCAGAAGCCAAGGTCCTCAAGGCCGTAGAGCGGCAGGTGGGCGAAGGCGTCGTAGATCATCAGGTGATCGACGTCGGCATGGGTGATGCCCGCCTCGTCGAAGGCCTTCTTGCCGGAGATCTTGAAGGCCGTGGACGAAGTGAAGTCGTACATCTGCGAGACCAGGGGGGTCTCGACGCTCTCCCCTGTGCCCAGGATATAGACAGGCTTCTGCGGGAAATCCTTCGCCCGGTCGGCGCTGGTCAGGATGAGGGCGCCGCCGCCGTCTGTCACGAGGCAGCACATGAGCATCCGGAAGGGCCAGGCGATCATCGGCGAGTTCAGGACGTCGTCGACGCTGATCGGGTCCTTGAAGCTGGCCCGGGGGTTCAGGCCCGCCCACTCCCGCTGGACCACGGCCACGGTGGCCAGGTCCTCCTCGGTCACGCCGTAGGTCTTCATGTAGCGAAGGACCGGGACGGTGAACATGGTGGGAGGGCTGGTGACGCCATAGGGCATCTCGAACTGGCCCATCAGGCTGGACGGTGCGCGGCCGAAACCGCCGGCGCCCACCCGGCTGCGGCCGGATTCCCCATGGGTGATCAGGATGGTCTTGGCCAGGCCGGCGTTGATGGCCGCCGCC
>JADBZH010000097.1 GCA_020402585.1 Phenylobacterium sp. | reverse complement strand
GGGCGGCGGGTGCGCAAAGAAATTCGCTGCTCATTCCCTGTTCACAGGGAAACCCAACCTTTCAGGCGGGCCCCGGAGACGCGCCCCGTTCCGGGCCCGAACCGGCCCTCGAACCCCGCCTTCAGGTACGTCTCCACAGACGGTTCGGGCGCGAATTGTCCCGCAGGTTCCGCGACACGGCGGGACCGGTCTGCTCAGGCAGGGATGTCGTGAGAATGGATGGCGGTGACGCAGGGATTCGAACCCTGGATACCCTTTCGGGTATGACGATTTAGCAAACCGTTGCCTTCAGCCACTCGGCCACGTCACCAGTCCCCGGCGGGGAGCGCTTCTCTTAGCCGAAGGCGGCGTCGCGGCGCAACGCCTGCTTCGGGCCCCTGCCCTACATCCCGCGGTGGACGGGGCGCAGGTCGGGGAAGTCCGGCTCGCGGCCCTCCTGCCGGGCCTTGAAGGTCTCCGCCATGTCGGCGGCGGGGAACATCCCCGCCTGCCAGACCCGCAGATAGTCCAGGGCCGTCTCGGTGTCGTGTTCGCGGGCGTAGTTGATCATGACCTTGGAGCCCGCCACCGCCAGGGGCGACTTGGCGGCGATCTCCCGGGCCACGGCCAGGGCGTGGGCGACCACCGCGTCTGCGTCCGGCAGGACGGCGTTGACCAGGCCGATCTCGCGGGCGGCCTCGGCGGGCAGACGCCGGCCGGTGTAGGCCAGTTCGCGCACCCAGCCCTGGGGGATCAGGCGGCAGAGGCGCGGGAAGGTGCCGGCGTCGGCGGTCATGCCGATATTGATCTCCTGGATGCAGAAGAAGGCCTCGGCGCTGGCGTAGCGGATGTCGCAGGCGGCGGTCAGGTCGACGCCCCCGCCGACGCAGCCGCCCTGGATGGCGGCGATCACCGGCATCCGCGCCCGGTCCAGGCAGGAGAAGGCGTCCTGAAGGGACTCCAGGTGGGCCCGCGAGGCCTCGCCGGCGATGTCCGTCCGCCGGGGGCCGTCGGCTCCGCCCCCGCCGCCGACGCCGGAGAAGTTCTGCAGGTCCATGCCCGCCGTGAAATGACGGCCGGTGGAGGAGATGACGATCACCCGGGCCCGGGCGTTGTCGCTGATATCATCGACAATGGCCGGCAGCTCGTTCCAGAAGGCCCGGTTCATGGAGTTGAAGGCCTCGGGCCGGTTCAGCCGGATGTGGGCCACCCGGTCCTCCAGGGTGACCTCGAAACAGGTCCAGTCCGTCTCAAACGCCGAAGCCATGCCGCTTCCTCCCAACGCCGGGGCCTCAGAGCCCGAGCTTCGCCTTCAGGATCTGGTTGACCGCGCCCGGATTGGCCTTGCCGCCCGTCGCCTTCATGACCTGGCCCACGAACCAGCCGATCGCCTGGGGCTTCTCGCGCACCGCCGAAGCCTGGCCGGGATTGTCCGCGATCAGCTGGTCGACCAGGGCCTCGAGGGCGCCGGTGTCGGACACCTGCTGCAGCCCTTGCGCCTCGACGACGGCGCGCGGCCGGCCCTCGCCCGCCCACATGCGCTCGAAGACATCCTTGGCGATCTTGGAGGAGATGACCCCCTCTTCGATCAGGGCGACCAGCTCGGAAATCTCGTCCGGGGCGATGGGGCTTTCGGAGATGGGCGTCCCCGCCGCCGTCAGCCGGGCGGCCAGGTCGTTGGTCACCCAGTTGGCCACCAGCTTGGCGTCGCGGCCCGCGGCGGCGGCTTCGTAATAGTCGGCCCGCGCCTGCTCGCTGATCAGGACGCCGGCGTCGTAGGCGGTCAGGCCGTACTGGCTCTGGAAGCGGGCCTTCTTGGCGTCGGGCAGTTCCGGCAAGCTGTCCTCGATGGCCTTGACCCAGGCCGGGTCCAGCTCGAGAGGCAGGAGGTCGGGGTCCGGGAAGTAGCGATAGTCGTGCGCATCCTCCTTGGAGCGCATGGACCGGGTCTCGCCCTTCACCGGATCGAACAGGCGGGTCTCCTGGTCGATCCTGCCGCCCTCCTCGAGGATCTCGATCTGGCGGCGGGCCTCGTACTCGATGGCCTGCTGGATGAAGCGGTAGGAGTTGACGTTCTTGATCTCGCAGCGCGTGCCCAGGCCCTCGCCCGGGCGGCGCACCGAGACGTTCACGTCCGCCCGCAGGTTGCCCTTCTCCATGTCGCCGTCGCAGCTGCCGAGATAGACCAGGATGGTCCGCAGCTTCTTGACGTAGGCGGCGGCCTCCTCGGACGAACGCATGTCCGGGCGCGAGACGATCTCCATCAGGGCGGTGCCGGCGCGGTTCAGGTCGACGTAGGTGGCGCTGGGGTCCTGGTCGTGCAGGCTCTTGCCGGCGTCCTGCTCCAGGTGGAGGCGCTCGATCCCGACCGTGAAGGTGGAGCCGTCATCGCGCTCGACCAGCACCTCGCCCTCACCGACGATCGGGTCCTTGTACTGGCTGATCTGGTAGCCCTGGGGCAGGTCCGGATAGAAATAGTTCTTCCGGTCAAAGCGGCTCACGAGGTTGATCTGCGCCTTCAGGCCCAGGCCCGTGCGCACCGCCTGCTCGACGCAGTAGCGGTTCAGGACCGGCAGCATGCCCGGCATGGCGGCGTCCACCAGGCTGACCTGGGCGTTGGGCCCGGCGCCGAAGCCGACCGCCGCGCCCGAGAAAAGCTTGGCGTTGGAGGCGACCTGGGCGTGAACCTCCAAGCCCAGCACGATTTCCCATGGACCGGTCCGGCCCTCGATCAGTTTGGATGTCTCGCTCATGGCCCCTGTTTAAAGCGGGCGCCTTTCCGGCGAAAGCCTCTTGCGCTGTCGGCGCGTCTGTCTTCAACCTCCCGGCGCTGAGCCCGGGAAGGACCCGGCGCGCCTGGAGACCGAAATGAAGAAGACCCTGATCGCCGGCCTGGCCGGCCTGTCCCTCGCCTTCGCCGCCCTTCCCGCCCTGGCGGAGGGCAAGAAGTCCGTGGACGCCACCCCGATCGCCGAGCTGGCGGCGGACCCCGCCGGCAAGGCGATCCTCGACAAGGAACTGCCGGGCCTGACCGACCATCCGGCCTATGAGCAGTTCAAGGGCATGACCCTGCGCCAGCTCCAGCCCATGTCCGGCGGCGTGATCTCGGACGAGCGGATCACTGCAGTCCAGGCCGCCCTCGACTCGGCCGCCCCGGCCCCGGGTTCCGCCCCGGCGGCCAAGCCGGCTTCGAAGTAAGGTCTAGCCGGTCACCACCAGCGCGCGGGCTTCGCCGAGAAGCCCGCCGCTTTCTCGATGGCGCCGCCCAGCGAGAACAGCAGGCCCTCGTCCAGCGGGCGGCCGATCAGCTGCAGGCCCAGGGGCAGGCCCCGGGCGTCCAGCCCCGCTGGCACGCTCATGCCGGGCAGGCCCGCCAGGTTCACCGTCACCGTGAAGATGTCGTTCAGGTACATGGCGACCGGGTCATTGGCGTTTTCGCCCAGGGCGAAGGCCGCGGACGGGGCCGTGGGCGTGAGCAGGGCGTCGACCTTGCCGAAGGCCTCGGTGAAGTCGTCGGCGATCCGCCGGCGGACCTTCAGGGCCCGCAGGTAGTAGGCGTCGTAATAGCCTGCCGAGAGCACGTAGGTGCCGATCAGGATGCGGCGCTTGACCTCCTCGCCAAAGCCTTCGGCGCGGGACTTCTCGTAGGTGTCGGTCAGGCTGGCGGCGTCGGCGCGCAGGCCGTAGCGCATGCCGTCGTAGCGGGCGAGGTTGGAAGAGGCCTCGGCGGGCGCGACGATGTAGTAGGCCGGCAGGGCGTAGCGGGTGTGCGGCAGGGAGACCTCGACGATCTCACAGCCCGCCTCACGCAGCCAGGCGATGCCCTGTTCCCAGAGCGCCTCGATCTCGGCCGGCATGCCGTCGACGCGGTACTCCTTCGGCACCCCGATCCTCAGGCCCTTCACCGAGCGCCCGACGAAGGCGGCGAAGTCGGGGACCTCGACGTCCAGGCTGGTGGAGTCCTTCGGGTCATGCCCCGACATGGACTGCAGCAGGAGGGCGGCGTCCTCGACGGTCCGGGCGATCGGCCCGGCCTGGTCCAGGGAGGAGGCGAAGGCGACCACGCCCCAGCGCGAGCAGCGGCCATAGGTGGGCTTGATGCCGACCGTTCCGGTAAAGGCCGCCGGCTGGCGGATGGAGCCGCCGGTGTCGGTGGCGGTGGCGCCAAGGCAGAGGCCCGCAGCGACCGCGGCGGCCGAGCCGCCGGAGGACCCGCCGGGGGTCAGGGGCGAGGCGTCCCCGTTCCGCCGCCAGGGGCTGACGACCGGACCGTAGGCCGAGGTCTCGTTGGACGAGCCCATGGCGAACTCGTCCAGGTTCAACTTGCCCAGCATGACCGCCCCGTCGCGCCAGAGCTGGGAGGTGACGGTGGATTCATAGGTGGGGGTGAACCCGCCCAGGATGCGGCTGCCCGCCGTGGTGGTCACCCCGTTCGTGCAGAACAGGTCCTTGATCCCCAGCGGCGCGCCCTCCAGGGCCCCGGCCTCGCCGGCCGCGCGGCGGGCGTCGGAGGCCCGGGCCATCTCCAGGGCCTTGTCCGGCGTCTCCAGGATAAAGGCGTTCAGCGGACGGGCGGCCTCGACCGCCCCGATATGGGCCCGGGTCAGCTCCTCCGAGGAAAAGGCGCCGGAGGACAGGCCGTCGAGGGCGGCGCGCAGGGTCAGGTCGGTCAGGGACGACATCACTCAACCACCTTGGGAACCACGAAGAAGTCGCCGGCCCGGCGCGGGGCGTTGGCGAGGATGCGCTCGGGGTCGCCGCCCTCGGTCACCACGTCGTCGCGCAGGGGCGCAGGCTGGGACACGGCCGACGTCATGGGCTCGACGCCCTCGATGTCGACCTCGGCCAGCTGCTCGATCCAGTTCATGATGCCGGTGAGCTCCCGGGCCAGGGGCTCGATCCGAGCCTCGGGCTCGGCGATGCGCGCCAGTCTGGCGACCTTGCGGACGGTCGCCGCGTCAATGGCCATGGGGGCCTCCGTAAGGCTCTGAAATCACGCCGGCGGGGACGCCGGGTTCGGACAGGCTCTAGCCGCCCGGCGCGGCCTTTGACAAGCGCTGCGCGTCATCCGCCGAGGAGCCCGGCCGCCAGGGCGCCCCCCAGGACCCCGAGGGTCAGGAGGAGGGCGCCCAGGCTGACCCGCAGGCCATAGGCCGCACCGCCCAGGACCCAGGCCGTCGGCGCCTTGACCAGCATATTGGCGATGAGCGCGACCAGGACGCCGAGGGCCGCGACGGAGTCCGTCATCTTTCCGGCGGCGGCCAGGCCGGTCACAGAGAGGGCGGCGGCGTGGGCGTCGGCGAGACCCGTGGCGGCGGCGCCGGCCAGCACCCCTCGCTCGCCCAGCCAGAGCTCCAGGAGGCGACTCAGGAGCGTGCAGCCGGCGACCAGCGCCACGAAGAAGGCGGTGGAGGTCAGGTCGAAGGCCCGGCCGGTAGCCCCCTGGCCCGGAGGCGAGTCCGCTCCGTTTCGCGCCGTCACGAGCGCAAAGACCAGGATGACGCCGCCGCCCGCCAGGAGCGGCAAGGCAAGGTGGGCCAGGACCTGGGGCCGGAGCGTCGCCAGCAGGGCGGAAAGGTAGATCATGGACGACAGCATGGACGCGACGCCGGCCGCCGCCGCCGCGGCGGTGATCCCCGGCGTCTCGCGCGCCCTCCGGCCCATGCCGGCGATGGTGGCGGTGGAGGAGACGAAGCCCCCGGCCAGTCCCGCCAGCAACAACCCCCGACGCCCGCCCGCAAGCCGCTGGGCGATGTAGCCCAGGGCGCTGAGCCCCATCATGACCACCCCCAGACGCCAGAGGGCGAAGGGGTTCAGGACTCCCAGGGGATCGATGGCCCTGTCCGGCAGAAGCGGAAGAACGACCAGGGCGGCGATCGCGAAGGCCAGGCCGTCCCTCAGTTCACGCTCGCTGAGCATATCCTTGACCAGGGCCTGGAGCGGCGTCCGGGCGGCGAGCAGGACCGCCATCACCACCCCCGCGGTGACGGCCGCCTGGGGCTTGTCAGCCATCATCAGCCCCAGCAGGAAGGTGGCGAACATGGCCACCTCTGTGGTCAGGCCCGGATCGTCCGGGCGCGAACGCCGGTAGGAGGCGACGGCGGCGGCGGCGACGAACAGTCCCGCCACGGCGGTCAACAGGGGCTGGCCGAAGAGCCCGCAGGCGCCCCCGACCAGGCCGATCAGGGCGAAGGTCCGCAGCCCCGCTGCGCCCCGGTTGGGTCCGGCGCCCTTGCTGCGCTCGCGCTCCACGCCCACCAGCAGCCCGATCCCGAGGGCCAGCAGCAGCGTCAGTTCCGGCCGGTCCAGAAGGGCGTTCATTCCAGCCTCGTCCCTTCCCCGCCGCTCTTGCGGAGGTGATGGAGCACGATACCCGATGTCGTGGCCACATTCAGGGAGTCAAATCCGGCGCTCATGGGAATCCGCACCGTCTCGCAGCGGGCCAGCACCTCAGGGGCCAGGCCCGGGCCCTCGGCGCCGAACAGGACCGAAATCCGGCCCTCGCCCCTCACGTCGGGCAGGGTCAGCCCCCCCGAGGGGCTGAGCGCCAGGACCCTGAAGCCCTGTCCTTCCAGGCGGGCGACCGGGTCTTCCCCGGGAGCGAGCCGGGCTTGGGGAACCCGGAGAACCCCGCCGACCGAGACCCTCAGGGCCTTCCGGTAGAAGGGATCGCAGCAGGCGGAGTCGAGCAGGACCGCATCGGCTCCGAAGGCGGCGGCGTTACGGAAGAGGCCGCCCATGTTGTCGTGATTGGAGATCCCGCACAGGGCTACGACCAGGGCCGCCTTCCCCAGGCGCCCCAGGAGGGCGTCCGCGTCAGGCCGGAGGCTGGCCTCCCCCAGGGCCAGGACTCCGCGATGGATCGGGAAGCCGACAATGCGGTCCATGACAGGCTGGGTGGCGACGTAGACGGGCGTGCCCGGCGGGACCCTTCCCAGCAGGTCAGACACCCCTGCGAGCCGCGCCTCGGAGACGAGGACCGAGACCGGCCTTGCGAGGGGGCTGTCCAGAAGGCTGCGCAGGACTACCGATCCCTCAGCGATGAACAGCCCCCGGCGCCCGACCAGGTCCTTCTCCCGCACGTCCCTGTAATCTGCGATCCGGGGGTCCCCGGCGTCGGTAACGGGTTCAGCCATGCGTCGGTTCTATCCCCAGGCGGCGCCGGGAAGGAAGTCTCCACGCCCTCTTCCCCTCCTGCCGCCAGCCGCTACAGTCACCCCCGGGAAACGGCGGTTCGCCGTGGGGGAAACGAGTTCATGTCAGCGCTTGATGTGCAGCCTCAGGCTGCGGAAAGACCTGTTTACAGCAATAGCTACAAGTCTGTGGTCCTGACCCTGCTGGTCACGGCCTACACCTTCAACTTCATCGACCGGACGATCATCTCGACCATCGGCCAGGCGATCAAGGTCGATCTGAAGATCACCGACACCCAGCTCGGCCTGCTGGGAGGGCTCTATTTCGCCCTGCTCTACACCTTCCTGGGCATCCCCATCGCCCGGTTCGCGGAGCGCTTCAACCGGGTCAACATCATCTCGGCGGCCATTGTCATCTGGTCCGGATTCACCGCCCTGTGCGGCACGGCGACCAGCTTCGCCATGCTGGCCGCCTACCGGTTCGGGGTTGGCTTCGGCGAGGCGGGGCTGAACCCGCCCGCCCACTCCCTGATCAGCGACTATTTCGAGCCCCGGAAGCGGGCCAGCGCCCTGGCGGTCTATGCCCTCGGCATCCCCATCGGCACCATGCTGGGCGCTGTGGCGGGAGGATGGCTGGCCCAGAACTTTTCCTGGCGGGTGGCCTTCATGCTGGTCGGCCTGCCCGGCATCCTCATCGCCATCGCCATCAAGCTGATGATCAAGGAGCCGCCCCGGGGCCATTCCGAGCCGGATGGCGGGGCCTCCCTGGCGGTGCAGCCGGCCTTCTCGATGGGCGGCGAGTTCCGTGAGATGTGGGCCATCGTGAAGACCCTGTTCGGCAAGTGGCCGGTGCTCCACATGATCCTGGGCGTGACCATCGCCTCCTTCGGCTCCTACGGGTCCGGACAGTTCGTTCCACCCTATTTCTCCCGCGCCTTTGGCCTGGACTACGCCCAGGTCGGCCTGATCACGGGCCTGGTGGGCGGCATCTCGGCGGGCATCGGGACCCTGCTCGGGGGCGTGGTCACCGACCGGCTCGCCGTGCGGAGCGCGCGCTGGTACGCCCTGACCCCCGCCCTCGGCCTTGCGATCGCGACGCCGATCTACATCGTCGCCTACCTCCAGCCATCCTGGCAGGCCGCAGCCCTGATCCTGCTGATCCCCGGCATCTTCCACTATGTCTATCTGGGCCCGACCTTCGGCGTGGTGCAGAACATGGTCGAGACCCGGCGCCGGGCGACGGCGGCGGCCATTATGCTGTTCTTCCTCAACCTCATCGCCCTGGGCGGAGGCCCGCCCTTCACCGGCTGGGTGATCGACCAGTTCGCCCAGTTCAACTTCACCCAGGGCGCCCACCAGGGCATCCTCGCCTCCCTCGGCCAGATGCTGGGCGGGGTGGGCGGCGGCGAAAGCTTCGCCCAGGCCTGCCCGGGCGGCGTCGCCCCGGCGGGGTCCTCCGCGGAGCTCGCCGGGCGCTGCCAGACCAGCCTCGTCGAGGCGACCCGGTCGGGCGTCATCATCTCGCTGTGCTTCTACCTCTGGGCGGCCTTCCACTACTTCCTGGGCTCGATCGGCCTGGTGAAGGCCCTCGCCGACGCCCGAAAGGTCCGGGGCGAGGACTGATGTTCAAGGGCTTCGCCCGGGTCTGGACGCCCCTGGTCGCCCTCCGCAGCCTCGCGGCGGGGCCGGTGGACGTCCAGCTCGCCGGCGGCTTTGCATCCAGGGCCGCAGCGGCCTAGAAGTCGCGACCATGATCCCTCGCTACACCCGCCCCGAATTCGCCCGCATCTGGGAGCCCCAGACGCGCTTCACCATCATGTTCGAGATCGAGGCGCACGCCGCCGACAAGATGGCTGAGCTGGGCGTGATCCCGAAGGAGGCCGCCCGGACCATCTGGGAGAAGGGCCGCGGTGTGATCTTCAACGTCGACCGGATCGACGAGATCGAGCGCGAGGTGAAGCACGACGTCATCGCCTTCCTGACCCATGTCACCGAACTCGTCGGACCGGAGGCCCGGTTCCTGCACCAGGGCATGACCTCCTCGGACGTCAATGACACCGCCCTGGCGGTCCAGCTGGCCCGGGCGACGGACCTTCTGATCGAGGACGTCGACCTGGTGCTCGCGGCCTTGAAGCGCCGGGCGATGGAGCACCGGATGACGCCCTGCGTCGGCCGCAGCCACGGCATCCACGCCGAGCCCACGACCTTCGGCCTGAAGCTGGCGGGCCACTACGCCGAGTTCCAGCGAACGCGCCAGCGGCTTGTGGCCGCGCGGGCCGAGATCGCCACCTGCGCCATTTCCGGCGCGGTCGGCACCTTCGCCAACGTCGCCCCCGAGGTGGAGGCCCACGTGGCGGAGCAGATGGGCCTGGCGGTGGAGCCGGTCTCCACCCAGGTCATTCCCCGGGACCGGCACGCAGCCTACTTCGCCGCCCTGGCCGTAGCGGGCAGCGCCATCGAGCGCCTGGCGGTGGAGATCCGCCACCTGCAGCGCACCGAGGTGCTGGAGGCGGAAGAGCCCTTCGATCCCGGCCAGAAGGGGTCCAGCGCCATGCCGCACAAGCGCAACCCAATCCTGACCGAGAACCTCACCGGCCTGGCGCGCCTGATCCGCTCGGCCGCGACCCCCGCCCTGGAGAACGTCGTCCTCTGGCACGAGCGCGACATCAGCCATTCCAGCGTCGAGCGGGCCATAGCCCCGGACACCACCGTCCACCTGGACTTCGCCCTGCGCCGTCTGGCCGGGGTGGTGGAGCGGCTGGTCATCTATCCCGAGAACATGATGCGCAACCTCGACCGCCTGGGCGGCCTCGTGCATTCGCAAAGGGTGCTGCTGGCCCTGACCCAGAAGGGCATGTCGCGCGAGGGGGCCTATTCGGCGGTCCAGACCAACGCCATGAAGGTCTGGCGGGGGGAAGGCGACTTCCTGGGCTTCCTGAAGGCGGACCCGGACATCCGCCCGCACCTGTCAGATGCCGAACTCTCCGAGCTGTTCGACCTCGGCTACCACTTCAAGGCTGTGGATACGGTGTTCGCCCGGGTGTTCGGGGACTGACCTGTACGTCCCCGGGGCGCGGGCGCGCGCCCCTCCGGGCCTTACTTGCCGTCCCGGATCTGCTGGCGCGCCACGGCGAGGAACTCGCCCATCTTGTTGCGGACATCGGTTTCGGAAACGGTCACGCCGGCGCCCTTGAGGTCCTCGAAGACCTTGCGCAGCACATCGTCGTCACCGGGCAGTTCCAGGTCGGACTTCACCACCGCCTTGGCGTAATCGGAGACGTGATCACCCTGCAGGCCCATCAGGCCCGCAGCCCATTCGCCCAGCATCCGATTGCGCCGGGCGGTCGCCTTGAATTCCTGTTCCTGGTCGAGGGCGAACTTGTTCTCGAAGCCGCGCTCACGATTTTCGAAAGAGGTCATGGTGTTCCCAAACCGGCGTTACCCGGGCTGTCTATCCGCTGGATCGCCCGTCCGCAATCGAAAGCCGCGCCGTTTGCGAACGCCCCCCGGTTCGGCTAGTTTGGCCCCGCCTCGACGGGACGCGAACGTCGAGTCGTCCGAATAAGCGCGGGCCGTCGCTCCCGCGCCTTTTTGTCTCCGGACGACGCACGCCGACCCCGAGGCCTGGAGAAGGCGCCGATGAGCACCCGCCGCAAAAAGATCTACGAAGGCCATGGCAAGATCCTCTACGAGGGTCCCGAGCCCGGCACGCTGATCCAGTACTTCAAGGACGACGCCAGCGCCTACAACAACGCCAAGCGGGCCGTGCTCGAGGGCAAGGGCGTGCTGAACAACCGGATCAGCGAGTACTTCATGACCCGGCTGAACACGATCGGCGTCCAGAACCATTTCATCCGCCGGCTGAACCTGCGCGAGCAGCTGATCCGCGAGCTCGAGATCATCCCCCTCCAGGTGGTGGTGCGCAACGCCGCCGCGGGCTCCCTCTCGCAGCGTTTCGGCCTGCCCGAGGGCCAGGCCCTGCCCCGCTCGATCATCGAGTTCTACCTGAAGGACGAGAAGCTCGGGAACCCGATGGTCACCGAAGAGCACATCACCGCCTTCAACTGGGCCTCGACCCAGGAGATCGACGACATGATGGCCCTGTCCCTGCGGGTGAACGACTTCCTGAACGGGGCCTTCGGGGCCGTGGGCATCTCGCTGATCGACTTCCGCGTCGAGTTCGGGCGGCTCTGGGAGAACGACTTCGCCCGTATCGTCCTGGCCGACGAGATCAGCCCGGACAACTGCAGGTTGTGGGACGCCCAGACCCGCGAGAAGCTGGACCTGGACCGCTTTCGCCGGGACCTTGGCGACGCCATCGAGGGCTATGCCGAGATCGCCCGGCGCCTTGGGATCATGAAGGAAATGCCGACCGTCATTCAGGGAGGGCTGCACTAGTGCGCGCAAGGGTCCATGTGTTTCTGAAGCCAGGCGTCCTGGACGTGCAGGGCAAGGCTGTGGAGAGCGCACTCCACGGCCTGGGCTGGGGCGGCGTCTCCGATGTCCGCGTGGGCAAGACCCTCGAGTTCGACCTGGCCGGCGTGGAGCCTTCGGCCGCCGAGGCGGAGGTGCGCCGGATGTGCGAGACCCTGCTCGCCAATACGGTGATCGAAGGCTACCGGATCGAGCTGTCCTGACCATGAAGGCCGCCGTCATCGTCTTTCCGGGCTCCAACTGCGACCGGGACTGCAAGGTCGCCGTGGAGCGCTCCACCGGGGCCGCCGTGGACATGGTCTGGCACACCGAGACGGCCCTGCCGCAGGGCCTGGACCTGATCGTCCTGCCGGGCGGCTTCTCCTACGGCGACTACCTGCGCTGCGGCGCCATGGCGGCCCTGTCGCCGGTCATGGCCGAGGTGCGCAAGGCGGCGGACCGGGGCGTGGCCGTCGTCGGTATCTGCAACGGCTTCCAGGTGCTCTGCGAGTCCGGCCTCCTGCCTGGCGCCCTCCTGCGCAATGCGGCGCTGAAATACGTCTGCAAGCCGGTGGAGCTGGGCATTGTCCGGCCGGACACCCGCTTCACCCGCGCCTTCGGCAGCCGCCGGAAGGCGGTGATGACTGTGGGCAACGGCGAAGGCGCCTTCTTCGCGGACGCCGACACCCTTTCCCGCATCGAGGGTGAGGGACAGGTGGTCTTCCGCTACGCCGACAACCCCAATGGCTCGCTGAACGACATCGCCGGCCTGATCAACGGGGCCGGCAACGTCCTGGGCCTCATGCCCCACCCCGACCGGTCCTTCGAGCCGGAGCTGGGTTCAGCGGACGGCGCCATCCTCTTCCAGAGCCTGCTTGAGACCGCCTGACCTCTGAGGCGCGGTCGTCCCAAAAGCAAAAGGGCCCCTCCGGTTCCGGAGGGGCCCTCGCTGTTCCAGCGTCTCCGCTTCCGTCAGTCGCCCTTGTGGGGCAGTTCCATCGGCTCGGCCTCATGGCCGCCGACGACAATGCCCTTGCCGAGCTTGGAGCTTCTCATCCCGTAGATGAAATAGACCGCGATCCCGACCGCGAGATAGATCAGGAAGAAATTCCGGGTGTGGTCGCTTCTCATCAGGGTCAGCAGCAACAGGCTGCACATCAGCACCCCGAGGATCGGAACGACCGGATACAGGGGCACCCGGAAGGGGCGCTCAAGCCCGGGCGACGTGAACCGCAGATAGATGACGGTCGCACAGACCACGCCGAACGCGGTCAGGGCGCCGACGTTTGACAGGTCCGCCAGCTTGTCCAGGGACATGAAGCCGGCGGCGAGGCAGGCCAGGACCCCGACCAGGACAGTGTTCACCCAGGGGGTCTGGAACTTCGGGTGAATCCGCGACAACACGTCCGGCAGCAGGCCGTCACGGCTCATCGTGTAGAAGATCCGGGTCTGGCCGTAGAGCAGGACCAGCATCACCGAAGACAGGCCGGCGAGCGCCCCGATCTTCACCAGGATGGCGAACCAGCCCAGGCCGATCTCGTTCACCGCCAGGGCGATCGGGGCCGGATTGTCGAGCGACTGGTAGGGCACAATCCCGACCAGGACCGCCGAGGTCAGGATGTAGAGGACCGTGCAGATGGCCAGGGAGGCGAGGATGCCGATCGGCATGTCGCGGGCCGGGTTACGGCTCTCGGCCCCGGCGGTGGAGACCGCCTCGAAGCCCAGATAGGCGAAGAAGATCACAGCGGCGGCGTGAATGACGCCGCTGACGCCGAACTGGGACTCGGTTTCGCCCGTGACGATCCCGACCAGGGCCCGCCAGATCTGGCTCCAGACATCCATGGGGGTCCCTTCAGGAGGCGCAGGGACCTGCGGCGGGATCAGGGGGCTCCAGAGGTCGGGGTTCACATAGAAGGCGCCGATCCCGATAAAGGCGACCACGACCGCCACCTTGATGAAGACGACGATGTTGTTGACCGTGGTGGACTCCGTCACCCCCCGGACCAGCAGGCCGGTGACGGCCAGCAGGGCCACCATGGCCGGCAGGTTCATGATGCCTGTCGCCACAACGTTCCCGGCCGCGTCCTTCACCTCAACGCCCGGCGCCGCCGTCAGGGCGGGAGGAATGGTGACACCGAAGTCCTTCAGCAGGCTGACCAGGTAGCCGGACCAGCCCACCGCCACGGTGGATCCTGCGAGGCCATACTCAAGGATCAGGAGCAGGCCCATGATCCAGGCCATGATCTCGCCCATCGAGGCGTAGGAATACGAATAGGCGGAGCCGGAAACCGGCAGCACCGAGGCCAGCTCGGCATAACAGAGGGCTACGAAGGCGCAGAGCGTGCCGGTGATGATGAAGGAGATCATGATCCCCGGACCGGCGAACTCGGCGGCGGCCCGGCCTGTCAGGACGAAGATGCCCGTGCCGATGATGCACCCGATCCCCAGCAGGGTGAGGTTCAGCGCCCCCAGCGTCCGCTTCAGTTCGCCATGCTCATGCTCGGACTGGATCTGGGCGACGGACTTACGCCGGAATATGCCCCCGTTGGCCATCTGGGTCTCCTCGTTCGCCCCGCGTCTGCGAAGCTTCTTGGGGGGACGCTAGCCACCATTGCGGCGGGGAGCAATCTCTGAGAGGCGCAGGCGGCTTGAGGGGGCCTGCGGCGCCTCCTGCCGGGCGCCCGGTCACGCCGATGCGGATGGGGCGAACCTCCCCTCGCGCGGCTATCGCCCTCGCGCGCGAGTCCGGATAGAAGCGGCGCATGACCTCCGCGACCCAGTCCATGGCCCAGACGGCCGCCGAGTTCGGGCTCAAGCCCGACGAATACGAACTCATCCTGGAGCGGCTCGGGCGTGAGCCGAACCTGGTCGAGCTAGGCGTCTTTTCGGTGATGTGGTCCGAGCACTGCTCGTACAAGTCGAGCCGGCGGCACCTGTCGAAGTTTCCCACCACGGGGCCGCGGGTCATCTGCGGACCCGGCGAGAACGCCGGCGTGGTGGACATCGGCGACGGCCAGGCCTGCATCTTCAAGATGGAGAGCCACAACCACCCCTCCTTCATCGAGCCCTACCAGGGCGCGGCGACCGGCGTGGGCGGCATCATGCGCGACGTCTTCACCATGGGCGCCCGGCCCATCGCCCTCCTGAACGCCCTGCGCTTCGGCGATCCGGCCCATCCGCGGACCCGACGCCTCCTGTCCGGTGTGGTCTCGGGCATAGGCGGCTACGGCAACTGCGTCGGCGTGCCCACGATTGCCGGCGAGACCAACTTCCATCGCGGCTTCGACGGCAACATCCTGGTGAACGCCATGTGCGTGGGCCTGGCCGACGCCGACGCCATCTTTTACTCGGCCGCCCCCGCCGCCGGCCTGCCCGTGGTCTATTTCGGGTCCAAGACCGGCCGGGACGGCATCCACGGCGCCACCATGGCCTCCGCCGAGTTCGACGAGGCCTCCGAAGAGAAGCGCCCCACCGTCCAGGTGGGCGACCCCTTTGCCGAGAAGCTGCTCATCGAGGCGACCCTCGAGCTGATGGCCACCGGCGCCGTGGCCGCCATCCAGGACATGGGTGCGGCGGGCCTGACCTCCTCCTCGGTCGAGATGGCGGGCAAGGGCGGCGTCGGCATCGAGCTGGACCTGGACAAGGTGCCCCAGCGCGAGACCGGCATGAGCGCCTACGAGATGATGCTCTCCGAGAGCCAGGAGCGCATGCTGGCCATCCTCAAGCCCGGCCGCGAGGCTGACGGGCAGCGGATCTTCGAGAAGTGGGGACTGGACGCCGCCGTCATCGGCCAGACGACGGACACCGGCCGGATCATCCTTCGCCACCAGGGCGAGGTGGTCTGCGACCTGCCCCTGGCGCCCCTGTCGGACGACGCCCCCCTCTACGACCGCCCCTGGACCCAGCCGGTCCTCCAGGCCCGGGTGGAGCCGTCCAGCGTCCCCGCGCCGGCGGACTTCGCCGCGGCGGTGCTGACGCTGATGTCCGCTCCGGACATGGCCTCCAAGCGCTGGCTCTGGGAGCAGTACGACCGACACGTCATGGCCGACACCCTGGAGGACAGCGCGACGGGCGCCGACGCCGGCGTAGTGCGCGTTCACGGGACCCGAAAGGCCATCGCCGCCACCTCGGACTGCACCCCACGCTATGTCCTGGCGGACCCCTACGAGGGGGGCAAGCAGGCGGTGGCGGAGTCCTGGCGCAACCTGACCGCGGTGGGCGCGGACCCCATCGCCATCACCGACAACCTCAACTTCGGCAATCCGGAACGGCCCGAGATCATGGGCCAGATCGTCCGGGCCATCGACGGCATGGCCGAGGCCTGCCGCGTCCTCGACTTCCCAGTCGTGAGCGGCAATGTCAGCCTCTACAACGAGACCAGCGGCGCAGCGATCCCGCCCACCCCCACGGTCGGCGGGGTCGGCCTGATCCCCGACTATGGCCAGCGCGCCGACTTCGCCGGGCTGGAGGCGGGCATGAGCCTGGTCCTGGTCGGCGAGACCCGCGGCGAGCTCGGCGCGTCGATGTACCTGCGCGAGGTCCTGGGCCGGGAGGACGGCGCCCCGCCGCCGGTGGACCTGGCCGTCGAGCGCCGCAATGGCGACCTTGTGCGCCAGCTGATCCGGACCGGCCTGACCCGCGTGGTCCACGACCTCTCCGACGGCGGCCTTGTCGCTGCGGCGGCCGAGATGGCCCTGGCCTCAGACGTGGGGATCACCCTGTCAGCGGAGGGCGCCCTGCCCGCCCAGGCCTGGCTGTTCGGCGAGGACCAGGGACGCTACCTGGTGGGCTGTGCGGACCCTGGCCCCGTGCTGACCGCCGCCGCCTCAGCCGGGGTCCCGGTCCGGGTGGTGGGCGTCGCCGGCGGGCGCGACCTGTCCTGTACGGGGGTCTTCACCCTCACCCTCGAGGCCCTGAAGGCCGGGCACGAAGGCTGGCTCCCCGACTATATGGGCTGAGGCTCAGCCGGCCGCCTGCAGCCCCCGGTCCAGGAGATCCAGGGCGGCGGCGGCGAAGGCCTCCATGTTGGCGCGGCGGTCGCTGCTGCCCGTCTCCAGGGTGATCACCGTCTCGATG
>JADBZH010000096.1 GCA_020402585.1 Phenylobacterium sp. | reverse complement strand
CCATGTCGTCGAATTCGCTGACCGCCTGGGCGCCGTGCCTCTTGGACAATTTCTTTCCGTCTGGACCGTGGATCATGGGCAGATGAGCCCAGACCGGCGTGTCCCAACCCATGGCCTGATAGATGTGCGTCTGGCGCGCGGCGTTGGTCAGGTGGTCGTCGCCACGGATGACGTGGGTCACCCCCATGTCGTGGTCATCGACAACGACGGCGAGGTTGTAGGTGGGGGTGCCGTCGGTACGCAGCAGGATCAGGTCGTCGAGGTCCACATTTCGGAAGACGACCTCACCCTTCACCTGGTCGTCGATCCGGGTCTCGCCGGACTGGGGCGCCCGAAGGCGGACGACGTGCGGGCGGTCCGGGTCCATTGGTCCGCCGTTGGCGTCGCGCCAGGGCGTGCGCACGACCCGACCCTCGGCCCGGGCGCGCTCGCGCTCCTCGGCCAGCTCGTCCGGGGTCATGTAGTCCCGGTAGGCGGCCCCGCGGGCCAGGAGTTCCAGCGCCACCTCCCGATGCCGGTCGGCGCGGGAGAACTGGAAGACCGGCGCCTCGTCCGGCTCAAGGCCCAGCCAGGTCAGGCCGTCGAGGATGACCTTCACGGCGGCCTCGGTCGAACGCTCCCGGTCCGTATCCTCGATCCGGAGCAGGTACTTCCCGCCCATCCGCTGGGCGTAGAGCCAGTTGAACAGGGCGGTGCGCGCCGTTCCGATATGCATGGATCCGGTCGGCGAAGGCGCGATGCGCGTGACGACCTGACGTTCGCTCATGGGGGTCCCGGGGCAGATGACTGAGGAGGCCGCAACCGGCGGCGGGCCGCCTCTTAGCATGCGCCTTGGCGGCGGTCCTAGTCTGGCGCGCATCCGCCCCTGGCTGGCCCGCCAGGCCGCCCTCCAGGAAGGGCGCTTCGGCCTCTGGACACCCGTGGCCCTGGGGTGTGGCGCCGCCCTTTACTTCCTGCTGCCGGCCGAGCCCCTCGCGGCCGTGGGGCTCGCGGTCCTCCTGATCGCGGCGGGTCTGGTCGGCCTGTCACGAAGCGCACGGTTGCAGCCCTCCGTCGCGAGGCTCCTGATGCTCGCGGCCTGCCTGCTGGCCGGGTTCGGCCTCGCCCGCCTCCGGACCGAGGAGGTCCGGGCGCCCGTCATGCCGCCCGGCGGCGAGGTCCGGCGGGTGGAGGCCTGGGTGGTGGATGTCGCCAGTCCGGGGCAGGGGGGAAGCCGCGTTCTCCTGGCCCCCGTCGCCATCGCCGGCCTGTCCGCCGGGGAGACCCCGGTCCGGATCCGGCTGACTCTCCGGGGTGAGGGCGCGCCCCCGGCGCCCGGGACGCGGATCACCGTGCCCGCCCTGCTCAATCCGCCGCCGCCGCCATCCTCCCCCGGTTCCTACGACTTCGCCCGCGACGCCTTTTTCGACGGCGTCGGAGGAGTCGGCCTCGCCCTCGGCGAAATCCGGACGCTTCCGCCGTCGCGGGCGGATCTTCCGGCGGCCCTGGACCTGCAGATGCGCGTCAACGCCTTCCGTTGGGACCTGACCCGGCGGCTTGTCGACCGGATGGGACCGGACCGGGGCGGCCTCGCCGCCGCCATGACCACGGGCCATGAGGCCTTCGTCCCCGCTGCCCAGGAGGAGGCGCTGAGGGCGGCGGGACTGGCCCACATCATCTCGATCTCCGGCCTGCACATGGCCATCGTCGGCGGCTTCATCTATGGCCTGCTTCGCCTCGCCGTCGCCGGAATTCCGGGCCTCGCCCTGCGCCTTCCCGGGCGCAAGATCGCCGCCGCAGGCGGCATGATCGCCATCCTGGGCTATCTTGTCCTTTCCGGAGCGCCCGATCCGGCGGTCCGGGCCGGAGTGACCGCCTGTGCGGCCTTCGCAGCGATCCTGGCCGACCGCCGCGCCATCAGCCTGCGCACCCTGGCTTTGGCGGCGACCCTCCTTCTCATCCTGCGACCCGAGGCCGTGACCCAGCCGGGGTTCCAGATGTCCTTCGCCGCCACGGCCGCCCTCGTCGCCCTGGCGGAGGCCTGGCCGTCCCCGGTCCGCGAGATCTCGGCGCCGCTGGCGATCCGGCTCCTGCAGGGCGCCCGGACAGCCCTGGTCGCAGGCTTCCTGATCTCCCTGGCCGCGGGCCTGGCGACCGGTCCCTTCGCCCTCCAGCATTTCAACCGCGTGGCCCTTTACGGCCTGCCGGCAAACCTGGTCACCGAGCCGGTCTCAACCCTGCTGCTCATGCCCGCCCTCGCCCTCGGCGTGCTCCTGACGCCCCTGGGCTTGGGCGACCTGCCTCTCGAAGCCGCCGGGCTGGGCATCGACGCCCTCAACGCCATCGCGCGGACCTTCTCCAGCCTGCCCGGGGCTGAGCAGGTAGTCGCGAGCGCCCCGCCCTGGGCTCTTCCGGTCGCCTTCCTGGGGATTCTCTTCATCTGCCTGTGGCGAGGCCCGCTCCGCTGGCTCGGGCTCCCCCTGGCCTTGGCGGTGAACCTCGCCCCGCGCACGCCGTCGCCGGATCTCTGGGTCGCTCACGACGCGGCTTCTGCAGCCGTGAGGGTTGCAGACGCAGCCGTCTTCCTCAGGCCTGACGTCCGCAGGTTCGGCGCCGAGGTCTGGGCGCGGCGGCGGGGACTGTCCATGACCGAGGCGGCGCCGACCACCGCCGCAGGCCTCGTCTGCGGCGCCCATGCCTGCCAGCCCGCTGGCGAAGCCCTTCCGGTCGCCGTGGTCTGGACCCGCAGGCCTGGGACCCTCCAGAAGGAGTTTGAGGCCGCCTGCGCCAGGGCCGACCTGGTGATCCTCCGGGCCGACCGGCCACAGGGGCCTTGCGCGGCACGGCTCGTCCTGGACGCGGCGGACTTCCGCTCAGGCGGGGCGGTGGAGCTCTGGCGACGAGCTGACGGCGGCTGGGACGCCCTCTGGGCGCAGCCCCTCAGGGGCCAGAGGCCCTGGGCGCCCGCCGGTCTTCAGTGAAAGCCGCCTTCAGTGATAGGCGCGGATCAGGCCGACCAGCTTGCCCTGCACCTCAACCTGGTCCGGACCGAAGATACGGGTCTCATAGGCCGGATTGGCCGCCTCAAGAGCGATGGAGGCGCCGCGCCGCCGCAGGCGCTTCAGGGTGGCTTCCTCGCCCATGACGAGGGCCACGACGATGTCCCCTGAATTGGCGGAGTCCGTCCGGCGGATGACGACCTTGTCCCCGTCCAGGATGCCGGCGTTGATCATGGAGTCGCCCTGGACCTCCAGGACGAAATGCTCGCCAGAGCCAAGGATGGCCTCCGGGACATGCATGCGATCCCGCTCCTGCTGGATCGCCTCGATGGGCGTGCCAGCGGCGATCCGGCCCAGGACCGAAAGTTCACGGGTATCGTTGGCGGCCACGGGGGCGAGGGGCGGATCGCCTGGCGCGACCACGGAAAGGCGGGCGGGTCCGCGTCCCTTGGGCGGCGCCGACGTCGTCGCCTGCTGTGGCAGCTTGACCACCTCCAGGGCGCGGGCGCGGTGGGGGAGGCGGCGCAGGAAGCCCCGTTCCTCTAGGGCTGTGATCAGCCTGTGGATGCCGGATTTGGACGCCAGGTCGAGGGCGTCCTTCATCTCGTCAAACGAGGGGGAAACCCCCGTTTCCTTGATGCGTTCGTGGATGAACATGAGCAGCTCGTGCTGCTTGCGCGTGAGCATATCCGGAGCCCCCTCCAGGGAACAAAGCAACAACTCTCCGGCGTGTTCTCAAGGTGTTCTGCGGGATTGTCAAGCGGCCCGCATGGCAGGGCTCAGGCGCCGAGAAGATCCCGGGTCGCGGCCGTCACATCGGCCTGCCGCATGAGGCTTTCGCCCACCAGCATGGCGATGACGCCGGACCTGGACAGTCGCTCGGCGTCCGCACGGGTGAAGATGCCGCTTTCGGTGACAAGCTGGGCGTTTTCAGGCTTCTGGGTCGCCAGTCTCTCGGTGACGGAGAGGTCCGTGACGAAGGTCCTGAGGTCCCGGTTATTGACCCCCACCAGCCTGGCGCCCAACCGGCCCGCACGCGCCATCTCGTCCTCGTCATGCACCTCGACAAGGGCGTCCATCCCAAGCCGTTCAGCTTCGGAGAGCAGTTCGGCGGCCAGGACATCGTCGACCATGGCCAGAATCACCAGGATGGCGTCGGCGCCAAGGGCGCGGGATTCGGCGACCTGCCAGGGATCGACCAGGAAGTCCTTGCGCAGGCAGGGCAGGGCGACCGCAGCCCTCGCCGCCTCCAGGCAGGCGTCGTCGCCCTCGAAGCTGGGTCCGTCCGTCAGCACCGACAGGCAGGCCGCGCCGCCGTCGGCATAGGCCCGGGCGAGCACGGGGGGATCAAAGTCCTCCCGGATGAGCCCCTTGGACGGCGAGGCCTTCTTGATCTCGGCGATCAGGGCCGGGCGTCCCGGTCGCGCTGCGGCCACAAGGGCGGCGGTGAACCCACGGGGCGCGGTCGCCGCGGCGGCCGCAGCCTCCACACGGTCCTGCGGCCGCGCCGCCTTCCGGCCGGCGACATCGGCGCGCTTGTACTCTGCGATCCGGGCCAGGATGTCGGTCATCGGCCGTTCGAGATCCGCACCAGGGCGTCGAGGGCGGCCAGGGCCCGGCGATCGTCGATGACCTGGCCGGCCAGCCGGACGCCCTCGGCGAGGGTGCGGACCCGGTCGGCGACCAGGAAGGCGGCGGCGGCGTTCAGGAGCACGATGTGCCGGTAGGCCCCCGGCGCTCCGGACAGCACCGCGCGCAGGGCCTGGGCGTTATGCTGGGGGTCGCCGCCCACCAGGTCCTGAAGCCGACCCTCCGGTATCCCCGCCTCGTTCGGTCGGACCGTAAAGCGTCTCAGGGCGCCGTCCTTCAGCTCCACCACCTCGGTCTCGCCCGTGGTGGTCAGCTCGTCCATGCCCTGGCCGTGGACGACCCAGGCGCGCTCCGACCCCAGGTCCCGCAGAACCTCCGCCACGGGCTCCAGCCAGGCTGGATCGAAGACTCCCAGCACCTGGCGCGAGGCGCCGGCGGGATTGGTCAGCGGCCCCAGCAGGTTGAACAGGGTCCGGAATCCCAGCTCCGCCCGGATGGGCGAGACGTGCCGCATGGCGCCGTGGTGGGCCTGTGCGAACATGAAGCAGACGCCGGCTTCCGACAGGGCCTTGAGCTGCCGGTCCGGCCTCGCCTCGATGTCCACCCCCAGGGCGGCCAGGACGTCGGCGGTCCCCGACTTCGAGGACAGGGCGCGGTTGCCGTGCTTGGCCACCTTCACCCCGCCGCCCGCCGCCACGAAGGCCACGGCGGTGGAGACGTTGAGGGTGTGGAGGCCGTCGCCGCCCGTCCCGCAGACATCGAGGGTGGGGAAGGGCGTCTCCAGCCGGACGGCGGCGGCGCGCATGGCCCGGGCGCCGGCGGCGATCTCGCCGGGGGTTTCTCCGCGCATCCGCAGGGCGGTCAGGGCGGCCCCGACCTGGGCGGGGGATGGTTCGCCTTTCAGGCAGGCGGTGAAGAAGGCCTCGGCCTCAGCAGGCGTGAGGACCTCGCCGGCGACCAGGCGACCCAGAAGGGGGCGGAAGGCCTCAGACACGAGCCCGGGCCGCCAGTTCCAGGAAGTTGCCCAGCAGCTTGTGGCCGCCCTCGGTGGCGATGGATTCCGGGTGGAACTGGACGCCATGGATCGGCCGGGTCCGGTGCTGCAGGCCCATGATCTCGCCGTCATCGGTCCAGGCGGTCGCCTCCAGGGCGTCCGGCAGGCTGGACTGTTCCACCGCCAGGCTGTGATAGCGCGTGGCCGTGAAGGGGTTGGGAAGGTCGGCGAAGACGCCCTTTCCGCCATGGCGTATGGCGCTGGTCTTGCCGTGCATCAGCGCCTTGGCCCGCACCACCCGGCCGCCAAAGGCCTGGCCGATGGACTGGTGGCCCAGGCAGACCCCCAGGATGGGCAGGTCGTCAGGCGCCCGGCGCAGCAACTCCAGGCAGATCCCCGCCTCATCGGGTGAGCAGGGCCCTGGAGACAGAAGGACCGCGTCCGGTCGAAGGCCGAGGGCCGCCTCGGCGGTCAGGTCGTCATTGCGATGGACGCGCGTCTCCGCCCCCAGTTCGTTCAGGTAGTGAACCAGGTTGTAGGTGAAGCTGTCGTAGTTATCGATCACCAGGATCATGATCCTGTCCCTAGATCATGTTCCGAGAAGTGGGAACCGGTTATCGGATCGAAACATGACCTCACTTCAGGGGCTTAGAGCCTGTTTCGACCCGTCAGACGGCCCGTCTGGAGGGAACGGGCTCTCGTGAAACGGGCGGGCGAGGGAAAGCCCGATTGTCACGGGCCGCCTCCGGAGTGAGGCTGGCGCATGGTTGAAGGTGATTCCCAGCCGGGGGCGGTCAGCCCTGACGAAATGGCCCGGGCCAAGGCCCTGCTGGAGAGCCCGCGGCGGAAAGATGGCGTCTGGGCCGCTCTCGCCGCCGCCGCCTTCGCCGCCGCCACCTCCCTGGCCCTGGCCGCCGCCGTCATCCTCGCGCCGGGGCCCTGAGCGGCGCATTCAGGTTTCAGACGAAGCGCCAGGCTTCCTCGGCGGCGCGGCGCAGGGCGCGGGCCTTGTGGAGGGTCTCGTCGTACTCGGCGTCTGCGTCACTGTCGGCCACCACGCCGCCGCCCGCCTGGATGTACATCGTCCCGTCTTTGAAGCAGGCGGTGCGCAGGACGATGCAGGTGTCCACCGAGCCGTCCGCCCCGAAGTAACCCACGGCCCCGGCGTAGGCGACGCCGCGCTTCTCGAGCTCCAGCTCGTCGATGATCTCCATGGCCCGCACCTTCGGCGCGCCCGAAAGGGTGCCGGCGGGCAGGGCGGCCATCAGGACGTCCACCGGATCCAACCCCTCGGGGGCGTCGCCTTCGACGTTCGAGACCAGGTGCATGACGTGGCTGTAGCGCTCCACGAAGAAGCTGTCGGTGACCCGCACGTGGGGGCCGGCGGACCTCGCCTTGGGTGCATTGGCGCCGGCGGCGTTGAGCATGGCGACCCTGCCCACGTCGTTACGACCCAGGTCCAGCAGCATCAGGTGCTCGGCCCGTTCCTTGGGGTCCGCACGAAGCTCCGCCTCCAGGGCCTGATCCTCCTCAGGCGTCGCGCCCCGGGGTCGGGTGCCGGCGATCGGCCGGATGGTGATCTTCCCGTCCCGCAGCCGGACCAGGATCTCGGGCGAGGAGCCCGCCAGCTGGAAGTCGCCGAAGTTCAGGTAGAACAGGAAGGGCGAGGGATTGGTCCGCCGCAGGGACCTGTAGAGGGCGAAGGGGTCGTGCGGGAAGGGCGCCCGGAACCGGTGGCTCGGCACGACCTGGAAGATGTCGCCCGCGGCGATGTAGCCCTTGGCGCGGCCGACCACGGTCCGGTAGTCCTCGCGGCTCACGGGCGTGGTGAAACGGTCGGGCTCGGGCGCCGCCCCCCCCTTGGGCAGGGGCGTCGGCGCGGCGATGTCGATCCGCACCGCCTCGAGGCGCGCCGCCGCCGCCGCCCAGGCCTGCTCTGCGGATTGGGCCGACGGCCGGACCGTGGTCGCCAGGAGGATCTCCTGGGCGATGCCGTCGAACACCGCCACTACGGAGGGACGGATCATCACCGCGTCCGGTAGCCCGAGCGTGTCCGGGTTGACCTTGGGAAGGCGCTCGACCAGCCGGACCATGTCGTAGCCCACGGCGCCGAAGACGCCGGCCGTCATCGGCGGCAGGCCGGGCGGCAGGTCGAGCCTTGAGGCCGCCACCAGCTCGCGCAGGGAGTCCAGGGCGCCGCCCGGCTGGGTCGTGAAGCGCCCGGCCGCGATGTCCTCGTCCTCTGCGATCTCGGCGACGTCACCCCGGCAGCGCCAGACCAGGTCGGGCTTCAGGGCGATCACCGAGTACCGGCCCCGCCAGGCCCCGCCCTCGACGCTCTCGAACAGGAAGGCGTAGGGCCGCCCGTTTCCCACCTTCAGATAGGCCGAGACGGGCGTTTCCAGGTCGTCGATCAGCCGCGTCCAGACCACCTGGGCGCGACCGGCCGCATAGGTCCCGGAGAAGGTCTGAAAGCCGGGCTCGAGGGTCACTTGCCGGCGGCCTCGGTCCCGGTCTTGGGCGCCTCGATCCCCAGGGTCTGGCGCGCCAGGTCCGGCGAGGTCCGCACCTTCAGCGCCGTGCGCGCATACCGCGGTATCTGGGCGCCGATTTCGCTGAACAGGGTCATGCCCAGCTGCGGGCGAACCTGCTCCACCGAGCGGGCGTTCTCCGCCGCGGAGGGAGGCGCGATCGCCTCGACCTTGCCGACCGTCACGGCGAAGGCGGTCGGGTTGGCCGCCAGGAAGACTCCGTCCTTTGCGGTCCCGAAGGCCTGGGCGAAGCCCTCCTGGGAAAGGGGTCCGCCCTGGGTCGCGTCCTGGCGGGTCAGGCCGGGGAGGCGCGCAGTCCGGGCGCCGATGGAGGCGGCGACGGCGTTCAGGTCCTCTCCCTTGCGCACCCGCTCCGCCAGGGCCTCGGCCCGGGCCCGCAGCCGCTTGGCCATCTCCTGGTTCATCCAGGCGCCGGTCAGGGGCTGACGCACCTCGGCCAGGGGCGGAAGGGCGCGTGGGATCACCTTGTCCACCCGCACCACAAAGGATTCGCCCGGGCTCTCCTCCTCGATCTGGCTTTCCCCGCCCTCAGGCAGGCGGAAGGCCGTCTGCACAAGCCTCTCGGAAAGACCCGCAACGGGCCTCCCTGTCTGGTCAAAGCCCTGCTCGGCCACCGGGCCCAGGGTCGTCACCGGCACGCCCGCCTTGGCGGCGGCCTCGTCCAGGTTGGCGCCGGCCGCGTGGGCGTCATCATAGGTCTGGCTGATCGCATAGACCTTCTCTGCCGCGGCGGTCTTTCGCGCCTCGGCCTCCAGCATCGGCCGGATCTCCTGAAGGGTGACGGTCCGGCCCGGGGTGATCCCGGTCACCTTCACGACGGCCAGGCCGAGGTCGCCCTGGACCGTCCGGACCTCGCCCCGGGACATAGCGAAGGCGGCTTCCCCGACCTTGGCGTCCACCACCGCCGTGCGGGGCTTCTCGGCGTAGAGCACCGGCTCGACGCCCGCCGAGCGGGCGACGGCGGCCGGGTCCTCGCCCTTGGCCAGCCGGTCGGCCACGGACCGCGCCGTCCCGGCGTCCCGGGCCGGGACCTGCACGAGGGACCGGGTCTCCGGCTGGTTGAGCGCATCCTTCCGGAAGTTGAACTGCTTCAGGATGTCGGCTTCCGAGACCTGCACCCGGTCGGCGACCTGGGCGGAGCTGAACCTCACCACGCTCAGTATGCGGAACTCCGGCCGCATCAGGCGCTCGGCGTTGGCCTTCATGAACTCGGTCAGCTGGGCGTCGGTCGGCGGCTTGGGCGGCTCCACCGCGCCGGGCCCGACGTTGAAGACGGCCAGGTCCCGCGACTCCTGGGCGAACACCACCGCCAAGGCGCCATAGGCCCGGGGCGGACGCAGCCCGTCCACAAGGCCCGTGGCGAGGTGGGACTGGGCGATATCGTCGCGGACGCTTTGCTCGAACTGCGTCGTTGTCAGGTTGTTGCGCGCCAGGGCCTCCTCATAGAGGCGCTTGTCGAAGCGGCCCGAGACCTGGTCGAAGAAGGCCGGGATCTTCTGGATCTCCCGGGTGATCAGGGCGTCGGCCGGCCGCAGGCCCATCTTCTCCATCAGGGCGGCCATGGCCTCGCGGTCCGCCAGCATTTCCAGCACGCGGGAGTCGAAGCGGTTCTCCACCGCCAGCTCGTTGCTGATCTGCCGGCCGTTCTGCTGCTCGAGGTTCTGCTTGGCCCGGTCGAACTCGGCGCGGAACTCCGCGGTCGAGACGCTCCGGCTCCCGGCCAGGACCACCTCGTTCTGGGCGCGGGTCTTGAAGACGTCGCCGACGCCGAAGACCGCAAAGCTCAGGATGAGGAGGCCGATCAGGATGGCGGCGACCCAGGACTTTGCAAAGGCGCGGATGACGGCGAGCATGAAATCCTTCCAGGCCCGCAAACCGGGCGCGTTTCAGGGCTGGATATAGAGGGTCGGCCCGTAGGGGGGCAAGCCGCCCCCGACGGTGAACCGTCGGGTGACAGCCGCCCCGCTGTGTCGTATCCGCCGGCGGATGGCGACGGAGCCGTCGAAGGGAGAGCCAGCATGCACAAGCTGATCGTGGGCAACTGGAAGATGAACGGCCTGGGCGCAGCCCTCGGTGAGGCGCAGGCGGTGGCCGCCGGCCTGGGCGCCGCCACCGCCTGGGTCGGGATCTGTCCTCCCGCCACCCTCGTGGAGCGGATGTCCCGGGCCCTGGCGGGAACCGCCGTCGCCGTCGGGGGACAGGACTGCCGGGCCGAGGCGTCCGGCGCCTACACGGGCGATGTCTCCGCCGAAATGCTGGCCGACGCCGGGGCCCGCCTCGTCATCCTGGGGCATTCCGAACGCCGGGCCGGCTTCGGCGAGACTGACGCCCTGGTGGCCGCCAAGACCGAGGCCGCCCTGCGGGCGGGCCTGGAGCCCATTGTCTGCGTCGGCGAGACCCTGGCTGAGCGGGAGGCGGGCGGCGCCCTCGCCATCGTCACCGGGCAGGTCCGGGGCTCCCTCCCGGCCGCCCTCGCTGGCCGGCCCTTCGCCGTCGCCTACGAGCCGGTCTGGGCCATCGGCACGGGACTGACCCCCACCCTGGAACAAATCGCCGAGATGCACGCCGCCATCCGGGCCGAGCTGGTCGCCACCCTGGGAGAGGCGGGAGCCAGGGCGCCGATCCTCTATGGCGGTTCGGTCAAACCCGCCAACGCCGCGGAAATCCTCTCCACGGCCGAGGTCGGCGGCGCCCTGGTCGGGGGCGCCTCGCTGAAGGCTTCGGACTTCCTGGGCATCATCGCCGGGGCCTGAACCGGCGCCGCCGTGCGCAGGTTTCGCCTCGCCGCACTGGAAACCCGCCCCCGCCGATGTTAGATGACCGGCTTTCCCGGCCGGACAGCGGCCAGATCCTGCGGTTCCTTCATGCTCGGGCTCCTGCTCACCCTCCAAATCATCGTCGGCATCGCCCTGACGGTCGTCGTCCTGATCCAGCGTTCCGAGGGCGGCGCCCTGGGCATGGGGGGCGGGCCCACCGGGTTCATGACCGCCCGAGGCGCCGGCGACCTTCTGACCCGGCTGACCTGGGGCCTCGGGACGGCCTTCTTCATCCTCAGCCTCGCCCTGACCTTCGTGATCGGCCGCGAGCGCGCCGACACCTCGGTGGTGGACCGGGTCAAGGTGGAGAGCCTGTCGCCCGAGGCGCTTAAGCAGCAGCAACAGCAGCAGGCCCCGCCGCCGGCCGCAGCCCCGGCGCCCTTCGAGGCCCCCCGGCCCAGCCTGGCCGATCCCTTCGCCGGCGCGCCGGCCCCGTCGCCCGGCCAGCCGCCGGCCTCTCAGACCGCCCCTGCGCCGGCGCCGTCCGGCGGCAATTGACGATCGTCCACAGGTGAGGCGTCTCGCCGCTCTGCCAGAGCCGGCGAATCGCGGCTAACTGGAGCCCCATGACCCGGTACATCTTCATCACCGGGGGCGTGGTCTCCTCATTGGGAAAAGGTCTCGCCTCCGCCGCCCTCGGCGCGCTCCTCCAGGCGCGCGGCTATCGGGTGCGCCTGCGCAAGCTCGATCCCTATCTCAACGTCGATCCGGGGACGATGAGCCCCTACCAGCACGGCGAGGTCTTCGTCACCGAGGATGGCGCCGAGACCGACCTCGACCTCGGCCACTATGAGCGGTTCACGGGCGTCAACGCCGCCCGCGGCGACAACATCACCACCGGCCAGATCTACAAGACCATCATCGAGAAGGAGCGCCGCGGCGACTATCTCGGCGCGACGGTCCAGGTGATCCCGCACGTCACCGACGAGATCAAGGCCTTCGTCCTGTCCGATCCGGGCGAGGGCGTCGACTTCGTCCTGGTCGAGATCGGCGGCACGGTGGGCGACATCGAGGGCCTGCCCTTCTTCGAGGCCATCCGCCAGCTCGGCCAGGAGCTGCCCCGCGGCATGGCCTGCTACATCCACCTCACCCTTCTGCCCTACGTGAAGACGGCCGGTGAGATGAAGACCAAGCCGACCCAGCACTCGGTCAAGGAGCTGCGGTCCATCGGCATCCAGCCCGACATCCTGCTCTGCCGGTGCGAGCAGCCCATCCCCCCCGCCGAGCGCCGCAAGATCGGCCAGTTCTGCAATGTGCGGGAAGGCGCCGTCATCCAGGCGATGGACTCGCCCAACATTTACGCCGTGCCGCTGGACTATCACGAGCAGGGCCTGGATCGGGAGGTGCTCGACGTCTTCGGTCTGCTTCAGGCCGCTCCGGCCCCCGACCTGTCCGGCTGGCAGAGGGTTTCCAACCAACTGGCCCATCCCGACGGCGAGGTCACCATCGCCATCGTCGGCAAGTACACGGGCCTGACCGACGCCTACAAGTCGCTGGTCGAGGCCCTGGTCCACGGCGGCCTGGCCAGCAATGTTCGTGTTCGCCTCGACTGGATCGAGGGCGAGGCCTTCGAGCGCGACGAGGCCCTGATCGGCGACCGCCTGGCCGGAGTCCACGGCGTGCTCGTCCCCGGCGCCTTCGGCGAGCGGGGCGCCAGCGGGATGATCCGCGCCATCCAGTTCGCCCGGGTGCACCAGATTCCCTACTTCGGCATCTGCTTCGGCATGCAGATGGCCATGATCGAGGCGGCCCGGAACCTGGCTGGCCTGACCGAGGCCTCCTCCACCGAGTTCGGCCCCAGCCCCCAGCCGGTGGTGGGCCTGATGACCGAGTGGACCCGCGGCAACGAGCGCGAGACCCGAGGGGAGGGCGACGACCTCGGCGGCACCATGCGCCTGGGCGCCTACGAGGCGGTCCTGACGCCGGGCTCCCGCGTCGCGGCCATCTACGGCGCCGAGCACATCAGCGAGCGCCACCGGCACCGCTACGAGGTCAATATCCGCTACCGGGAGGCCATCGAGGCCACGGGCCTGGCCTTCACCGGCCTGTCCCCCGACGGCGTCCTGCCCGAGATCTGCGAGCGGTCCGACCATCCCTGGTTCGTCGGCGTCCAGTTCCACCCGGAGCTCAAGAGCCGTCCCTTCGACCCCCACCCCCTGTTCACCAGCTTCATCGGCGCCGCCAAGGAGCGCAGCCGGCTGGTCTGAGGCAGGGCATTGAGAGACCGTCCGCCCGGACGCCTCCGGTTTCTATCTGTGGGGCGCGGGGACCCTAGGCGGCGACGACAGGCGTGATGGCCGCAAGATCGTCCCGCGCCAGGATCGCGGCCTTTGACAGGTCGTGCGCCGCCTGCAGGTGGATCCAGAATTCAGGCGTGGTCCCGAAAACCCGGCCGAGCCGCAGGGCGGTGTCGGCGGTCACGGATTGCTGTTCCCGCACCAGGCGCTCGATCCGTGTCCGGTCGCGCAGTCCCATCGCGCGGGCGAGCGCGCCGGGCGTCAGGCCATATCCCGGAAGGAAGTCCTCTCGCAGGGCCTCCCCGGGATGAGGGGCCGGAGTCGCGAACTCAGTGTAGTCATAGCCGCCGGTCATACTGTCCTCCGGATCTAGTGGTAGTCCACGAACTCAACCTCGGATGGACCTTCGGGTGTCCAGACGAAGCCGATCCGGAACTTGTCATTCACGCTGATCGAATGTTGGCCCAACCGGTCTCCGGTCAGGGGATGCAGCCGGTTTCCCGGCGGGGCCTTCAGATCCTCAAGCCGCAGGGCGGCGTGCAGATAGCCGAGCCTGAGGTGCGTGGCCCGGACGAGATCCGCGGGAAACCCCCTTGGAGCCCGGCCCTCGAACACCTCCCTTGCCTCAGGTGATTTCCAGCTCTGGATCATCCTCTCTTGACGTAGCGCATCGCGCTACAACCTGCAAGGTCTGGGGGCGCAATCCGCCGTCGGGCGGCGAAACGTGCTGCCGGGTTTCGGGCCCCAGGCGCCTCCGGCTTGAAACCCACCGGCGATTGGGGCATAAGCGCGCACCCCGATGCGCTCCGGAGTCCGGAGCCGTCTGTTCCTTGTCCGCCAGAGAGAGTCTCCCGTGGCCGTTCCGAAGCGAAAAACCTCCCCCTCGCGCCGCAACATGCGTCGCTCGCACCACGCCCTGGGGGCCAACAGCTACGTCGAGGACAAGGAAACCGGCGAGCTGAAGCGTCCGCACCACATCGACCTGAAGACCGGCATGTACAAGGGCCGCCAGGTCATCACGCCCAAGGAAGACTAGCTCTTTCCGAAGCGACAGGATTCCAGGGCGCGGCGCCGAAAGGCCCCGCGCCCTTTCTGATTCCTGGATCAACCGATTTCCCGCAGACCCCCTCACCGACCTCCGGTCGGAGCTCCCCCTTGGGGGAGCAATGGCGCTCCAATTCCTCCCCCCAGGGGGAGGTGGCGCGCCCAGCGCGCCGGAGGGGGTCAACGGCCTCCCGGCCGCCGCCCTCAAACCCTCAGACCAGCTCCACCTGGACCCGTCGCCCCAGGACCGAAGCCGCCCTCTGCAGGGTTTCCAAGGTCACGCCCCCCACATCGGGATCCAGGATGCGGTCTACCTGGGTCCGGCTGGTCTTCATCAGTTCGGCCAGCCGCCGCTTGCTGATTTTCCGCGCCTTCATTTCCTGCTCGAGCTGCCAGGCGATCACCTCCTTGATCGCCCGGGTCTGGATTTCCTCCAGCACGCCCTCTTCACGGAGGAAATCATCGATCCCCGAGCCCTTATGTCTCCCGGTCATTCTGAACCTCCTGCAGCCTTGACCTTCCAAGTTCCATTACGGCCCTTGGCGTGGCCTGGGTCGTCTTGAGAAAGCCCTCGAGGGCGTAGAGCACGCCCCCATGAAATCCGATCAGGACCCTGGCGGTGCGCCCGCCCTCGAGTGGAGTCCTGACCTCCCAGAGCCTGGACCCCAGCGACCGACAAAGCGGCATACCCACCGGCCATCGGTACTGGACCCTCAGGAGGTCTGCGCCAATCCTCAGGCGGTCCGTCCGTTCAAGGGATTTGAGCCAGGTCCTGACCGGCTCAGACCCCGAAACCGTGCGGAAGAACACCAGGGGAATCTTGTCTGGGGAGGTCGCGGGCAAGCGCCGCCTCCGAATGTGAAGGATGGCTCCATAGAAAGTGCCATTCTGTCAAGACAAAGGCGCGCCTGGGGTCATTTGGCGCCCCCGGGATGACCCCCTCGCTGCGCTTCGCGCGGAGCTCCCCCTTGGGAGAGCAATGGCTCCCTAATTCCTCCCCCCAGGGGGAGGTGGCGCGCCCAGCGCGCCGGAGGGGGTCAACGGCGCTTCCGCCGACCCCGCCGCGCCTACTGCGTCCGTCCCCGCGCCTGGATGCCGGCCCGGCGGGCCTCGACGGCCTCCGGGGTCACCTGGCGGTTGTGGGCGGTGGAGCGGGATTGCTCCAGCTCCAGCCCCTGGCGCAGGGTGGTCTCATAGCCGTCGTCGATCATGCCCTTGTAGGTGACCAGCATGTCGACATCGATGGTCGCCATGTCCGCCGCCAGCTTCAACGCCGCGGGCACCAGCTCCTCCGGCGCCACCACCCGGTTGACCAGGCCCCAGGCCTCGGCGGTCCGCGCATCCAGGAAGTTGCCCGACAGGCTCAGCTCCTTGGCCCGATAGGGTCCGATCAGCCGCGACAGCTTTTGCGAAAGCCCCCAGCCGGGGGTGATGCCCACCCGGGCGTGGGTGTCGGCGAACCGGGCATTGGTGGAGGCGATCAGCACGTCGCAGGCCAGGGCCACCTCAAAGCCGCCGGTAATCGCCACCCCGTTGATCGCCCCGATCACCGGCTTGCGGCAGGCGATCACCGCCCAGGCCGGGTTCTCCGAGGGCTCGGTGGCGTTGGCGGCGCGCAGCCCGTTCGGGTCGCTGCCCAGCTCCTTCAGGTCCAGCCCCGCCGTAAAGGCGCGCTCGCCGGCGCCGGTCAGGACAATCACCTTCACCGCCGGGTCGGCGTCGAGGCGCTTCAGCGTCTCATGCAGCTCGGCCCGCAGGGCCCGGCTGAGGGCGTTCATGGCGTCCGGCCGGTTCAGGGTGACCAGGGCGACCTGGTCCTTGATGTCCACGAGCAGCATGCGTTTCCTCCCGGCGTCTGGCTTTGCCTGGCAGAGGAGGGGGCCGCCCCGGGGGAAGTCAAGCGGGGGCGTGGACGCGGCGCGACGGAATCCGGACGCCGCCGGGTTCAAGCTCAGGGGGCGTTGTCCTGGAGGATCTTGCCAATGAACCGACGACAACACCTGCTCGCCCTCGGCGCCGGCCTGTCAGGCCTCGCCGCCGCCACAGGCGCGATCGCGCGGTCGCCCGTTCACAGGCCTTCACCCGCCCTCGAATGGGTGACCGCCGCCGCCGGGGGGCCCGGGGTGTCCTTCCACACCTTGAGGAGCGAGGCCCAGGGCGCCTCGGTCAGCTTCCACATCTATGCCCCGCCCGCCTATGCGACGGATCCGGACCGCAAGTTTCCCGTGGTCTACTGGCTGCATGGCTCAGGGGGCGGGGTTCCCGGCATCCCGCAACTCGCCGCCAACTTCGACCAGGCCATCCGGGCCGGCAAAGCCCCGCCCTTCCTCGTCGTCTTCGTCAACGGCCTGCAGATGGGCATGTATGTCGACTGGTCGAACGGACAGGCGCCGATGGAGACGATCATCGTCCACGAGCTGCGGCCCTTCATCGACGCCAACTGGCGCACCCTGGCGACGCGGGAAGGCCGGCTCCTCGACGGGTTCAGCATGGGCGGCTACGGCGCGGCCCGGCTCGGCTTCCGCTATCCGGAGCTCTTCCGAACCGTCTCTATGATGGGCGCCGGGCCGATGCAGGAGTTCCTCACCTCGGCCCCCCGCGCGAGCAAGGCGCAGGCCGAAGAGCTCCTGCGGGACGTCTACGGCGGCTCCCAGGCGGGCTTCCAGGCCGTCAGCCCCCGCCGTTACGCCCGCGAGAACGCCGCCCGCCTCGCCCAAGGCTCCCGCCTGCGCATGGTCATCGGCGATCGCGATGAGACGTTTGAGAACAACCTGGACTTCCATCTCCATCTCGGGAGCCTCGGCATCCCCCACGACTGGATCGTCCTGCCCGGCGTCGGCCACGATTCCATCCAGGTCCTGACCGCCCTCGGCGACCGGCAATGGGCGTTCTACCGCGAGGCGTTCGGGTAGGGCGGCGGCGGTGCACGCCGGACAACTGGCCGTTCAGAGCCGGTGTTCACTCGTTCGTCGGCCGCCACCGCCTCCGTCACTTATCGACCCCACTTCGGCTCGATGAGTGGTGGCTTGTGGTAGGTCCAGCCGATTGGTTCCCCAAGCGGGGGAGCGTATGTTCGGGCGTCTATCCAGCTCAAAACCGTCTTGCTGTGAACCTACGGCGTCTCATTTTTGGCGGGTGGGATAGGGTGGCGGGTCCGGTGGTCCAGGGCCTGAGTGACCGTCACGGGCGTCCGCGCGGCAGATTGGCGAGGTTCGCAGGCGCATAGAGACTTAGCACCTCGCTGGCGGCGAGGCGGCGCTCTAGACCTTGGGAATCCCTGAGCCAGATCCCGATATCGCGGGCGAGGCTGGCCTCGCCCGCGCGTGCGGCGGTCTGCAGGGGCTCCAGCCGGACAGCGGCGGCTCGCAAGGCGCGGGTTTCGGCTGGGAGGGCCTGGTAGCGTTCGTCGATGAGAGAGAGGGCCGCCCGCGCCGAGCTGATCATTCGGGCGGCGGTCTGGGGATCGGTCGCGGTGGCGGCGGCGGACAAGGCGCGGCGGGCGTCGGAGAAATGGCTGGCCAGGGTCACCGGCGCCTCCCGGCCCGCCGGGCAGGCGGCGGGGTCAAGCGCAGCCACATAATCGACCAGACCCCTCAGCACCGCAGCGGGGGGGACGGAGCCGTCGAACTCCTCCACCACCAACCCATGGATGAAGGTGGTGAGTGTCTCGGGCGATGCCCTCGGAGCGTCGCGGGGTCCCGCAAGATCGGGGATTGGCTTCGGATCGAACACCGCGTTGCCCCGCACCCGAGAGAAGATCGAGGTGGTCACGTCCGCCGTGCCGGGCGCATCGGACAGGCCGGGAAAGCGAAAGTTCGGGTTGTCCCGCCCGCCGACATGGCAGCTCTCACAGGACAGGCCGACGCGCGCCGCCTGACCGCCGAGCAGCAGGGGGTCCTGGAACGCCGCCCGTCCGATCTCTATTGAGCGGGCCCGTACGGAATCCGCCGGCATCCGGAGACACTCCGCCGGCTCGTGACCCAGCGCCGCTACCAGGTCGGCACCCGGGGCGAGCCAGGCCATGGCCCGAATTGACGTTGGCGCATCGGAGGCCAGCGTCCCGGTCGCCGCCAGGGCCAGCGAGAGCCCAATCGTCGCACGGATCGGGTTCAGCGTCCGGGCTCGCCGCCGGCGTCGATCCACGACCGCAGGGTCTCGGCCTCGGCGCAACCATAGATGCAGGCCCGTTCCAGTCGGGCCAACAGCCGCCGCGCACCCATCTTATCGCCGCGCTCGACCTTGAGCTCTCCATAGTATTCCAGAGCGCCCCGGTGCCCCGGCGCCGCCGCCAACGCCTGGCGGTAGAAGCCCTCCGCCACCTCGAACTGGCCGAGCTTCCGATGCACGAACCCCTGATAGGTCAGGACGTCAGGGTGGGGTCCGAACGCCGCCCGGGCGATGTCCAGGCGAGCCAGGGCGGCGTCGTAGCGGCCCTCATTGATCAGGCCGACGGCGTCGAGATAGGCGACGTCGCCCGCGTCGGCCAGGATCAGAGGCTGGTCACGGCGGGCGCTGGGTGCTGTCGGTGCGGCCAGGGCCTTCTCAAGTTCGGCGATCACGGCGCGTAGCCGCGCCGCGTCACACCCCGGGCCGCAGGCCGCCGCTCTGGTCTTGAGCCAGTCCAGCTGATCCTGCGCCTTGGGATCGTTGAGCCGGGCCAGCGCCAGGCCGAGCCCGCCCCGTGCGTCCACCTCATCGGGCGCAATCTTCAACGCGCGTTCATAGGCTCGCCGGGCGCCCTTCCAGTTTTCGGCGCCGGTCTGTGCGGCGCCCAACACCATCCAGCCATCCAGACCCAGTGGGACCACTTCGGTCACCCGCTGGGCGGACCGGACGGCGGCCTTGTAGTCGCCCGAGTTGAGCGCAGCGATCGCCTTGGCGTATTCCTGCGCGGGGTCATAGCGGGGCCCGCTTTCCGACGGCAGGCTCATCCCGCCGCCTCCGCCCCCTGAGCCTGCAGCCAGCGCCCCGCCGCTCAAAATCCCGGCGATCACGCCAGCGAGAAAAAGAACCCTGATCGACCTCATCCCTCGCTCTCCGATCCGGAAGTAGCCGCCAGACACTGTGTGCCGGACGGGGTCGGATTGGCAAGACATCCTTGGGGGAGGGGCCAGGCCGCTGGTTGGCCTCACCGGGTCGCCAGCGCCCATAGGCTCGATCCGGGGTGCCCGTTCCAGCACAGTGACTTCCCACCCGACATGCGACAAGACGATGCCCGATGCGAGTCCGGCAATCCCGCCACCTACAACGATTGCCTTGGGCATGCGCGACCTCCGGCAGGCGGCGTAGCACCACCAGCAAGCTCAGTCAGTGATTTAGAAAGAACGGTCTAATCCGTTGACAAGTCACAGTATTCCCGCGTTCGTAAGATAGCCCGAGAGTTCGACATAACGGTCCCATAAGCCCGGAAGCGCGGCTGTGTCGCGGCGCACGATCAGCATCTCGATGGCGTCCGGACGCTCCAGGGCGCCAAGCTCGACAACGGTGTTGGAACCCTTCCGATACAGATAGGCGAGGAAGCCATCCTCCATCTCGGCCTGGCCGATCCCACCGTAGACCTGGATGAAATCCCGCGCGCGATCCCTGCGTCCAGAGCCCAGGAACACCAGGGAGACAAAGGTCGCCAGATCTTCCGCGCGGCCTCCGCGGTGAGCGTAT
>JADBZH010000095.1 GCA_020402585.1 Phenylobacterium sp. | reverse complement strand
GACCCAATTGCTCCCCCAAGGGGGAGCTGTCAGCGCAGCTGACTGAGGGGGTCAACAGCCCCTCAGCTGACCCCCTCAGTCCCGCCGCGCGGTCCACCTCCCCTTGGGGGGAGGAATTACCGAGCCATTGCTCCCCCAAGGGGGAGCTGCCGGCGAAGCCGGCTGAGGGGGTCAACGGAGGTTCAGCCCAGCTTGCGCCGGAAGAGGCTGTTCAGGCGCTCCCAGTGACGCTCGGCGGCGCCCTTGTCGTAGACCGGCCGCTGCGGGAAGGCGAAGCCGTGCTTCGTGCCCGGATAGATCTCGACCTCTGCGTCGACCCGGTCAGTCTTCAGGGCCTCCGAGAGTGCGGCCAGGGTCTCGGGCGGCGCCCAGACATCCTCCTCGGCGCAGGCGAAGTAGAGTTCCCCCCGCGCCAGGCGCGCGGTGCGGTGAGGGCTGTCCCCGGTCTCGGTGACAAGGTGGGTGCCATAGACCGAAGCGGCGGCGAAGACCCGTTCGGGATGCCGCACGGCCAGGCTGACCGCGTAGCGGCCGCTCATGCAGTAGCCCACCGATCCCACCCGGCTGTCATCGGCGGCCGGGTCCGCCCCGGCAAAGGCCAGGAGCCCCTCGGCGTCGGACATGACCAGGTCGATGTCCAGGCTGTTCATCAGGGCGAACATCTGCTTGCGGGCGGGATGGTCCGGATCCGGCGGGATCGGGCCGATCTCCATGACCCCGGCCCGGTAGTAGAGGTTGGGCAGGAGGACATAGTAACCGCCGCTCGCCAGCCGCCTCGCCATGTCCCTGAGTTCTTCCCGGATCGCTGGCGCGTCCATGAAGAAGAGGATCACCGGATGCGGGCCGCCGCGATCGGGGTGGACGACGAAGGTGGTGGTCGCCCCGTCCCGGGTGGCGATGTCGATCTGCCGCTCGATCATTCAGGTCACCATGCCGCCGGTGTCAGGGGATCAGGAGGCAGGACCTCGCCAGGGAGACCCGGGTCAGCTCCCGGCGACGGGCGAAGACCTTCATCGCCTCTGTGGTCGGATCCCGGCTGGCCTGCCATTCGCCCAGATCCTTGTAGCGGGTCATCAGCAGCAGGCGTCGGGCGCCCTGGCTGCGGTCGATGTCCGACTCCTCGGCCAGGAAGAGACCGAAGATCCGCGCCTCGAAACGCGCCTCGAAGTCCGGCCAGGCCTCCACGGAGAGGGAGACGAACTCGTTGACCGTGCCGGCGTCGATATTGAACCAGTTATGGACGTAGACGCCGCCAGCCTGAGGATGAGCGCCCTCCGTCGGCCGGGCGGTCGGCGTCAGCCGGGTCCGGAGCGTCGAGACAGAGCCCTCAACCCGAGTGGCCGCAAGGGCGGCCTCGCCTTCCAGCAGAGGGAAGAGGGCGAGCACCACATTCGACGGAAAGCCCAGCGATGGCGAGAAGACGGCGAGGGGTGGGGTCGGCGTGGAGCGCAGCCGGGCCGCCGCCTGGGTGACGGCGTCACGTTCACGCCCGACGCTGACTTCCAGGTAGTCGAACATGCCCGGACCGGACCCCCCTCGCGGATTCGTTCAGCGGAACCTGCGAGGAAGTCGCGGTAGACACAAGCACAAACCTGAAAACGCTTAGAAATTCGCCCTCTGGGAGAGTCCGCCGTCGACCACCATGTTGATGCCCGTGGTGAAGGCCGAGCGGGGGCTGCACAGGAAGACCGTGGCGGCGGCGATCTCTTCCGGCGTGGCCATGCGTCCGGTCGGGTTGCGCTTCAGCATTTGCTCGAAGAAGGCCGGCATGGCCGCCTTGACGTTCCCCCAGACGCCACCCTCGAAGAAGACGGTTCCCGGCGAGACGACGTTGCAGCGCAGGCCCTTCGCCGCGCCCTCACGGGCGATCCCCTTGGCGAAGTGGATCTGGGCCGCCTTCATCGCCCCGTAGGCGGAAGGCGCAGCGGCCTCTGCGGCCGAGATGGAGGAAATCAGGACCACTGCGGCGTCGCCCGTCTTGCCGGCGGCGGTCTCAAGGTGGGGCCGGGCGGCGTCCAGGGCGTTCACCGCGCCCAAGATGTCGATCTCGAACATGGCCTTCCAATCCTCAGGGCGGGCGCCCTGGACCAGGGCGCTGGCGTTCGAGACCAGGATGTCCAGGCCGCCGAGCGCCTCGGCCGAGGCCCGCACGAAGCCCTGCAGGGCGGCGCCGTCGGCGATGTCCACCACCTGGCCAAAGGCCTTGACGCCCTTCGCCTCGAGGGCGCTCACCGTGGCGGCGACCTCGTCGGCCTTGCGCGCACAGAGGGAGACGTTGACCCCCTCGTCAGCAAGGAGGTCGGCGATGGCCCGGCCGATGCCGCGGGTGGCGCCCGTCACGATGGCGTTCTTGCCCTTAAGTCCCAGATCCATGTCGCTCTCCCTCTGGGGCGCGCATTCCTTGTGGCGCGGCCCGGTCCAGGCGCTATGTAAACCCGCCGCCCGGGAAAACCGAGATGCTCGACCAGTTTGATCCCCGCCTCGATGCAGAATTTCCACCGGTGGACCGGCGCGTGCTGCGCGCCCGGCTGGCGCCCCTCCTGCCTGCCGGCGGCTATCTCGACGGCGCCGAGGCCCTGCGCGCCTACGAGAGCGACGGCCTGCCCGCCTACAGGTCGCTTCCCGCCGCTGTTGTTCTGCCGGAGACCCTGGAGCAGGTCAGGGCCGTCATGAAGGCCTGCGCAGACCTTGGGGTCCCGGTCGTGACCCGCGGCGCCGGTACGGGCCTTTCCGGCGGGGCCCTGCCCTTTCCCGGCGGCGTCCTGCTGGTCATGTCCAAGTTCTCGAAGATCCTGGAGATCGACCCCGTCGCCCTCACCGCCCGGGTCCAGCCGGGGGTGCGCAACCTGGCCGTTTCCGAGGCGGCGGCGCCCCATGGCCTGTTCTACGCCCCCGACCCTTCATCCCAGATCGCCTGCTCGATCGGCGGCAATGTGGCGGAGAACGCCGGCGGCGTTCACTGCCTGAAGTACGGCCTGACCGTGCACAACATCCTGTCGGTCCAGGTGGTCACCCTGGACGGAGAGGTCCTGACGCTCGGCGGGCCGGCGGCGGATGCGGCGGGCCTGGACCTCATGGCCCTTTTCACAGGCTCGGAAGGCCTGCTGGGGGTGGTGACCGAGGTGCTCCTGCGCCTCCAGCCCCTGCCGGAGACCACGCGCCTCATCCTCGCCGCCTTCGACGATGTGGGCCGGGCGGCGGAGGCCGTAGCCGCCATCATGGCGGCGGGCGTCACGCCGGCGGGGCTCGAGATGATGGACGGGCCGGCCCTGCGGGCGGCCGAGGACTTCGCCCGGGCGGGCTACCCCAAGGACGCCGCCGCCATCCTCCTGTGCGAGATCGACGGCCAGGCCGAGGACGTGGCCGAGGAGATTGAGCGGGTCTCCGCCCTCCTGCGCGACTCCGGCGCCACCGAGGTCCGGATCGCCCGCGACGAGGATGAGCGCCGGCGCTTCTGGGCGGGCCGCAAGGGCGCCTTCCCGGCCATGGGGCGGCTGGCGCCCGACTATTACTGCATCGACGGGACCATCCCCCGGAAGTCCCTGCCCTTCGTCCTGGCCGAGATGGGCCGGCTGGCGGAGGCGCATGGCCTGGGGGTCGCCAATGTCTTCCATGCCGGCGACGGCAACCTGCACCCCCTGATCCTCTACGACGCCAACCTCGACGGCGACCTGGCCAAGGCCGAGGCCCTCGGCGGCGCCATCCTGGAGCTCTGCGTCTCGGTCGGCGGCTCAATCACCGGCGAACACGGGGTCGGTCGCGAGAAGATCAACCAGATGTGCGTCCAGTTCAGCGAGGCCGAGGTGAACGCCTTCCACGCCCTCAAGGCCGCCTTCGACCCGCAGGGCCTGCTCAATCCCGGCAAGGCCATCCCCACCCTCGCCCGCTGCGCCGAGTACGGCGGCATGCATGTCCACAACGGAGCCCTGCCCTTTGCCCACCTCGAGCGGTTCTGACGCCGACCGGACGGCGAACCCGGCCCTCAACGCAGAAGGTACAGGAACCTCAATCGGGCGTCTGACGATGTTCCTGGGTTGCGCGGCCCGAGAGGGGTGGGAGGATGAGGCCACTCTTGGGCGTGGACGCCTGTCGCCGCGAAGGCGCTTCACCCAGCCGCGAAGGCCTCATTCGCGCCTGTGTCCTGCAGCGTCTTGAGATAGCTTTGGATCAGTCGGTCCAGTTCTCCCAGCCAACGGGCCCGGTCCTCCTCGTCCAGGTCGTAGGCGGCCTGAATCGAGGAATGCCCAATCACCGTCAACAGGCGGCAGACAACACCTAGACGGTCCCACGTCTGGACCTCCACGTAGGGGCGAAGGACCTCTTCCATCGCCGCAGCGACATGATCATCCTCGCTGAAGCGAGGGGCCTGCCCCGCGAAAACGCGATCAGAGGCCTCGGCGAGGATCACGTAGGCTCGATTCCGCGCATAGAATTCGAGGAAAGGCTGAAGGAACGCCCGAGCAGCCTCAACCATGGACGGGGGCGGATCCGCGCGCTGCCGGCGGACGATCTCCGACGCCAGACCCTGCAATTCCTGGCTGAGGCGCTCCATCAGGGCGACCAAGATCGCCGCCCGGTTGGGAAAGAACTGATAGAGCGAGCCGGGCGACGTGGCGGCCTTCTTGGCGACCATGTCCATTTTGAGACCCTCGGCGCCATGGACCAGAATGAGGTCCGCCGCCGCATCAAGCAAAAGCTGAACGCGACGCTGCCCGCGATCCTGCGTCGGCGACTTGGCCTTAGGCCCGGGCACGATCAATGGCCCTCCCCTTCATTACACGAGCGCCGGTTGACAATACGAGAGTCCTCTCATATTTACAAAAGCGAGACTATTCTCATATTTTAGAGGCGCAAATGATGCATCTGGACCGCCGCGCGATTATCGGAGGCTTGGCTGTCTCGGCAATAGGCTTCGCCGCCCGCGCCGGAACCGTCACGGATACAGACGTCGTCATTATTGGTTCGGGGTGCGCCGGGATTTCGGCGGCGCGGGTCCTGAAGGCCTCTGGCGTGTCCGCCCTGGTCCTTGAGGCTCGTGATCGGGTCGGGGGTCGCGCCCTGACGGATACACAGACCCTCGGGCGCGCCTTTGATCGTGGCCCCTACTTGCTGCACAATAAGGCGACCAATCCGCTTGTTCCGCTGGCGCGGCAGGCTGGTGTAGGTCTGATGGAAAGCAGCTACCAGAACACCGCCCTCTTCGACCAGGGCCTCTCCAGCCCTGATGCTATGAAGGATGCCTATGAGGCTTTAGTAGCCTTTGAGATCGGTCAGATGCTGCCGTTCGCCCGTCTGAAGGATCGCGCGCTGGGCGCAACACTTCCCAATCCGACCCCGGCGCAGCGAGTCGTCAGGAATTTCTTCGCCGTTGAAATGGGCGAGGACCCGGATCAGGTTTCCCTGAAGGGGTCCTACAATCTTGAAGCCGGAGAGGACCTTCTCCCCGCCAATGGCGTGGGTTCTCTGGTTGCAGGTCTCGCAAGCGGGCTGAACATCCGCCTCAACAGTCCAGTGACGCGACTGGTCTGGTCAGAGGGTCACGGTGTGACGGCAGAGGGGCCATTCGGACGTATTCGCGCACGAAAAGCCATCATCACGGTTTCGACCGGAGTCCTGGCGTCCGGCGCCCTTCGCTTCGACCCCGCCCTGCCTGAAACCACCCAGGCGGCCATCCGTAATCTGCCGATGGGAGCGTTGGAGAAGGTGGCCATGGTGCTGGATCGGCCGATGCCCGACCTGCCTGAGTATGCGCTCTCCAACAGCCATATTCAGCAAGGCCAGTACCATGCACTTGTGGCATCCCCCGACAAGCAGATGATCACCGCCCTGATCCCCGGCCCCATGTCGCGTCGATTGGTCGCTGAGGGGCCGGCCGCGATGGAAGCCTTCGCTCTGAGTTTGCTCAGGAATGTCATTGGCGGTTCCGCGCAGGTTCGCTCGACTGCAACCACCGACTGGCTGGGGGATCCCTTCGCGCTGGGCTCATACCCTCATCAGTCCGTGGGTCATTTCGCTGCACGAAGAGTCTACTCTCAACCTGTTGAAGACCGACTCTTCTTCGCGGGGGACGCCAGTGACGATCCTTTGGCGGTCACAGTCGGCGGCGCATGGCGGCAAGGCGGAAAGGCCGCTCAGGCCGTCGCCCGACACTTGAACGCCAAGATCCGCTGAACCCGGCGTAAGGCGGGGCCTGCCGTCTCCCAAGGGGCAGGCCCCACCGGCCGGAACGCCTCGGGCGGAACCCAGGCGCGAGCTCGCGTCTGGCTGGACAAGAGAGGGGGCCCACGTCAACCTTGGCGAAGGAGCCCTGCCCTTTGCCCATTTCGAATGCTTCTGAAGCCGACCTGACAGAGGTCCTGGCTGGCGCAGTGCGGTCGGCGGCGGCGGAGCGGCGCGCCCTGGAGATCCGGGGAGCGGGGACGCGCGCGGGTCAGGGACGCCCCGTCGCGGGCGATCCCCTGGACGCCGCAGCCCACCGCGGCCTCGTCGACTACGATCCCGCCGAGCTGGTTCTCACCGCCCGGGCCGGGACGCCGCTTTCCGAGATAGAGGCCCTTCTCGAGGCGAATGGCCAGATGCTGGCCTTCGAGCCGCCCCGCTTCGGTGCGGGGGGAACCCTGGGCGGGGCGGTCGCCTCTGGGCTCTCCGGGCCGCGCCGGCCCTTCACCGGCGCCCTGCGGGACTACGTCCTCGGCGTCCGGGTCCTCAGCGGCCGCGGCGAGGTGCTGAGGTTCGGCGGCACAGTGTTCAAGAACGTGGCGGGCTTCGACGCCTTCCGTCTCATGGCCGGCGCCCATGGGACCCTTGGCGTCCTCCTGGACATCTCCCTGCGGGTGGTTCCCCGCCCCGCCGTGGAGGCCGCCCTCACCCTGGACCTTCCCGGGGAGGAGGCCCGGCGCCGGGTCGCCGACCTGATGCGCCGCCCCCTGCCCCTCTCCGGCGCCTTCCATGACGGCGAGAGGCTGCACCTGCGCCTGTCCGGCGGACGCGCCGGCGTCGAGGCCGCCGTCGCCGGGATCGGCGGCGAGGCGGCGGACCCGTCAGGCTGGGCGGCGATCCGCGACCTTTCGCATCCGATCCTGGCCGACGGCGAAGAGCTCTGGCGCATCGCCCTGCCCCGCACCGGGCCGGCGGGGGACTTCGAGGCTCTGCCCTGGGACCAGGCCGGCGGCGTGCGCTGGCTGAGGGCGGCGGCGCCGTCGCCCGGCCACTGGGACGAGGCGGCCCGGCTGGGCGGCCACATCCGGAGGATCCGGGGTACCGCCGACCCCGCCTTCCAGCCCCTGCCGCCGCCGCTCCTGGCCCTGCACCAGAGGATCAAGGCGGCCCTGGACCCGGACCGAATCCTCAATCCCGGCCGCATGTATCCGGAGGTCTGAATGCGCACCCGCCTGACCGACGCCCTGGCCGGCGAGGCCCGGCAGGTCGCCGAGACCGCCCTGAGGGCCTGCGTCCACTGCGGCATGTGCAACGCCACCTGCCCCACCTACCAGCTGACCGGCGAGGAGCTGATGGGCCCCCGCGGCCGCATCTACCTGATGAAGCAGGCCCTGGAGGGCGAGCCGGTCACGGACCTGACCCGCGAGGCGCTCGACGCCTGCCTGGGCTGCCGGGCCTGCGAGACCACCTGTCCGTCCGGGGTCGAGTACCACCGGCTTTTCGAGGTCGGCCAGGCCGCCGTGCTGGAGGCCGCGCCCCGACCCGCCGCCGGCCGCCTGCAGAGAGCGGCGATCCGCGCCCTGGCCCTGTCGCCCGCCTTCGGCTTCCTCTCCGGCCTGGGTCGGGCCCTGCGCCCGGTCCTGCCCCGCGCCCTGAAGGACAAGGTCCCACCCGCCCCGGGCCCCGCCGACCGCGCGCCCGTCCGGCACGCCCGGCGGATGGTCCTCCTGACCGGCTGCGTCCAGTCCGGCGCGGCTCCCCACTTCAACGCCGCCGCCGCCCGGATCCTCGACCGGTTCGGGATCAGCCTGGTGGAGGCGCCGCAGGCGGGGTGCTGCGGCGCCGTGCCCGGCCACCTCGACGCCCGTGAGAAGGCGCGCACTCTTGCACGACGCAACCTGGACGCCTGGGCCCCCCTACTGGATGACGGCGCCGAGGCGGTGCTGGCGACGTCGTCAGGCTGCGGCGCCTACCTGCATGACTACCCTGACCTGCTGCGCGACGACCCCGCCTATGCCGACCTCGCCCGCCGCCTGGCGGACCGGGTGCGCGACCCCGTCGAGATCATGGAGGCCCTGCCCCTGGAGGCCGCGACGCCCCCCGCCCGCCCCCGGATCGCCGTCCATGAGCCCTGCTCCCTCCAGCACGGACTGAAGCTGGCCGGGCGGATCCCCGCCCTGCTCCGCCGACTGGGCTACGATCCTCAGCCGGTGGCGGACGGCCACTTGTGCTGCGGCTCGGCCGGGGCCTGGTCCCTCCTGAACCCGGAGATGGCCGGGCGGCTGGCCGAGGGCCGGATCGCCGCCCTGACTTCCGGCGCTCCGAACGCAGTCTTCACGGCCAATATCGGCTGCTGGATGCACCTGTCGGCGCACGCGCCCGCTCCCCTCCGCCACTGGCTGGAGGCGATCGAGGACGTCCTGCCCCCGGCGCGTTGACAGGGGCCCGCCCCGGTCGTCTCATGCCGTCAGGACCGGGCGGAGCCACCGCCCGAACGGGAGGAGATCGCCATGGCCGACTTCGGCGCCCAGGACAACACAGCCTTCCGGGCTGAGGCCCGCGCCTGGCTCGAAGCGAGCTTCCCGCAATCCCTGAAGAACCGGCATGACATCGCGGCCTCCGAAGCGCCTGTCCCCGTTGAGGGCGACTATGCGATTTGGAAGACCCGTATGGGCGAGAAGGGCTGGGGCGTTCCGACCTGGCCGGCGGCCTACGGCGGTGGCGGCCTGTCGGCGGCCGACGCCCGCATCCTGCGCGAGGAGATGGCCCGCATCGGCGCCTGGAACCCCATCGGCGGCATGGGGGTGATGATGTTCGGTCCGACCCTGCTGGAATACGGGACCGAAGAGCAGAAGCAGAGGCACATCCCGCCCATCGTCCGGGGCGAGCTTCGCTGGTGCCAGGGCTATTCCGAGCCGGGGGCGGGGTCGGACCTGGCCTCGCTCCAGACCCGGGCCGAGGACAAGGGCGACCACTTCCTGGTCAACGGCCAGAAGATCTGGACCTCGGGCGCCCAGTACGCCGACTGGTGCTTCTGCCTGGTGCGCACCGACGCCAGCCGCAAGCACGAGGGCATTTCCTTCGTCCTGATCGACATGCGCACACCGGGCGTCGAGACCCGGCCCATCCTGCTGATCTCAGGCTCCTCCCCCTTCTGCGAGACCTTCTTCACCGACGTGAAGGTCCCCAAGGCGAACCTCGTCGGCCCGCTGAACGGCGGCTGGACGGTGGGCAAGCGCCTTCTCCAGCATGAGCGAAACGGCCTGTCCGGCGGCGGCGATGGCCGCCCGCGCTTCGACACCGGACACCTGCGCGACGTGGCCCGCCGCTACTACGGCCAGGAAGAGGATGGACGGCTGGCCGACCCGGACTTCCGCACCCGCCTGGCCCAGCACGACATGGACGCCCGGACCTACGCCCTGACCCTGCGCCGGGTAGCCCTGGAGGCGAAGCGCGCCAACGGCCCCTCGGCGGCGACCTCGATCATGAAGAACGCCAACTCGCGGATCATGACCGACCATTGCGAGATGATGGTCGAAGCCATGGGCCTGGCCGGCGCCGGCTGGGCGGGCGAGGACTTCACCGAGGAGGAGCGTGAAGCTGGCCGCATCTACCTGCGCATCAAGTCCAGCACCATCGCCGGGGGCTCCTCCGAGGTGCAGAACAACATCATCTCCAAGCGCATCCTCGGCCTGCCCGATCCGAGCAGCCATACCTATTGAGGGACACGACAGGCGGGATGGTAGGCCGGCTGGGATTCGAACCCAGGACCATCCGATTAAAAGTCGGATGCTCTACCACTGAGCTACCGGCCCCCGCGCGGCGCAGGGACGCCGGACGAAGCGGCGCGGACCATAGGGCCGGCGGAAGGCCGGGGCAAGGCTGAGGCAGGGTCTGGCCAGAGCGGGGCATCGGCGCCAGAGTGGCGTGATGCGCGCGCTGTTGTTCCTTCTGCTGCCGGTCTTAGCCCTTGGAGCCTGCGCCAGCGTGCCCACCCCCGGGGCAGGCGACCTCCAGGACGGCGCAGAGGTGACAGGGGCGGGCCTAGGCAACGCCCTCTCGTCTCCCCTGAGGGACGTCAATGTGGTGCGGGACCAGATTCCTTTCGTCCTTAAAGAGGCGGCGAAGTCGCCCTACGCCCGCCCGGTCCCGATGACCTGCGCCCGGATCACCGCCCTCCTGCTTCCCCTCAACGGCGCCCTGGGGCCGGACCTGGACGAGATGGAGATCGACCAGGAAAGCCTGGGCGAGATGGGTGGCGAGGCTGCGCTGGACGCCATCGCCGACTTCGCCTCCAGCGCCATTCCCTTCCGGGGCTGGGTGCGGAGACTCTCGGGCGCGGAAAGCCACCAGAAGCGTGTACAGGCCGCCATTTCAGCCGGAGAAGCCCGAAGAGCCTACCTCAAGGGTCTGGGCGAACAGTTGAAGTGCGCGCCGCCGGCCTCCCCCAACAGGCGCAAGCCAGCCCCGAAGTAGCAGGGGTCAGCCCGCCTCGCGCACCGCCTGCCGGGCATGGAAGTCCTTCCGGAAGGCTTCGAACCTGCCCTCGGAGATCGCCGCCCGCATGGCTGAAGTGAGGGCCTGGTAGAAGGCGATGTTGTGCCAGGACAACAGGACCTGACCCAAGATTTCTTCTGCTTTCACAAGGTGATGCAGGTAAGCCTTCGCGTAGTCCCGTGAGGCGGGGCATTCCAGGGTCTCATCGAGGGGGCTGTCGTCCTCGGCGAAACGGGCGTTCTTCAGGTTGATCGGCCCTGCCCAGGTCCAGGCCTGGCCATGCCGGCCGGAGCGGGTCGGCAGGACGCAGTCGAACATGTCCACGCCCCGGGCGACAGCCTCGACCAGGTCCACCGGTTTGCCCACCCCCATGAGGTAACGCGGGCGGTCTGCGGGCAGGAAGCCGGGGGCGTAGTCCAGAACCCGGCACATGGCCTCGTGGCCCTCCCCCACGGCGAGGCCGCCGATGGCGTAGCCGTCAAAGCCGGTCTCGACCAGGCGGTCGGCGGACTCCCGACGAAGGGCCTCGAAGGTCGAGCCCTGCTGGATGCCGAACAGGACCTGCTGGTCCCTCTGGCCAAAGGCGGCCTTCGACCGCCGGCCCCATCGATCCGAGAGACGCATGGCCGCCGCGGCGGCGCCCTCCTCCGCCGGCCAGGAGACGCATTGGTCCAACTGCATCACGATATCCGCGCCGAGGCGGTCCGCCTGGATCTCGATGGATCGCTCCGGGGTGAGCACGTGCCGGGAGCCGTCGATATGGCTCCGGAAGGTCACCGCCTCCTCGGTCACTTTCGAGATGCCCGAGAGGGACATCACCTGGAAGCCCCCGGAGTCGGTCAGGATCGGTCCCGGCCAGCGCATGAAACGATGCAGGCCACCGAGGCGCTGGAGGCGCTCCGGGCCGGGCCTCAGCATGAGGTGGTAGGTGTTGCCCAGAATGATGTCCGCGCCCGTGGACCGGACCTGGTCCACGGTCAGGGCCTTCACCGTGGCGGCCGTGCCGACGGGCATGAAGGCCGGCGTGCGGATCTCACCCCGGGCCGTCTTCAGGACCCCAGTGCGCGCCGCGCCATCCCGGGCGGAGATGTCAAAGGGGAAGGCGCTCACCCGGCCCTCCAGAGCAGGCTGGAGTCTCCATAGGAATAGAAGCGGTATCCCTCGGCGATGGCGTGGGCGTAGGCCGACTTCATGACCTCCAGCCCCGACAGGGCGCTGACCAGCATGAAGAGGGTCGACTTCGGCAGGTGGAAGTTGGTCATCAGTCCATCAGCGATCCGGAACGGACGGCCAGGCGTGATGAAGATGTCGGTCTCGCCCGTCCAGGCCGGCAGGACGCCGTCGAGGCCCGCAGCGCTCTCCAGAAGGCGGAGGGAGGTCGTACCCACGCAGATCACCCGCCCCCCCGCCGCACGGGCGGCGTTGATCTGGTCCGCAGTCTCCGGGGTGATCTCCCCCCATTCCGCATGCATCCGGTGCTGCGCCAGATCCTCTGTCTTCACAGGCAGGAAGGTGCCGGCGCCGACATGGAGGGTGACCCTCGCCATACCGACACCCGCATCCTGAAGCCGTGCGAGCAGTTCGGGCGTGAAGTGCAGCCCCGCGGTGGGCGCCGCCACCGACCCCTCCCGTCGCGCATAGACGGTCTGGTAGTCGGTACGGTCGCGTTCATCCTGCTTCCGCTTCGAAGCGATGTAGGGCGGCAGGGGCATTTCCCCGACGCGGTCAATGGCCGCGTCCAGCTCCGGGCCGGAACAGTCGAAGTCGAGGGTGAACTCCCCGTCCCTTCCCTTCTCCGCCACGGTCGCCCCAAGGTCTGAGAAGGCCAGTCGATCGCCGGCTCTGATCTTCTTTCCCGGGCGCATGAAGGCTCTCCAGGAGGCTCCTGAGACCCTCTGGTGCAGCGTCGCCTCCACGGCGATGTCCGATCCTTCCCGGCTCCGCCGCCCCTTCAGGCGCGCAGGAATGACCCGGGTCTCGTTGACCACGAGGATATCTCCGGCCCGCAGGAGCGCCGGCAGGTTCCGGACCCGGTGGTCCTCAAGACCCTGACCGGGACGCACGACCAGAAGCCGGGCGGAATCGCGCGGCTCTGCAGGCCGCAGGGCGATGCGGTCTTGCGGGAGTTCGAAGTCAAAGTCCGACAGCTGCATGGCGCCGCTGTTGCCCACGCCCGGCTGCGGGCGTCAAGCCCGGCCTCAGGCGTCGGCGGCGACCGTCATCGAAACGATCCTGCCCGGCGTGCGCGGCGGCTCGCCCTTGGGAAGGGAGTCGATGTGCTCCATGCCTTCGGTCACCTCGCCCCAGACCGTGTACTGGCCATCGAGGAAGGTGGCGTCGTCGAAGCAGATGAAGAACTGGCTGTTGGCGGAGTTCGGATTGTTGGTCCGCGCCATGGAGCAGACGCCGCGGACGTGCGGCTCGCGGGAGAATTCCGCCGGCAGGTTGGGCTTGGACGAGCCGCCCATGCCGGTGCCGTGCGGACACCCGCCCTGGGCCATGAAGCCCGGGATTACGCGGTGGAAGGCGCCGTCGTTGTAGAACCCTTCCCGGGCCAGCTCCTTGATCCGGGCGACATGCTGGGGCGCCAGGTCCGGGCGGAGGCGGATGGTGACCTGGCCGGTTTCGGTCGCCAGCAGAAGGGTGTTTTCGGGATCCATTACTTCACCTCCGAGGGAATGCTGATGGCGCAGGCCGTGAAATCCGCGCCGAGACTGGTCCGGACACGGGCGATCTCTGCGGCGAACCAGGCCCCGCGGGTCTCGATCACACGCACCTTCGGCCGGGAGGATGCGGGCATGTCGGCCAGGACCTGGACGCGGGTCATGATGTCCTGGGGGGGATCGACCGGCTCGCCGGTCTTGATGGCGCGGACGACCTCGAGGCCGGAGATGACACGCCCGAAGGCGGTGTAGCGTTTTTCCAGGGAGGGGTAGGCCTGGCGCATGAGGAAGAACTGGCTGTTGGCGCTGTCGGGATCTCCGCCCCTGGCCATGCCCGCCACGCCGGGGCAGAAGAGCGCCCAGCCGGACACTCGCCCATCGGCAGTCATCGGCATGAGCTGGGAGCTTTGGGTCATGACCGGCAGGGCGCCGATGAAGCCGATCTCGGCCACGGTCTGGTCGGCCACCCGGACGAAGGGCGTATCGGCTCCCCTGCGGAAGGTGAACTCGGCAGCCATGTCCGGCAGGTCGCTGCCCCCCGTTCCCCGGTCCTCCGGGTCCCCGGTCTGGGCCATGAAGGCGTCGATGACCCGGAAGAAGCTGCGACCGTCGTACAGTCCCTTGCGGGTCAGTTCCCGAAGGCGGGCGACATGGTTCGGTGCGGCCAGGGTGGCCAACTCCACAAGGATCCGGCCCTTGTTGGTGTCGATGACAAGAACGTCCTGAGGGTCCGGCGTTCGCCAGTCGGCCGCCGTGGGCGCGCCTCCGGCCTTTAGGGCCGGAGCGGCGGGCGCAGGCTTCTGGGCCGCATGGGCTGGCGCGGAGACGCCCGCCAGCGTGAGCAGGGCGGCAAGGGCGGCGGACGCCGGGCGGATCAACGGCCGACCTTGGAGAGAAGCGCTTCCTTGACCCGGGGGCTGACGAACTTGGTCACGTCGCCGCCCAGGGAGACGATTTCCTTGACCAGCTTGGAGGCGATCGCCTGGTGCCGGGGATCCGCCATCAGGAAAACCGTCTCGATCTCGCGGTCGAGTTGCTGGTTCATGGCCGTCATCTGGAACTCGAACTCGAAGTCCGCCACAGCCCTCAGGCCACGGACAATCACGTTCGCGCCGACTTCCCGCGCAAAGTGCATGGTCAGTCCCTCGAAGGGCTGGACGACGATCTCCGCACCGCCGGTCAGGGCCGCCGCCTCGGCCTCGACAATGGCCACCCTCTCCTCGAGGGAGAACATCGGACCCTTGCCGGTATTGATGGCGACTCCGAGGACCAGACGGTCCACCAGCTTCACGGCCCGCCCGATGATGTCGGTGTGGCCGTTGTGAATGGGATCGAAGGTGCCCGGATAGAGGCCTACGCGCTTCGCCATCAAGGTTTCCCCAACTTGAACCCGCCTTCGCCTTTCGCCGGGTTGGAGGGGTCTGGCAAGAACAAATTTCGCCCGGGCCCGGGTCTGGGGACCGCCTCAGACCCCCGGATCCGGACCCTCGGGTTCATCGTCAGCGGTCCCGGAGGGATCGGCGAGGCGCTCTACGGAGACGACCTGCTCGCCTTCGCCGGTGCGGAAGATGATCACGCCCTGGCTGTTGCGACCCACGACACGGATCTGGGTGACAGGGGTTCGGATCAGCTGACCCTGGTCCGTCACAAGGAGGATCTCGTCATGCTCCTCGACCGGGAAGGAGGCCGTCAGGCGACCCCCGCGACGGGACAGGTCCTGGGCCAGAAGCCCCTGGCCGCCCCGGCCCGTGCGGCGGAACTCGTAGGCCGAGGACCGCTTGCCGAAGCCTTCGCTCGAGACGGTGAGGATCTGCTCCTCGGCGGCCCCGAGCTCAGCGATCCGCTCCGGGCTGAGGGCGGCGAGCGCCGACACCGCCTCATCCTCGCCGTCCTCTTCGACGGTCGAGGCGTCCTCGGCGTCGGCACCCTCGCCGGTCACCGCACGGCGCATGGCGTTGGCATGGCGCACATAGGCCGCCCGCTCTTCGGCCGTGGCGCCCACCGCCCTGAGGATGGCCATGGAGATGACTTCGTCACCCTCCGCAAGGCGCACGCCGCGGACGCCGGTGGAGTCCCGTCCGGCGAAGACGCGGACCTCGTCAACGGCGAAACGGATGCACCGACCGAGGGCGGTGGTGAGCAGGATGTCGTTTTCCGCCGCCTTGCAGAGGGCCACGCCGACGATGGAGTCCCCCTCGTCCAGCTTCATGGCGATCTTGCCGTTGCGGTTGATCTGGACGAAGTCGGTGAGGCGGTTGCGCCGCACATGGCCCGACCGGGTGGCGAACATCACGTCCAGCCCGCTCCATTCGGCCTCGTCCTCAGGGAGGCTGAGGATGGAGGTCATGGTCTCGCCCGGCTCGATCGGGAAGAGGTTGACGAAGGCCTTGCCGCGGGCCGTGGGCGCGCCGACCGGCAGGCGCCAGACCTTCAGCTTGTAGACCTTGCCGCCGGAGGAGAAGAACAGCATGGGCGCATGGGTCGAGGCCGAGATCACCCGGATCACGGCGTCCTCGTCCTTGGTCGCCATGCCGGACCTGCCCTTGCCGCCCCGGTGCTGGGTCCGGTAGGTGACGAGGGGGGTTCGTTTGACGTAACCGCCGTGGGTGACGGTGATCACCATGGCCTCGCGGGCGATGAGGTCCTCGTCCTCCAGATCGCCGCCGCCGTCGACGATCTCGGTGCGGCGGGGGATTGCGAAGTCGGTCTTCACCTGAACCAGCTCGTCCCGGACGATGCTCATGAGCAGTTCCCGGGACTCCAGGATCGCAAGGAGGCCCGAAATGCCCCCCGTCAGCTCGCCGGCCTCCTCGAAGATCTCGTCTCGGCCCAGCCCGGTCAGGCGGGACAGGGTCAGGGCGAGGATGGCCCGGGCCTGGTCCTCGGTCAGGCGGATCTGGTTCCCGTCCACCACCAGGGTGCGGGGGTCAGCGATCAGCTCCACCAGGGGCAGCATGTCGCCCGCCGGCCAGTCCCGCGCCACCAGGCGCTCCCGGGCCTCGGAGGGGTCCTTGGACGAGCGGATGATCTGGATGAATTCGTCGATGTTGGCCACGGCGATGGCCAGGCCGACCAGGACATGGCCCCGGTCGCGGGAACGGGACAGCTCGTGCCGGGTGCGCCTGAGGACCACTTCCTCGCGGAAGTCCACGAAGGCCTGGAGCATCTCGCGAAGGCCCATCAGCTCGGGACGCCCCCGGTTGAGGGCCAGCATGTTCACGCCAAAGGAGGTCTGAAGGGGCGTAAAGCGGTAAAGCTGGTTGAGAACCACATCGGCGGAGGCGTCGCGCTTGAGCTCCACCACGACCCGCATGCCCTGGCGGTCGCTTTCGTCGCGCAGGTCCGCCACGCCCTCGATCCGCTTGTCGCGCACAAGCTCGGCAATCCGCTCAACCAGGACCGCCTTGTTCACCTGATAGGGGATGGCGGTGATGACGATCGCCTCGCGCTCCTTGCGGACCTGCTCGATGGCCGCTGTTCCGCGCATGATCACCGAGCCCCGCCCCGTCATCAGGGCGGTGCGGGAGGCCGACCGGCCCATGATCTCCCCGCCGGTGGGGAAGTCGGGGCCCGGAACGATGTCCAGGAGCTCGTCCAGGGGGATGTCCGGACGCTCGATGAGGGCGAGGGCGGCGTCGACGATCTCGCCCAGGTTATGCGGCGGGATGTTGGTGGCCATGCCAACGGCGATACCCCCGGCGCCATTGACGAGCAGGTTCGGGATCCGGGACGGCAGGACAACCGGCTCCTTCTCCTTGCCGTCGTAGTTGTCCTTGAAGTCGACCGTATCGAGGTCGAGGTCGGCCAGGAGGGCCGTCGCCGCCTTGGTCATGCGGCATTCGGTATAGCGCATCTGCGCCGCAGGATCGCCGTCCACCGAGCCGAAGTTGCCCTGGCCGTCCACCAGCAGGAGGCCCATGGAGAAGGGCTGGGCCATGCGCACCAGGGCGTCATAGACGGACTGGTCGCCATGGGGGTGCAGGCGGGCCAGAACGTCGCCCACCACGCGGGCGGACTTGGAATAGGGCCGGTCCGGGCTCATGCCCAGGTCATTCATCGAGAACAGGATCCGCCGGTGGACCGGCTTAAGCCCGTCACGGACGTCCGGAAGGGCGCGGCTGACGATCACGCTCATGGCGTAGTCGAGATAGGAGCGGCGAAGCTCGTCCTCGATGGTGATCGGCGCCACGCCGGGCGCGCGTCCGTCTTCGGACGGGGGGGAACCTGTGCTGCTCAAAGGGAGGACTGGCCTTTAGAATCAGGCGGGAAATGGCCTGAATTTCTTTACCATTTTCAGGCTGGCGGGCCAACCGAAGCGGCGGACCCCGTCACTCCCGTCAGCGGGGGAAACGCGCGGGTGAAGCCCCTGGCCTAGAAGGGAATTTCGTCGTCGAGATCAGCGGAGAAATCCTCACGCGGACCCGAGGGCTGGGCGCGGGCGCCGGACTGGAAGCCGCCGCCGTAATCGCCGCCGCTGTCACGGCCTCCGGCGTCATCGCCGCGGCCGTCCAGCATGGTCAGTTCGCCCCGGAACTTCTGGAGGACGACCTCCGTCGAGAACTTCTCCTGGCCTGAGGCGTCGGACCATTTGCGGGTCTGCAGAGCGCCCTCAATGTACACCTTAGAGCCCTTGCGCAGATAGTTCTCGGCCACCTTCACGAGGTTGTCGTTGAAGATGACCACGCGGTGCCACTCTGTCTTCTCCTTGCGTTCACCGGTGCCCCGGTCGCGCCAGGTCTCGGACGTGGCCACCCTCAGATTGGCGACACGGTCGCCGGAGTTTAGGCTTCGGATCTCGGGGTCCGCACCGAGATTTCCCACCAGGATGACCTTGTTGACGCTGCCCGCCATGCGACTCTCCATCAGCTTCCGTAGGTGCGGGCCAGGGCCCAGACCAAAGCTAGCCGACGGTCAGGCCCGGGGCAATGCAAATGTTCTTCTTATGTTCTCATCCGCCCGCTTCATCCACAGGGGAATCTAGGGTTCCGGACTCATGGGCATGGCGCCCGGGATCACGAGACGCCCGTCCCCGGACCGGACGAGGGCCAGGAACCGGGCCCCTTCCCAGGAGGTCGACGTGTAGATGCCTGCCGAAATCAGGAAGAGGAAGTTGCTCTGGTAGGCCCCGGCGATCTCGGTCTGGTTGCCGCCCATGGTGAGGAACCGGATGCGCATCGCCTCCAGGGCGGCTGCGCAGTGCTCGAGGCTGGGCTGCTTGGAGGGAAGGGGGTTGTACTTCAGACCCTCTTTCGTCGGCTGGACCTGATAGCAGACGCCGGGTGTTCCCGGAGGTTCGATCGGCTTGGAGCAGGCGGCGAGGGAGGAACCCGCGGTGAGGGCGAGGAGGATCAGGGGCAAGCGCATGAAAGGCAGGTTACAACGCCCCCGGGCCTTTCGCGAGCCCCGTTTCCAGAGGGTCAGCCGCCCTGGGCGAAGCCGCAGTTGGCGCCCTGCTCCATCAAGGGCCGGAAAACGCGATTGTCGGAGGAAACCTCCACGCGCCCCGGCACCAGCCTGAGGGTCATCCCTCCCCAGCGTCCATAGGCGGCCTCGCCAGGGCGCTCGCACCGTCCGGAGAACAGGGCCTGGACGCAGGCGGACTGGGACATCTCGCCGGGTAGTCGGCGCCATTCCGAACCGGCGTATCGCCAGCAGGCGGCGACGGGCGCCGATGCAGGCGGCCCCGCCGTCGGGTCCACCGGCTCCGCCGGCTGGATCACCTCGACGGGAGCCGGGGCCTCGACCGGCGGCAGGGGAGTCAGGACGGCGGCGCCGGCGCCGAGGGCGCCCGTGGCGTCGATACCCACATCCAGGGCCCCGGAGGCGACGCCGTTGCGCCGGGCGCAGTCCTCAAGGGGAAGGTCTCCGACCAGCTGGCCTGCGACATAGCAACGCAGAGGGAGACCGGGGGCCAGGCGGGTTTCGGCGCGAGGTCCGGCCTCGACCACAAGGCCGCCCTCGGACGCCGGCGGGGGACCCTCTCCGGGGCGCCCCAGGACAAGCAGAAGGATTGCAGAGACCAGCCCCGCCACCAGGGCGGCGATGGCGCCGATCAGGATGGGACGACGGGGCTTCGGGTCCGGGTTGGAGTCCATGGGCCTTCGCTAGAGACTGACCGCCCCGGATGCAAGGCGCCCGTCAGCCGGATCCGGTGAGCCGCGACAAGGCTTCCTGGTAGTTTGAGATCCGCCTCTGAAGATAGGCCGGGACCGGCTCGTTGCCTGTCAGCCTCGCCGTCTCAGCCGCCTTCACCGCCGCCGGCGTTGCGGCGTCCCGTAGTTGCCGATAGGCCGAGCGAATGACGTTGACGGCGCCGGCCAGCTCGGCGGCGGCATGGTTGACCTCTGTTTCGTTCTCCAGGTTGATCTTGCCGTTCATCTTGAGGCCGAAGATGGGATTGCCGCCGTCGCCAGGGAGAATCTTCCCCCCCTTGGCGATGCTGGTGGAGCGGAGCACACCCTCCGGCAGACCGAGGGCCTGGAGGGCGTCCTTGCCGTCCGGACCCGCGACCAACTCGATCACATTGCGCTGGGTCGCCGGCTTGACCTGGAGGCGGCGGCCGCCATCGACCGTCATGACGCGGACATCGGCCTGGGACCCAAAGGCCCGCTTCATCCGTTCCGCCAGGGTGGTCAGGGTGTCCCCATCCTTTACGGTGATGGTCGTTTCAGGTCCGTTCAGACGGGCGCGAACCTTGAGCTGGTCACCCGTCCGGATCGAGCTCACCGCATCCAGCCGGATGGAATCGGCGACGTTGAGGGTTCCGGAGGGCAGGCCCAGCCGGTCCAGGACGCTGGCGCCGCCGGTATCGACCGCGATGGCCGAGGGCGAGACGAAGCCATCCTTCCCGCTGAACCGGCGGACCCAGGGGGTGTCGCCGTTGACCGGATCGATCTCGGCGACAAAGCCGTCGATGGTCCCGATCTTGTTCAGTGACGGAAGGTCGGCCTTGCTGGTCCCGGTGACAAACACCCGGTCATTCTGGATGGAGACCCCGGTGATCGCGTCCTCGCCCGCCCCGCCATAGTAGGTCATCCGGTCCTGGCCGTTGGGGTTCAGGGACTCGGAAAGTCGGGCCACGAAGCCATCCTGGCCGCCCGAATAGGCTCGCACGACGTTCCCGGCGTCGAGGTCCCCGCTGAAGGCGTTGCCGGCCACGATGACCCGGCCATCGGCGACGCCAAGTCCGGTCAGGTCTCCGCCCCGGAGGCTGCCCAGGTTCCGGGTCGCCTGCAGGACGGGGGTCCCTCCGGACAGGTCAAACCGCCTGATGACCCCAAAACCCCCGTCATTCGACGCCAGGTAAAGATCAGAGCCATTGATCACGAGGCCCCGGGCGAGGTCCTTGCCCGTGTCGCCGACAACCGCAGATACCGAGTAGGTCACCTTGTTGTCCACGCCGGTCTCATAGGTCTCCAGGAAGACATCCGACTGGCCGATCTCGGCCAGGCCGCCGCGACCGGTGCTCGAGTTTCCGGCCACGTAGAGCTTGCCGCTGGAATCCCAGGCCAGCTGGGTGGCCTCATCGTCCCCGCGGGAGCCCCGCCGCTGGGTCCAGACTTCTTCGCCCGCCGCATTGTAGACCGTGACGAAGCTGTCGGTCAGATCCCCCTTCGTCTCAGTGATAGGCCCGGCCGTCGCCCCTTCAAGCTTCCCTTTCAGCTTGCCGGCGATGGCGATACGACCATCGTCCGAGACCGCCATGGACATCCCCGAAGCCTCATCGGAGGCGCCCAGGTCCCGCGAGAAGAGCAGCTTCCCGGCGGAGTCGAACTTCTGCAGAACGACATCCCGGTCCCCCCGGATCTTCTGGCCGGCGACCTCGCCCGTCACGTCCGAGAGGATGATCACGGAGCCGTCCGCAAGGGTCTTCATGGAGCGGACGGAGGCGAGGGCCGAGTCGATCGGCTTGGCCCAGACCTGCCCCTCGGCGAGCCCCTGGGTCGTTTGCAGGACGCTTGGAGGCGACAGGGTGTCGGGGCCGGTCTGGAATTTGAGCAGCTGGTTGTTAACCACGCCGTCCTTCGTCGCCGGCTTGCCGTCGGGGTCCGGGTTGCCCGCCTTCTGGGCGATGTAGACGGCCGGAACCGTCGTCGCCGGGGTCAGGGTGACTGTCTCGGCGGTGTCGAGCTTGAGCCTTAGCGCCCAGGAGTCCGGCGTCTTGCCGAGGGAGACGGTCTTTCCGCCGACCGTCGTATTGCGTTCCTGCCCCGGAATCCGCTGGGTCTCGAAGCGGGTCGTGAGGCCCTCCGCCTCCAGCTTGGCGTTCACCAGGCTGACGAACTTGGGCAGGGTCCGCTCGGACTCCGGCAAGGAGGACAGGTCGATGTCGATGTCCTTGGTCTGCCCGATCCGGGTGATGGACATGGTGAACTTCACGTCGCCCTTCAGGGCGTCGGATACGCCGTTCACGTCGGTCGCCACCAAGGGGGGCGTCTGGTAGGACCCCGCTGCCGGCCGACCGGCCGCCGTCGCCCTCACGGTGCTGTTCACCTCGCCCAGGGAGAGCCGCAGCCGCTCGAACCTCGCCGTCTCCAGATAGTCGACAACCTCTGCGACCCCCTTCTGGAAGACCCTGTTGAGCTGTGCCGCATCGGACTTCGAAATCGTCTTCGACTTGGCGTTCTCGGCCAGCTGGGTGAGGGTGTTGAGGCCATTGTAGAGGGCGAAGAGCTTCTTGTAGTCGCTGCTTGCCCGGGGCATGTCGAGCTTGGCGGCGTCTTCATCGATGAAGCTTGCACCACCCAGGGCCTCCTTGGCGGCCTTGGTGAGCAGATCTGCGCTGTTGGCGGGGTTAGGCTGGGCGGTCAGGGCCCAGGGCGCTGTCGGCGCAAAGCGACGGTTGGAGAAAATTCCCGACGCAGAGCCCGCGGCGCTGTTGCTACTTGCCAGGAGACCGGCCGAAAGCCCTGAGGACGCGGATGCGCCAAAGCCGCCTGACTGCCCTGATGAGAGCAGCAAGGAAGCTGCCGATGGGGAAAGATTGCGGATCGAGGTCAAGACCCAGTCCCTTCCGACGACGACCCGCCGTCCATTACCCCGTCACTACTCCTGAAGACTTAAGAGAGTCTTCACCCTCCACCCCGGAAGAGCGACAGGATGATCTGCGGCGCCTGATTGGCGATCGACAGGGCCTGGGCGCCAAGCTGCTGCTGGACATTCAGGGCCTGCAACCGGGCGCTCTCCTTGGCGAGGTCGGCGTCCACCAGGTTGCCGACGCCGGCCTCCACTGAGTCGGACAGCTTGCCGAGGAAGGTGTTGTGGTTCTGAAGCTGCTTGACCTCGGCGCCCATCTTGGCCAGCGCCAGGCTCACATTATCAATCGAGGCGTTCAGCTTGCTAAGGCTCACCTTGGCCGTGCTGAGCGTCGCTATGGAGGCTCCCGCAGTCAGGGTGATGTTCGTCTGGCCAAGCCTCAGGTCCTGGTTCGACAGAGTGATCACGGCCGTGCCGTCCGCATCCGCCAGGAAACCGATTCCGTTAGGCAGCGAGGCGTCCAGAAGCTTGGCGCCGTCAAAGGCGGCGTCACGGATGACCTGGGTGATCTGCTTAAGGAGGGACTTGAAGTCCGCGTCCAGGGCTTTGCGGGACGTCGACGTCAGAGACGAGTCCTGGGCGGCGACCACCTTTTCCTTCATCTGGACAAGGATCTCGGAAATCGACTGGCCTGCCGTCAGGGCGGTGTCGCCGATGGACTGGGCGCGGTCGAGACCCATCTTTACCGCTGCGAGGCCGCCAAGATCAGCCCTTTGGTTCTGGGCGATCGCCCAGATGGCGGAATTGTCCTTGGCGGAGGAGATGCGGAACCCGGTCCCGATCTTGTTCTGTGTGCCCTGCAGACTCTCAGTGGTCGCATTCAGATTCTGCAAGGCGATCATCGCCGCCTTGTTGGTTTGGATCGTCAGCGACATGCCGCCCTCCTTGGCGATTGAGCCACCCGTATCCGGCGTGCGACTCGCCGGACTTGAGTCTTTCTAGACACCTCCATATCGCTGGAACATGGTTTGCAAAAGGTTAATGCCGCAACGCAAGCGACCGCTGCCGGAGTCCCGGAGCGGTTAAACGGTCGCTATCGCCGACTTGACCGGTGGTCAGGCCGAAGTGCGGATGACAACTCCAGCCGAGTAGGACTCCTGGCTACGCATCTTTAGGATGTCCTCCATCGGATACTGCCAGACGACTTCACCGGTTCTGCGATCGATCGTCTTGTAGACGTACGATCCACCTGACGGTTCGATGACCAGCCGAAGATCCGAGGACGGCGAGGGTTGGAATTTTGGAACCGAAGCGCCCGACTCGCCTTCCTGGGGCTTCGCAACCTGGGGCTGCGACTGACCCGGGGGAATCTCCGTCGGCGGCGGCACGGCGTTGATCTTGTTTTCCATGGCTCCTGTCTCCGATGCGAAAGCACCATCGGAAGGAAGACGACGCCCGGGACGGCGACCAGCGCCGCCCCGGAGCCGCCGCGCGCCGCCGAGGCGACGCGCGACCCGTCATCTATCGGAAGAGACTCAACAGGTTGCCGGGGCCCTGGTTGGCGATTGAGAGCGCCTGGAAGCCCAGCTGTTCCTTGGTCTGGAGAGCCTGGAGCTTGGCGCTTTCCTTGGCCAGGTCGGCGTCGACGATGTTGCCCACACCCGCGTCGATGGCGTCCTGCAGCTTGTTCACAAAGTTCATGTGAGTGTACAGGGCCTTCGAACCCGTGCCGAGCTTGGCGAGCGCCAGCGACACGTTCTCGATCGACTTGTTCACCGCAGACAGGGCAGCCTTTGCGGCCGAGACGGTGTTGACTTGTTGGGTAGTTGTCACCGTCACGTTGGTGCCGCTGAGGTTCAGCTTTTGGGCCGCAACCGTGATCAACTTGTTCCCGGTTTCATCCGCCAGGGCGGTGACATTGGCGGCGGTGGAACTGATCAGGCTGCCGCCGTTGAACTTGGTGTTCTCGGTGGCGTTCTTGATCTGGTCCCGCAGAGCCGTGAAGTCAGCGTTCATCGCCGAACGGGAGGACGTGTTCAGCTGGGCGTCAGCGGCCGCGAGGGCCTTTTCCTTCATCTGGGACAGGAGGTCGGAAATGGTCTCGCCGGCCGCGATGGACACGTCGGCCACCGACTGGCCCCGCTGAAGGGATTCCCGGACCGCATTCAGGGCGCCGGAGGTGGCGCGCTGGTTCTGGGCGATGGCGAAGATGGCGCCATTGTCCTTGGCGTTCGCGACCTTTTGACCGGTGGCGATGCGCGTCTGGTTCATCCTGAGCTCGTCCTGGGTACGGCTCAGGTTCTGCGTCGCAAACATGGCGGCGACGTTGGTGTTAATGCTTGCAGGCATTCTGCTAACCTTCGTTCTGGATGTCCGGCCAACATTCTGATGGCGGGGAGCATTTTGCTCCGACTGTCTCCGTGCAAGGCCCGGGCCAATCGGCAGGATCTGCCGAAGAGATCTATTATATTGTTTTTATTGGATTAATGACCTGTTAGTCATGCTTGAGGTGGGCAGATTTTGCCGGTCTGTGGGCAAGTCTTGCCGGGCCCGCCAGGCACTTTTGGCCCAGCGTGCAGCACAAGTGGGGACCAGGCGGGCCCGTCACGGCCCGCCTGGTCCTGCGTCCTAGCGGAACAGGTTGATCAGCTGACCGGGCCCCTGGTTTGCGATGGACAGAGCCTGGAAGCCCAGCTGCTCCTTGGTCTGGAGAGCTGTCAGCCGGGCGCTTTCCTTCGCGAGGTCCGCATCAACGATGTTTCCAATTCCAGCGTCGACGGCGTCCTGAAGCTTGCTCACGAAGGTCAGATGCGTCGCCAGGGCCCGTGAGCCCGTCCCCAGCTTAGACAGGGCGAGCGACACGTTCTCGATCGACTTGTTCACCAGAGACAGGGCCGACTTCGCCGTCGACACAGTGCTGATGGCCGTCGTCGACGTGACCGTCACATTGCTTCCGCTGAGCGCCAGGACCTGGGCCCTGACGGTGAGGAGGCTTGTGCCGCTCTCGTCCGCCAGCGCCGCGACATCGGCGGCCCCTGCTTTGATCAGGTTCGCGCCGTTGAAGTTGGCGTTGTTGACGGCCTTGGTGATCTGATCCCGAAGCGCGACGAAATCGGAGTTCATCGCCGCCCGTGAACTTGAATTCAGTTGTGCGTCCGTCGACGCGAGGGCCTTCTCCTTCATCTGGAGCAGAAGATCGGAAACGATCTCAGCGGCCGCACTCGAGACATCCACCGTGGACTGACTGCGCTGAAGGGACTCCCTCACCGCGTTAAGCGCCTGGGATGTGCCCCTCTGGTTTGTCGCAATGGCGAAAATCGCGCCATTGTCCTTGGCGTTGGCTACCTTTTGCCCGGTGGCGATCCGCTGTTCGGCGATCCTCAGTTCTGCTTGTGACGCACTCAGGTTCTGGCGCGCATACATCGCGCTCACGTTCGTGTTTATGGATTGAGCACCCATGTCATACCTTCCATTCTGGTCGGGGATTTCGTCCGGCGTTTTGCGGACGCGCGATTCTTCGCAGCCCGATCCTCGCAAGGTTTGAGCCAAGGCCCGGGTCGGCCCCGGATCTTTCAAATTATTGAATTATAATATTTTTCTTTAGAGCGGGCCGGGTCCAGCCCCCTCCTGCGCCCTCATGGCGGCGAAGCCCGGCAGTTTCCGCCGGGTGGTTCCTGCCGCTCTACCGCGCCTCGCTGGCCAGCAGG
>JADBZH010000094.1 GCA_020402585.1 Phenylobacterium sp. | reverse complement strand
GCCGATCAACGCCGACGCTTTCGAGGTCTACGTCGAGAAGATCCTCGTCCCTGAGCTCAAGCCCGGCGACATCGTGGTGATGGACAATCTCTCCAGCCACAAGCGCCCGAGCATCCAGGCCATGATCGAGGCGGCCGGCGCGGAGCTGCGCTTCCTGCCGCCCTACAGCCCCGACTTCAATCCGATCGAGAAGGCCTTCTCGAAACTCAAGGCGCTCCTGCGCAAGGCTGCCGAGCGAACCATCGGCGCCCTCTGGGACGCCATCGGACACTTCATCGACCTCTTCACTCCGACCGAGTGCGCCAACTACTTCAAGAGCTGCGGATACGATGCAGACGGAATGGAATCCGCTCTAGCCCCGGTCCGGCCTCAGGGATCGGACCCCCGCCGCGTGGACCCGTCGGTCACCCAGGGCGGCCACTACGGGCGAATTCCGAAACAGGCCCGAGAAAGCCGGATCCAGGACGTTCAGCCCCCCCGTAAAGGCCCCGTAGGCGGGCAGGACCGCACGCTCCCCGTCGGTGACCAGGCACCGGCGCCGAACCGCCCCGCGGGGGGTGGCGATCCGGGCGCAGGGATGCAGGTGCCCGGCGATCTCGCCCGGCGACGGTCCGGTCCGGGGTTCATGCCGCAGGACCAGGTCGCCCAACCGCACCTCATCCGCCGCCTCGCCGGGCAGGTCGCCGTCGGGCTCCGGATCGTGGTTGCCGGTAATCCAGACCAGGTCCGCCGCGCGGCCCAGGATCTCCAGGGCCTCCCGGTCCGCCTCCGACATCCGCCTGGAGGCACCCCGGTCGTGGAAGGCGTCGCCCAGGAAGATGACACACCCGGGCGCCCGGGCATCCACGTCGGCCGACAGACGCCGCAGGGTCTCGCGGGTATCGAGGGGCGGCAGGAGTTGGCCCCTGCCGGCGAAGGCCGAGCCTTTCTCGAGGTGCAGGTCGGCGACGACCAGGGTGGAACGTCCCGCCAGCAGGAGGGCCCCCGACGGCAGGAGGCGGGCTGCCTCGCCCGCCAGGGTCAGCTCCAGGGCACCGTCCGCCCAGGGGCGCAGGCCGAGGGCCGCAACCGGGCTCACGCCAGGGCCTCGGCAATCAGCTCGCTCTCGGCCTCCGCCAGGATGGCATCGCCAGCGGTGCCAGGGCTCCGTTCCTTTCCGATCTCCATCAGCATGGGCACGGCGAAGGGGGACAGCCGGTCCAGCCGGACGTGGCGAACCCGCCCCGCCACCCGGGCCAGGAGGTCGCCCAGGCGGGCGGCGTCGATCATGCCCTCTGCAGCGTCCTGGCGGGCGCAGCGCAGCAGGAGATGGTCGGGTTGGTGGCGCCGCAGGACGTCGTAGATCAGGTCCGTGGAAAAGGTCACCTGCCGTCCTGACTTGCGCGGCTCGCCGGGAAACCGCCGCTCGATGAGGCCAGCGATGATGGCGCAGCCCTTGAAGGCCCGCTTCATCATGAAGCTTTTGGCCAGCCAGTCCTCCAGATCGTCGCCCAGCATGTCCTGGGCGAAGATGTCGTCCATGTCGACCTCATCCATGGGCTTCAGGGACCAGACGGCCAGGGCGTAGTCATTGCAGACGAAACCGAGGGGCTGGGCCCCGGCGCGCTCCAGCCGTCGGGTCAGCAGCATGGCCAGGGTGGTGTGGGCCAGCCGCCCCTCGAAGGGATAGGCCACCAGGAAGTGGCGGCGGCCCCGCGGGAAGGTCTCCAACAGCATCTCGTCCTCGGCGACGATCCGCGAGTGGCGGCGCTGCAGGCCCAGCCATTCGTGCACGTCCGGGGGCAGGACCGCCCAGGCCGCTTCGTCGGACATCATCCGCCGCACCCGGCGGGCGAGGTGGCTCGACAGGGCGAACTTGGAGCCGCCCCAGGAGGGCATTTTGGGATCTGAGTCCCGGGCGGGCCGGACCAGGACGTCCATGCCGGTGATCCCCGCAAGGCTCCAGACCTGGCCGGCGAAGACGAAGGTGTCCCCCGGGTCCAGCATCTCGAAATAGCCTTCCTCGATTTCCCCGATCTTGCGCCCGCCCACCAGGCGCGCGCCCTGGGCGATGCGGACCGAGAGCATTTCCGGAGACAGGATGGCGCCCAGGTTCAGCCGGTGGCGCCGGGCGGTCTCGCCATTGCGCACGGTCCAGAGGCCCTCGGGGTTGCGCACCAGCCGGCGGAAGCGGTCGTAGGCCTGCAGGGCGTAGCCGCCTGTCGCAGTCAGGTCGAGGGTGAGGTCAAAGTCTGCGGCGGACAGGTCCCGGAAGGGTCCGGCGGTCCTCACCTCGGCCAGCAGGGCCGTCTCATCGAAGGGCTCGGCGCAGGCGCAGCCCAGCAGGTGCTGGGCCAGGACGTCCAGGGCGCCGGTCCTCAGGGGGTCGCCATCCAGCCGGTTCTCGGCGATGCACTCCCGGGCCGCCTGGCACTCCAGGGTCTCGAACCGGTTGGCGGGCACGAAGAGGGCGCGGCTGGGTTCATCCAGGCGGTGATTGGCCCGGCCGATCCTCTGCACCATCCGGCTGGCGCCCTTGGGCGAGGCCAGCTGGATGACCAGGTCCACGTCGCCCCAGTCAATGCCCAGGTCCAGGGTGGAGGTGCAGACCACGGCCTTCAGCTCGCCCCGGGCCATGGCCGCCTCGACCTTTCGCCTCTGCTCGGGCGCCAGGCTTCCGTGGTGCAGGGCGATGGGCAGGCCGTCATCGTTCAGCTTCCAGAGCTCCTGGAAGGCGAACTCGGCCTGGAAGCGGGTGTTGACGAAGACCAGAGCGGTCCGGGCCTTGCGGATGGCGTCGTAGACCTCGGCCATGGCGTGCTGGGCCGTGTGCCCGGCCCAGGGCGTGCGTCCGTTGGACAGAAGGAGCTCCACCTCGGGCGGAGTGCCGGGCGGCCCCCGGACCAGGTCCACGGGCCGGTCGCCGCAGCCCATCCAGCGGCGAATGACATCCGGGTCGTCCACGGTCGCCGAAAGGCCGATCCGCCGCATCCCCGGCGCCAGGGCCGAAAGGCGGGCCAGGCCCAGGGACAAAAGGTCTCCCCGCTTGGAGGCGTGCAGGGCGTGGATCTCGTCGATGACCACGCAGGCCAGGTCCTCGAAATAGAGGCGCGAGCCCTCCCAGGCGCAGAACAGGGCCAGCTGCTCAGGGGTGGTGAGCAGGATGTCGGGAGGGTGGACCTTCTGCCTCTGTCGGCGGGCGATCCCGGTGTCGCCCGTCCGGCTCTCGGCGGTGACGTCCAGGCCCATCTCGCGGATCGGCCGGGAAAGGTTGCGCTCGACATCGACGGCCAGGGCCTTGAGGGGCGAGATGTAGAGGGTGTGGACGCCGCGCCGCGCCTCCCGCGGCTGTCCGGCCAGCTCCACAAGGCTGGGCAGGAAGCCGGCCAGGGTCTTGCCGCCCCCCGTCGGGGCGATCAGCAGGGCGTCCCGGCCCGCCTGGGCCCTGGCGACCATCTCCAGCTGGTGGGCGCGCGGCGACCAGCCCTGGGCCGCGAACCAGTCAGCAAAACGGGAGGGCAGGAGGCGGGAATCCGCGGCGGCGTCGGCCATGCCGCGGTTCTAGCATGTTCCCCTTCCGTTCAAAGGGGGATCAGGCGTCCGCCAGGGTCTCGAGCCGGGTCGCCCAGTAGTCGGCGTCATAGTCCGGGTCGCCGGTCAGGTAGCGCCAGAGCTTGACCCGGTTCAGCAGCTCCAGCCGGCTGGTGTCGTTCTCGTGCCAGGGCTCGGGGGTCATCAGGATCTGCTCGACCGAGTTCGGCAGGGGGCCCTTGAGGTAGAAGATCGGGCGCTGGGCGTCCTGCGGCTTCAGGGTCGAGACGTCGAACTGGCGGACCTGGGAGCGCGAGGGGTTGATCCGCACCTTGAACATGGTCCGGGTGCGGTCCGAGACGTTCACCCCGCCGCCGTGCCAGATGCCCGAATGCAGGAAGAGCAGGGTCCCGCCCTCGCAGACCATGTGCTGCTGGCCGCGGATATTCTGGTAGCGGGCGATGGCCGCCTCGCTGACCTTGCGCAGGTGGCTGCCGGGCAGGAAGCGGGTGCCGCCCATCTCCCGGGTCACCGTGTGCGGGTAGTACATGATCTGGATATCGAAGGCCCGGCGGGGGTCGATGGTGGAGTCCTGGTGGTAGTGCTGCGAGACGTTCTCGCCGCCGCTGGCCTCATGGTAGGCGGGCGGGAAGGTCACGTGCAGGAAGTGGTGGTCGAAGACCGGGTCCTCGCCCACCAGGCTGCGGATCGCGCCGCTCACCAGGGGCAGGTCGAGGAGGCGCTTCAGGGCCGTGCCCTCGGGATAGGCCTGCGCCAGGGCCACCCCGGCTGGGACCTGCGGCACGCCGGCCCGGGCCAGCATCTCGCCATAGGTGCGCCTCATCTTCTGGCCAGGGCGGGGCGGGTCGATGTCGCCCATCTCCTCCAGGAACTGTCGGTTGATGTCCTCGGGGACGACGCCGTCAAAGCGCAGGAAGCCTCGGGCGGCGAAGCTGGCCATGGCCTCGGCGGACAGCAGGGGCAGGTCGTTCATGCGCCGGTCTCCACGATCTGTTCGAACAGGAACTCGTACTTTAGGTAGGCGAGGTCGAACTCCTCGCCCCGGGCGTGAGGCAGGAGGGGTGAGGCCTGGATCAGGCGCCAGCCGTCTCGCAGGGCGTGCAGGCCGGTGGGATAGGGCGGGGCGTCCTCGTCGCCGGCCATGCGCCGGGTCTCTCCCGTCCCGTCCCAGAGGGACCAGCCGACGACGACCGAATCCAACGCCGAATTGGCCAGATAGAGCGCCAGCACCTTCTGTCTCAGCATGCGTCCTCCCGCGTGGCCGACAGCATGGGCAGGCCCTGCGCCTGTGTCCAGCGCTCAGCCGCCGGCCAGGAAGTCCCGCGTCGCCTCCAGGACCTCCACCAGGGTCAGGCGGCGGACCTCCACCCCCTCCGGCAGGGCGCCGAACAGGCGGGTGGGGGTGGCGGCGTCCAGCATGACGAAGACGCCCCGGTCATCCTGGCGGCGGATCAGGCGGCCAAAGGCCTGGGCGATGCGTCCCCGGGTGATGGCGTCGTCCCAGCCGTTCCCGAAGCGGGCCCGCCGCGCCTTGTGCAGCAGGTCCGGCCGGGGCCAGGGCGCCCGGTCGAAAGCCAGCAGGCGCAGGCTGCGGCCCGGCACGTCGACCCCGTCGCGGACGGCGTCCGTGCCCAGCAGGCAGGAGTCGACCTCAGCCCGGAAGATGTCCACCAGGGCGCCGACCTCCAGGGGGTCCACGTGCTGGGCGTAGAGGGACAGGCCCCGGTCGCCGAGGGGGGCGGCGATCTGCTCATGCACCGCCCGCAGCCTTCGGATGGCGGTGAACAGGCCAAGGCCGCCGCCGCCCGCGGACAGGAAGAGCTCGCGCATGGCCGCGCCCACCTGCCGCGCGTCGTTCTTGCTGACGTCGGTGACGACAAAGGCCCGGGCGCAGGCGGCGTAGTCGAAGGGCGAGGCGAGGCGCAGGTGCGCGGGCGGCGAGGCCAGGCGGCGGCCCCCCGACCGGAGTTCGGCCAGGGCGAAGGGGTCCTCCGCGGCGCTGTCCGTCAGGGTGGCGGAGGTCACGAGGACCCCATGCGCCGGCTCCAGCACGGTGCGCACCAGGGGTTCGGTGGGGTCGACCCAGTGGCGGCGGAAGGCGGCGTCCGCCAGCCGGCCGCTGATCACCACCCCCTCGAACCAGTCGACGAAATCGGGATCGTCCCCCGCCACCTCGGCGTCCAGGGTCGACAGCATGCCGCGCCAGGCGGGCAGGGTCATGCGCGCCCGGCGGTCCAGGCCCCGCAGCACGCCCTCGATCCGTCCGCGCTCGGCGCCGGTCAGGGTCTCGGCGCCCTGGTCCAGCAGGTCCTCCAGCGTCCGGGTCAGGGCCAGGAGGGGCGCCTCGATGTCCGCGAGGGCCGAGGCGACCGCCCGGGCGGCGGTAGCCGCCTCGGGCAGGGCCGGCCGGGCGGCGCAGGCGGGCGCCAGGTCGGTGGGCTCGGCGCGGGCCCGCAGCTGGACGGCCATGGCCGCCAGGAAGGCCTCGATGGGCCCCTGAGGCGCCTCGGGGTCCCCCGAGGCCAGCCGGCCGCTCCAGCCTTCGGACGGCAGGCGGCTGGCGGCGTGGACCACATCGTTCAGCGCTTGCCGGGCGGGCCCTTCGGCGCCCACCAGGTCGCCCAGCCGCGCCTCCAGCCCCCGGCCCCGGCGCCCGCGTCGCTCCGATCCCCGGATCCAGCGCCTGAGCTCGGCGGTCTCCTGGCCGGACAGGGCTGTGGAGAAGGCGGCGTCGGCAGCGTCGAACAGATGATGGCCCTCGTCGAACACCACCCGGCGCAGCCGCGTGGTCTCGGCGTCTTCCGGTGCGCCCCGGCCGGCCCGGGCGCCGTCGAAGGCCGCCTGGGCCATGACAAGGGCATGGTTGGCGATGACGATGTCGGCCCGGCGCGAGGCCCGGATGGCTTTCTCAACAAAGCAGGTCCGGTAGTGCGGGCAGCCGGCGTGGATGCACTCTCCCCGCCGGTCGACCAGGTTGCCCGCCGCCGCCTGCCCAGCGGGCGGGACGGCGAACAGGCCTGGCAGCCAGGCGGGGAAGTCGCCTCCCGTCATGTCGCCATCGCGACTGACCCGGATCCAGCGGGCGGTCAGGCCCAGGCCGATCAGGTCCGCCGCCCCCAGCTGGGCGGTGTTGACCAGGTCCTGGAAGTTCAGGAGGCAGAGATAGTTCTCGCGCCCCTTGCGCACGACGGCCCGGCGCGCCCGCTCCGCCGGGTCGGGAAAGAGGACGGCGCTTTCCCGCTCGATCTGCCGCTGCAGGGCGCGGGTGTAGGTGGAGATCCAGACCGAGGGGCCGTTCGCCTCGGCCCAGAGGGAGGCGGGCGCAAGATAGCCGAGGGTCTTGCCGATCCCAGTCCCGGCCTCGGCCAGCAGCATGTTGGGTTCGTTCTCGCGGTCGCGCGGCCGGAAGACGAAGGCGGCCTCGCGGGCGTACTCGGCCTGGGCGGTCCTCGCCTCGTCGAGGCCGGCCCGCTCCAGGAGTTCGCCCAACCGGCGGACGGCGGCTTCCGGCGAGACCGGGACGCTTCCCGGATCGCCGGCCGGCCCTGGGTCTTCCCACTCCTCCAGCCGCGCCCAGACGTCGAGGCCCGAGCTGCGGAAGGCGTTGGAGACGGGGCGGGAGCGCAGGGCGGCGACGACGGCTTCACCCCAGGCCCAGCCGCCCCGCGCCAGGGTCTCGGCCACCGCCAGGGCTTCCTCGCGGGAGGGCGTGGGAGCGTCTGCGAGCTCTTCCAGCAACCGCTGTGCGACCCGGGCGAGGGCGACGGCCATCTCCTCCGGACCGACCGGCTCGGGATCTCCCATGGCCAGGGCGAGGCCGGCGGCGGAGGGCGCCGTGAAGGCGCCGGGTCGGACGAAGGCGAAGAGCTCCAGGGCGTCCAGCAGGCGCGTCGAGCGGGGCGGAGGGGCGGCGCCCAACCGGCGTGCGGTGAGCGTGGCGTGGGCGACCAGCAGCCGGTCCTGCGCGAACCTCTCCCGGGCCTCGGCGGGGACCAGCCGGACAGCGCCCCCGGCGCCGGAGAGGGCGGCCTTGGGACCCGGCAGGACGACGAGGGCGGGCGGAAGGGTCACGGGCCAGACCTAACCCACCCGGGACTGAAACGGAACGCGCCGTCTCGGTTCGCCGGTCAGGCCTCGGCGCGGGAGAAGAGGCGGATCACCAGAACGCCGGTCAGGATCAGGCCGATCCCCAGGATGGCGGGGACATCGAGCTTCTGGCGGAAGCCGACCCAGCCGATCGCGGTGATGGCCAGGATGCCTACCCCCGACCAGATGGCGTAACCGATCCCCATCGGGATGGTCCTCTGCGCCTGGGCGAGACAATAGAAGGACACCGCCACCAGGGCGATGGCGCCGGCGCCGGGAAGGGGACGGGTGAAGCCTTCGGACAGTTTCAGCAGGCTGTTGCTGACGATTTCCGTGGCGATGGCCCCGGCCAGCCAGGCATAGCCGCTCATGCTTTCGGGCCGCCGCCGGACGCCGCCCGGTCACGGCCGAAGTTCGGCTCGGCGCTATCCTGGCCCGCGGCGACGATGCCCTGGCGGATGTCGCGGGTGCGGGAGAAGAGCTCGAACAGCTTGTCGCCCTCGCCCCAGCGGATGGATCTCGAGAGGGCTTGAAGGTCCTCGGTGAAGCGGCCGAGAATCTCGAGCACCGCGTCCTTGTTCGCCAGGAAGATGTCCCGCCACATGGTGGGATCCGAGGCGGCGATCCGGGTGAAGTCCCGGAAGCCGCCGGCCGAGTACTTCATCACCTCGGCCCGGGTGACCTCCTCCATGTCGGCGGCGGTCCCGACGATGTTGTAGGCGATCAGGTGGGGCAGGTGGCTGGTGACCGCCAGGACGAGGTCGTGGTGGGCGGCGTCCATGGTGTCCACCTGGGCGCCGAGGGCGGTCCAGAAGTCCGAGAGCCGGCGGACCGCGTCCGCGTATCCGGTCTGGTCGTCGGCCTGGGGGGTCAGGATCACCCAGCGGCCCTGGAACAGTTCGGCAAAGCCCGCGGCGGGGCCGGACTGCTCGGAGCCCGCGATGGGGTGTCCGGGGATGACATAGACCGAAGCGGGGACGGCGGCGCGCAGGGCGTCGCCCACGCTGACCTTGACCGAGCCGACGTCGGTGACCGTGGCGCCCGGCTTCAACGCCGCCGCCGCCGCAGTGGCTGCAGGGCCCATGGCCAGGACCGGCACGGCGAAGACCACCAGGTCGGCGTCCGCCACCGCCTCGGCCATGTCGCCGGTCACGAGGTCGGCATAGCCCAGGGCGGCGATCTCGGCCCGGTGGGCCTCGCTGGCTTCGCCCACGGCCACGGACCCCACGGCCCCCGCCGCCCGGGCGGCGCGGATCACCGAGGATCCGATCAGGCCGCAGCCGATCACGGCCATCCGGGCGTAGATCACGGACGGGTCCCCAGGAATTCGGCGAGGGCGTCCACCAGGGCGCGGTTATGCGCCTCCAGCCCGATGGTGATGCGCAGGTGGTCGGGCAGGCCGTAGCCGCCGACCATCCGCGGGATCAGGCCCCGCGCGCACAGGAAGGCGTCGGCGTCCACCGCCGTCCGGCCGGGGGTCTTCGGGAAGCGGGCGAGGACGAAGTTGGCGCTGGACGCCGTGGTCTCCAGTCCCAATCCGCCCAGTTGCTGGGCCAGCCAGGGCCGCCAGGTCCGCACCAGCTCGAGGGACTTCGCCTGGAAGTCCTCATCCGCCAGGGCGGCGATGGCGGCGCGCTGGGCGGGGATGGAGACGTTGAACGGCAGGCGGATCCGGTCGATGGCGTCGGCCATGTCCTGCGGCATATAGGCCCAGCCCACCCTCAGGGCGGCCAGGCCGTGCAGCTTGGAGAAGGTCCGCGTCATGATGACGTTGGAGAAGTTGCGGACCAGGTCGACCCCGTCCTCGAAGTCCGGGTCCTCGGCGAACTCGGCATAGGCGCCGTCAAGCACCAGGACCACATCGGCGGGCAGGGCCGCATGCAGGCGGCGGATCTCGGAGCCCTTGACCAGGGTGCCTGTGGGGTTGGCGGGATTGGCCACCCAGACGATGCGGGTCCGCTCATCCACGCAGGCGAGCAGTTCGTCCACGTCGATGCGCAGGTCGACCTCGCGGGCCATGCGCACCTCGCCCCCCGCCGCGCGGGTGGCGATGGCGAAGGCGCCGAAGCCATGCTCGCCCTGGATGGCGTTGTCGCCGGGCTGGAGGAAGGTCTGGCCGATCAGCTGGAAGATCTCATCCGAGCCGCAGCCGAACAGCAGCCGCTCAGGCTCAAGGCCGTACCGGGCGCTGATCGCCTCACGCAGGGCGTTGCAGCGCCCGTCCGGATAGAGGTGCAGCTCGTCGATGGCCGAGGCGAAGGCTGTCTTCGCCTCCGGGCTGGAGCCGAGGATGTTCTCGTTCGCCGAGAGCTTGAGCGGGTGCGCCACCCCCTCCACCGCGGCCTTGCCGGGCTTGTAGGGCGAGATGTCGAGGATGCCCGGCTTGGGCTGGGGACGATCGGTCATGGCTTCCCCTCAGGTGTCCAGCGGCGCCGACGCTGCGCCGATCACGCCGGTCAGCCGCCCGGGCGCCCGGGCGAGGCGCTCGTCATCGGACTGGTAGTAGCCGCTGAGCTCGAAGAGGCGCAGGCCGCCGGCGTCCGCCAGGAGTTCCGCGGCGACCCCATCCTTGCTCAGGGCCTCGACCAGCCGGCCCGGCGGGCCGGGGGCGTCGGTGACCCAGTAGGTCCGGTCCCCGCCGGTCGGGCCGATCTCCACCTCTGCAGCCGCCAGGGCGGTGGGCCGTCCCCAGGCGTTGAGGCAGGGCAGGGCGGCGAAGACGCGCAGGGTGGGCTCGGCCAGCAACCGGCCCCACCAGGGCGTCCGGGAATCCAGGGCCAGGACCGCGACCCCGCCCGGGGTGCGAGCGGCGGTGATGGCGTCTTCGGGACGGCTGACAGAAGCGAAGGGCGGGGCGGCGCCAAACCGCATGCGGGCCGCCTCGCGGACCCCCTCCGGCGACTGACCGCCATAGACGCTGACGTGATAGGGGCCCTGCCGCGACAGGCTGTCGCTCATGAGCTCGCGCCAGATACGCACGATCAGGCCTGCGGGCGCCGCCCTGCGGGGCTGGGCGAGAAGATTGCGAAGGACCTCGGCTTCCCGCGGGGGTCGCAGGGCGAAGCGACCGCCTTCGCCGGCCGCCGCCTTGGCCGCCGCGACCTCGCCCGCCAGGGCGGCCCGCTCGTCGATCAGCTCCAGCAGGCGCCGGTCGACCTCGTCCAGGCGCGCGCGCACGGCCTCGAGGGGGCGTGCGGTCGGCGAGGGTTCGGAGGCGTCCATGTCGGTCCCGGCGTTCTGGAGGCTTGGGCGATAGGTCATTGCGCCGGGCGGCGCAATACCGCGCTACTGCCCGGGCCGGTAGGTGCGCGCCACATGGCCCTGGATCTCGTCGGGCCAGAAATAGACCGGCCGCAGGTCGCCGCTCAGGTAGCGGGACGCCTGGTCGGTGAAGTGCTTCGACGTCGGCGAGCTGGAGGCGCCGCCGGCGGTCACCGCCCGGGCCCGGACCCGGGGACCAAACTCGACCACGGCCACGAAGCTGTTGCCGCTGCTTCCATAGAACCTCTTCTGGCCGTCAGGCCGGCGGGCGCCGAAGGAGGCCAGGGCGCCCCAGCGCGCCGAGGGGAAGGGGGCGGCGAGGCTGGGCGCGGCGTCGCTGAACGCCTGTTGGATGTCGCCGGTGCGGCGCTGGAAACGGTTGACCTCGCCCCAGGGAACCTTGCGGGTCCCGAAGTCGGCCTGCAGCTGGTCGGAGGCTTCCGAGAGGGCCTCCAGCTTGCGCCGGGAGGGGATCCGGCTGGCCATCGCCTCCCAGACGCTGAGGCCCTCCCTGCGGGCGATGGCCTCGGCCTCGGGCCAGAGCCGGTCACCCCAGAAGACCGCCAGGGTCAGGGCCTCGGACGCGGCCGACCAGCGCCGGTTCCAGCCCCTCAGCAGGCGGATGTCGTCCGCCAGCTTTACGCGCAGGGGATCGGCGCCAGGGGTCGCATCCCAGGCGGCCTCCAGGCCGGGCAGGAGGGCCTCAAACGCGGGCAGCCGGGTGTTGAACGCGCCCTGGACCAGGGTGTCGAGGGTGAAGGTCTGGCCGCCTTCCAGGAGCTGGACGGCGTTGGCGCCGCGAGGGTTGGGGCCGACCGTGTCCATATAGCGCGGGAACCGGTCGCGCCGCGGGCTTTCCGGCCCCGCCGCGGTCCAGGGCCAGTCATTGGTGTTGTAGACCCATCCGACCTTGGGCGACTTGACCGAAGGCAGTTCGGACAGGGCGTGCAGCCCCTTCCAGTCCGTCGCCGGGTCCGAGCCATTCACGGTCCCGGAGTAATCGAACCGGTCGTCCCGCCTGGGAACAAACTGGGGGTGCAGGTAGGCGATCACCCCATCGGCGTCGGCGTAGAGGGTGTTGTTCGAGGAATTGCCGACCAGGGCCGCCGCCTTCATGAATTCATCGAAGTTCCGGGCCCGGGTGCGTAGGAAGGACTGGCTGAGGGCCTCCACCGGCCGGTTCATCATGGCGAAGGCGACCCAGCGGTCCCCGTCCTTGCGGACGACCGGCCCGTGGTGGGTGAAGTGCACCCGGAAGGTGCTGCGGACCAGGGCGCCCTGGGGGGTCCGCCAGTCCACGGCGATCGTCCGCGTGGTGACCGGCCGCTCCTCGGCGCCGTAGCGATAGGTCAGCCTTCCGCCCCGGTTGATCACCTGGACCGAGAACTCGTCCACGGAGTCCACGCCGCTGGAGGTGTGCATCCAGCCGACCCGGGAGTTGAACCCCTGGTAGATGAAGAACTGACCCCAGGTCGCCGCCCCATAGACGTTCAGGCCAGCGTCCGAGGTCACCTGCTGCTCGGCCCGGAAGTAGAAGCTGGTGTGCGGGTTGATCAGCAGCAGGGGCCGACCGCCCGAGGCCCGGGAGGGGCCTATGGCGATGCCGTTGGAGCCCCGGGGTTCCTCCGGTCCGGCCGGCGCCGCGCTGGCCAGCACCCTTGGCCGGTCGGAGTACATCTCCGCCAGCCCGTCGAGGGAGATGCGCTCGATGTCGCCGCCGATGCTCCCCTCGGAGAAGCTCAGCGCCATCCAGGGCTCGAACCGGGTCAGGACCCTTGGGCGGACCTGGGGGTTCATGGCGAGGTAGTAGTTCAGGCCGTCCGCCCAGGCGTCCATCAGCTTGCGCAGCCAGGGCGGGCTCTTGGCGTAATGGGCCTTCAGGGTCTCCGGGTCGACATAGAGGCGGGCCCGCAGGTCCTGCATCAGGGCGACCTCGCCCTCGGCCTCCGAGAGCCGTCCCAGGGCGGTGAGGTAGTTGGTCTCGATGCGCGGGAAGTCATCCTCGGCCTGGGCGTAGATCATGCCGAAGACGGCGTCGGCGTCCGTCCGGCCGCGGATATGGGCGATGCCCCAGTCGTCACGGGTGATGGTGACCCGACGGGCCGCCTCCCGCCAGCGCAGCGTCTCTTTCGATGGGATGGCCGACGCGGTGAGCCGCGTCCCCTGCGGCGGCGTCGCAGCGGCCGCCGCCGCCGGCAGGGCGAGGACCAGGGCGAGGGTCAGGAACAGGCGACGGAGCATGGCGGACACCTCAGGGAACCGGGGGCGAGGCTAGAGCCTGTTTCGATCCGATAACCGGTTCCCACTTATCGGAACATGATCTAGGACCCGGGCCGCGAGGCGGCAAGACGCTTGCGCCCGTCCCGCGCCGCCGTCATGACAGGCGCGCCGCAAGGCGCCTATCCGGGGGAGCCAAATGACTGAGCTGCGTTCAGAGACCCATGTCGACGTGATCATCGTGGGGGCTGGCCTGTCGGGGATCGGGGCCGCCCGCCACCTGAAGACCACCTGCCCGGACCGCAGCTTCATGATCCTCGAGGGCCGTGAGACGATCGGCGGCACCTGGGACCTCTTCCGCTATCCGGGCATCCGCTCGGACTCCGACATGTACACCCTGGGCTATTCCTTCCGGCCCTGGACCGAGGCCAAGGCCATCGCCGACGGTCCTTCCATCCTTCGCTACATCCGCGACACCGCCCGGGACGAGGGCGTCGAGGACCGGATCCGCTTCAGCCACCGCGTCACGGGCGCGGCCTGGTCCACCGAGGACGCGGTCTGGACGGTGTCGGTCGAGACGCCCTCGGGGCCGTCGGCCCTGACCTGCAACTTCCTGTTCCTGTGCGGCGGCTACTATTCCTACAAGGGCGGCTATACCCCGGACTTCGCCGGCATGGAGCGGTTCGGCGGCCGCATCGTCCATCCCCAGGCCTGGCCCGAGGATCTGGACTATTCCGGCAAGCGGGTGGTGGTGATCGGCTCCGGCGCGACGGCCGTGACCCTGGTCCCGGAAATGGCCCGGACCGCCGGCCATGTGACCATGCTGCAGCGGTCGCCCACCTACATCGTCGGACGGCCCGGCGAGGACGCCCAGGCCCTGAAGCTGAGGCGCCTCCTGCCCGAGAAGATGGCCTATGGCCTGATCCGCTGGCGGAACGTCCTGATGGGCATGATCTTCTACCGCCTCGCCCGGCGGCGGCCGGACCGCGTGAAGACGGCGATCATCGACCAGGTCCGCCAGACCCTGGGTCCGGACTTCGACATCGAGACCCACTTCTCGCCCCGCTACAATCCCTGGGATCAGCGTCTCTGCCTCGCGCCGGACGGCGACTTCTTCCAGGCCCTGAAGGCGGGCTCCGCCTCGGTGGTCACTGACGAGATCGAGTCCTTCACCGAGACCGGCCTGAAGCTGAAGTCCGGCGCCGAACTGGCCGCGGATATCATCATCACCGCCACCGGCCTGAAGCTGGAGCCGATGAACGGCCTGTCCCTGAGCGTCGACGGCGCCCCTGTCCGGCCGGCGGAGACCCTGAGCTACAAGGGCATGATGTACTCGAACGTCCCGAACCTGGCGTCGGCCTTCGGCTACACCAACGCCTCCTGGACGCTGAAGTGCGACCTGACGTGCGAATATGTCTGCCGGCTGCTGAACCACATGCGCCGCAAGGGCCTGCGCCAGTCCACGCCTGTGCTCGACCACCTGCCTTCCGAGACCGCTCCCTGGCTGGATTTCACCTCCGGGTATGTCCAGAGGTCGATGGGGGAATTTCCGAAGCAGGGCGTGACCGCGCCCTGGAAGCTGCACCAGAATTACGCCCTCGACCTGGCCTCACTGAGGTTCTCCGGACTCGAGGACGGGGTCATGCGCTTCTCGAACCCGATGCCGAGGCTTCGCAAGGCGGCCTGATCCGGGTCCTGGAGCCGCTTGCCTTCAAACGGAACGCCTGAAGGGAACAGGCCCCAAGTCCATGAAGTCGGTTCCGGCTTCGACCCGATAGCCGGGTCCCCCCGGTCGGAACATGAACTAGCGGGCGATCCGGACCTCGCCTCCGGAAAGGTCGAGGTCGAGGCGGACATCGTCTCCGCCATTCTTGCCGAGCAGGAGGGCGGCGGTGATGCCTCCGGCGGCCTCCGTCGGCGACATGACGCCCTGCCGCGCCAGGGCGGTCAGAAGCGCGGGAACCCTCGCCGCCGTCACCGTCACCCGGCCCTCAAGCTGTCCGCCGGCGCCGGCTCGCAGACCCTTGGTCGCCAGGGACACCCGGGTCTTTCCGGCGGTCAGGCCCGCCTCGTTCAGGTCAAGCCGCCCACCGGCCGCTCCCCAGGCGGCGAGGGCCTGGGCGAGGGTCCCGCCCCTCAGGGCGGAGGTGTGGTCAAGACGGGCGTCCACCGCCGCCGAGACGGCCCCGCCGCTCCCGAGGTCAGCGAACAGCCGGCCAGGGGTCGGCGCGCCCTCCTCCAGGCGCAGGAAGACCGCTGCGCGCTCGTCCGGGCCTGGTCGCAGGTGGAACTCCAGCCGCCCCGCCGAGGCCAGGGCGAAGGGGCGGGAACCGGGAGTGGGGGCAAAGGACAGGTTCAGTCCCTCTGCGGAGAGGCGAAGCGGACCGGTCCTGGGCAGGACAAGGCTGGCCAACAGGCGTTGACCCCGCACCTCCAGCCCCCCGCCTTGCGGCCTGAAGACCGTCAGTCCCTCCGGCGCCGCCGCCAGCCAGGACCGGGGGGCATGGAGAAAGGCCATGGCTTCGAACCGCGGAATCCGGACCGCCCAGGCGCCGCCGTCCACCCTCAGGTCCGCCAGGTCCAGGTTGAGGCGGAAGGGATAGCCGTACAGCCGCCTTCCGGACCACTCGACATCGACGCCGCCCGAGGCGAGGGCGAGAACGCCGGCGTCAAGGCGGCGCTCCACTTCCTGCGCCGCGAGCCACCAGCCGGCGCTCCAGGCCGCCGCCAGGATCCCGGCGATCCCGATGGGAATCCAGAGGCCGAGTCGTCGGGGTTTACGCGCGCTGGGCGCCTGGGGCATGGAGTCGGGAGTGTTGGAAGAGGGCATTGGGTCGGCGATGTCGGCGGATCGGTGGGTTTTCGGTTACGGGTCCTTGATGTGGCGTCCAGGCTTTGCTTGGGCCGAACGCCGCCCGGCCATACTACAGGGTCGACGCCGCGCCTTCTGCATCTATTCCGTCCATCACCGCGGGACCCCCGAGCGGCCGGGTCTGGTCCTCGGCCTGACCCCCGGCGGCTCCGTGCGCGGGATCGCCTATCGTGTGACCGCCGGCCTCTGGCCCGAAGTCCAGGCCTACCTGCGCGAGCGCGAGCAGCCGACGGAGACCTATGTGGAAGCGGAGGTCCGGGTCCGGCTGGATGCCGGCGACACGACGCCCTGCCTGACCTTCCTGTCCGACACCCGCCACCCCCAGTGGGCGGGGAGCCTGTCGTCCGAGGCCCAGGCCCAGCTCATCGCCGGCGCGCGCGGCCTTTCCGGGCGGAATATCGACTATCTGTCTGACCTCGTGGCGCACCTGCGAGAGGCCGGGATCCGGGACCGGGGGATGGAGCGTCTCCTCGCCCGGGTGGCGGAACTGGAACCCGGCTAGAGGCCCTCGGCCAGCAGCCGGTTGGAGGCGGTCTCGATCCGCTCCTCGAGGATGCGCATGAACTCGGCGCGTTTCAGGCCGGGGGGGATGGGCTCCAGGTACTGATAGACGATCACGCCAGGGCGCCGCAGGAATCCGTGCGCGGGCCAATGCACCCCCGCATTGGTCGCCACGGGGTGCACGGCGACGCCAAGCTCGCGGTAGAGACCGGCCACCCCGGGCTTGTAGTCAGGTGGCGCGCCCGGCGCCTTGCGGGTGCCCTCCGGGAAGATCACGAGCTGGCGGTCGCCGAGCCTGAACTGTTCCTGGGCCCGCCGGACCATGTCGCGCAGGGCGGTGGCCTGTTTCTCCCTGTCGACGACGATCGAGCCGATCTTGAGGGCGATCCATCCGAAGATCGGGATGATCAGCAGTTCCTTCTTGAAGACGAACAGGGACCCCTTCAGGACGCCGAACTGGACGAAGACGTCAAACATGGTCTGGTGCTTGGAGGCGATCAGGGCGTCGGCGGAAGGCACATGCTCCTGACCCCGGATCTCGACCCCGATCCCGCAGATCACCTTCAGAAGGACGTTCAACGATCGGCTCCAGAACCGCATGCCGGCTAGGAGCCAGCTCCGCGGGGCGGCCAGCATGGGAACCATGGCGATCGCCCAGACGACAGACCAGGCGTAAAAGACGATCGCGAAGAGGAATGAACGGAGAAGGATCAAGTCGGCTCCTTCTGCGGGAGTTCGCCCGCAGGTTTCAGGCTGCGGAGGGTCTCCCGGGCCAGGACGGTCATGTACTTCGAGTACTCACGGATCATCAATCGGGCGCCTCCGCGGGTCTCGCGCCAGCGCCGCGCGTCCAGGGCGGGGGTGGCGGCGGCGTAGGAGCGCAGCTCAATGTCCGGCAGCGCCGTCTTCAACTCCAGCATCGCCCGGGGCATGTGATAGTCGGCCGTCACGATGATCAGGCTTTGAAACCGCATGGTCCTGGCCCATTCGGCTGTTTCCCGGGCGTTGCCCAGGGTGTTGGCGGCGGTAAAGCCCAGGTCGACGCAGCAGTCATAGAGCCGCCGCGCAGCCTTGCTGACGATACGGATATCCTCCCGGCTCGCCTCGCGGTTGACGCCCGAGACCAGGAGCCGGCGGGCCAGGCCCGCCTCCAGGACGGCCATGCCCGCATCCAGCCGGGCGTTCGAGCCCGCACCCGTGAGCACCACCACCCCGTCCGCCGCCTCCGGCAGGGGCGCAGGTGTCAGTCGGCTCACCCGGTCAGCGAAGGCGAAGAGGCCCGCTGTCCAGATCACCCCGATCACGACGAGCGCCGCCAGAAATCTCAAGGTTCAAGCTCCCGGATCTTGCGCGCTGCGGTGGCGAAGGCGCAGACGAGGGCCACCAGGCTCGCCCCCGACACGAGGACGCTCCATTGCACCGCCAGGGCGGCGAGGCCTGCGGGATCGGTTCCCGGCGCCGCCAGTCCGGACAGGACCCCCAGCGCCACCGCCGTCAATCCGCCGGCCAGCACCCCGATCACCAGGTCTCGCGCGCTCGGCCAGACCCCCGACCGGAAACAGGCCAGGGGCGTGTCGCCCAGCTGGATCCGGGTTCGCAGGGCTGAGCGTCGGAGGGACATGTCCTGGTCGGCGGCGAAGGCGCCGATGGCGGCCAGTCCGGTGGCGCAGACCATCAGGCCGGCGATGAGGAGGACGGCGGCGCCCTGCCGGAAGTCCGCCGCCGTTCGCCGCCAACCCTGATGATCGTCCACAACGGCGTCGATGCCCGCCGCATTCAGCGCCTCGGCGAGGTCCTGCCGGCGAGCGGGTTTCCGCGGGTCCATCTCCACCGCGATGAGACGGGGCAGGATCGCCAGGTCCGGTCCGCGGGCGCCGGCCGTCCAGGGCGCCAGCAACTCCGCCACCCGCGACCGCTCAAGGGCGCGGACCTCGGCGACTCCCTCCGTCCCGGCGAGGATTTCTGTGGCGCTCACCACAGAGGCGTCAGCGACGGCCGCGGGCTCTGTGGCCCGGATGGCCACCGTCATCTCGCCGCCCAGCCGAGCCCGCCACCCCTCGGTGCGGTCAAGGGCCGCCAACCCGGCCTGGCCGATGAGGCCGGCGAGGGCGGTGAAGGCCGCGGCGATCAGCAGGACGGACAGGCGCAGCCCGCGACGCCGGGTCATGTCCGTCTCTCCGGCAGGGCGCGGCCCCCGACCAGCTCGAGGCGACGGGATGCGGGCGCGAGGTCGGGGTTGCGGCTCGCGAGCACCAGGGTCACCCCCTGGCGATTGAGCTGCAGGAGAAGCCGCAGGACCCGGCCCGCCGCCTCGGGACCCATCCAGCCCACCGGCTCATCCGCCAGGATGATTTCTGGCCGCGCGGCCACGGCCCTGGCCACCGCAAGCCTCTGGCGCTGGTCGTGGTCCAGGTCCTGCGGGCGGGCGCCCGCCTTCTGCCCGAGTCCGATCCAGTCCAGCAGTTCGGCGACATCCTTCTTGTAGGCCTCCGGCCGGGCGCCGGCGATTCGCAGGGGCAGGGCGGCGTTCTCGAAGACGGTCATGTCATCGATCAGGTCGAGGTCCTGGAAGACCAGTCCCAGGCGCCGCCGCAGCCGCGACCGGCCCGAGGCGGAGATCCGCCAGGGATTCAGGCCGAGGACCTCGACCCTGCCGGCAGCCGGCTTGAGGCTCAGCCCCGCCAGGCCCATCAGGAGGCTCTTTCCCGCCCCGGCGTCTCCATGCACCAGCAGGAAGTCGCCCTGGGCCAGTTCAAGGTCCAGGTTCTCCAGGCCGGGCGTCCCGGCGCGGCGCGGCGCCGCCACCCCGCTCAGTCGCAGGGCGGTGGAGGTCCTTTGCTGTGCAACGGCGTCGGGCAAGGTGTCCATGCGGGGGTCAGGGGTCGCCAATCGGTTTACTCTAGCACAGGGCGTCAGGTCTCGTGCAGCCCGGGTTCCCGTCGCCGGACCTCCGCCGGACGGCTGTGATCTGTTAACCTTAGAGTGGTATTTTCCTCCCTTAAGCTCCGAAAAGGGGCGAAAGTCGCCGGCCTGGTCCACACGCTCATGATCCTGACCTGCCCGAAATGCACGTCCCGCTACACTGTGAAGGCCGGGGATGTCCCGGTCGCGGGTCGCACCGTGCGTTGCGTGACCTGTGGCCACAAGTGGGTCGCCTATCCAAAGGATGACCGGAGCGCATCAAGCCCGCCGCCCCGCGAAGCTTCGCCGCCGCCGCCGCCGCCGCCCCCTCCACCGCCCCCGCCGCCGCCGCCACCTGAGCCCGAGGCGGACCCAGAGCCGCCGGCCATTGAAGACTCCTTCCCTGAAATAGACCCGGTGATCCCGCAGGCGCCCCGCAAGGCGGCCCGGCGCGGGCCTCCGCCACGCCTGGTCTGGGCGGGCCTCGCCGCCCTTCTCGCCCTTCTCGCCCTTGGGGTCGCCCTCTTCCGGAACCAGGTCGTCCAACTCTGGCCCAAGACGGCGGCGCTCTACGCGGCCGCCGGCATGTCGGTGAACGGGGTTGGCCTGGTGATCGAGCGGGTGCGTCTCACACCGGCGGTACAGAATGGGCAGGCGGTGCTGGGGATTTCCGGCCAGATCCGCAACGAGCGCGATCACCCGACCCCGGCGGCGCCGCTGCAGATCACCCTGGTCGACTCCAGCGGTGCGCCCCTGTCCCGGCTGGTGTCCCGGCCGGTGGAGGTGCTGCCGGCCCTGGAGAGCCGGTACTTCTCGGTCATCGTGAAGAACCCGCCCCCGGGGGTCGCCAGCGCCGCCCTGGCCTTTGTTTCCCAGGCCCCCGAGCCGGGCAAGGCCGCGGCTTCGTCCTCGACAGCCGCCCCGGCTCCGGCCAAGGACGCCCCCGGCGCGCCCGCACCCGCCGCGGCTGCAGACCCGAAACCGCCCACCGCAGCCCCGGGTCATGACTGAGGCCAAGGGGCCGGAACCCCTGCTTTCAGAGTCCGAGGTCGCAGACGCGGTCGAGTCGCTTTCCCTCCGGCTGGCCCCGCGCCTGTCCCCCGACGCCGTCGTGGTCTGCCTGCTGACGGGCGGGCTCTGGTTCGCAGCCGACCTGACCCGCGCCCTGGCGCGGCAGGGGCGTCCCCTGGCCTTTGATGCGATCTGGCTGACCGCTTACGGCGACCGGACCCGGCATTCCGGAACCACCACGGTCCTGGCGGGGCTGCGGCGTCCGGTCACCGGCCGGCAGGTCCTGGTCGTGGATGATGTCCTGGAGTCCGGTCTGTCCCTGGAGGCGGCCCGGCGGCTCCTGCTGGCGGCGGGCGCGTCCGAGGTCCTGACGGCGGTCTTCGCCCTCAAGCCTTCGCCCCGGCCGGACCGGCGCCCGCCCGACGCCTTCGCCTGGACCGCGCCGGACCGCTTCCTTGTGGGCTATGGCATGGACGCCGCCGGCGCCTACCGGACCCTGCCCTGGATCGGCGCCCTGCCTCAGGCCTGATCAAGCCAGGGGGGCGGGGTCTCCCTGGCCAGCATCTCCTCGTAGGTCGGCCTGGGCCGGACCACCGCCCATTCCTCGCCCCGGACCAGGACTTCGGGGACCAGGAGGCGGCTGTTGTACTCGCTGGCCATGGAGGCCCCGTAGGCCCCGGCGCTCATGAAGGCCACCAGGTCCCCGGCTTCCAGGGGCGGCAGCTCGCGGTCGCGGGTGAAGGTGTCGCCGGTCTCGCAGACGGGGCCGACCACGTCGGCGATGGCGACGGCCCCGGGACGGGGCCGGACGGGCCGGATGGCGTGATAGGCGTCGTACATGGCCGGCCGGATCAGGTCGTTCATGGCCGCGTCCAGGACGACGAAGCGTCGCCCTTCCGGCCGCTCATGGATGTGAAGCACCCGGGCCAGCAGGATGCCGGCGTTGGCGGCGATCACCCGGCCCGGCTCGAAGGCCAGGCCGATGTCCAATCCGGCCATCACGCGGGCGATCATGGCGGCGTAGGCGGCGGGCGCCGGCGGCTCGGGCTGGTTGAAGTAGGGGACCCCGAGCCCGCCGCCGAGATCGAGGCGACGAACGGCCAGGCCGCGGCGGCGCAACCGCTCGGCCAGCTCGCGCATCCTCAGGAAGGCGGCCTCCATGGGCTCCAGCCGGCTGATCTGGCTACCGATGTGGCAGGTCAGGCCGACGGGTTCGAGCCAGGGATGGCCGGCGGCCTCGGCGTAAAGCCGCTCAGCCTCCGAGAAGGATACCCCGAACTTGTTGTCGGCGCCGCCTGTCGCGATCTTGGCGTGCCCCCCCGCCGCCACGTCCGGATTGACCCGGAAGGCGATCCGCGCGGGCCGCCCGAGATCTTGCGCCACCTCCGCGATCAGCCGCATCTCGGGTTCGGACTCGACGTTGATCTCCGAAATGCGGGACTCCAGGGCGAAGCGGACCTCGCCGGCCAGCTTTCCGACGCCGGAGAAGACGATCCGTTCCGGGGGAACGCCAGCCGCGAGGGCCCTGCGGATCTCGCCTTCAGACACCGTGTCGGCGCCCGCCCCCAGCCGCGCCAGGGTGGCGAGCACGGCGAGGTTGGAGTTGGCCTTGACGGCGTAGGCGATCAGCGGCGCTCCACCCGCCTCGTCCCGGAGCCCGGCCTCGACGAGCGCCGTCCTCAGGACGGTGAAGTGCCGCTCCAGGGTGGCCGAGGAGTAGACATAGACCGGGGTCCCCACGGTTCCGGCGATCCGCGCCAGGGGGACTCCCTCGCAGAACAGTTCGCCCTCGCGGAGTTCGAAATGGTTCATCGCTCGGGCGGGACCTGCGGCGGCGTCTCCGCCCCGGGAGCCACCAGGGGCGGCAGGGGCTCGGCGTTGCGGTCCCGGGGGTCGGCGGTGCGCAGGGTGCGGCCGGGCTCCGACCCGGCGTCGATGTCGCGGACCTCGCCCGGGCGGGCTTCGGGTCGCTCCAGCCGACCCAGCTTGCCGCAGGCGGTGACTGCGGGCAGGGCCAGGACCAGGCCGGTGAGGAGAAGGGGTCGCAACTTCATGACAGGCGCTCCCGCCAGAGGGCGGCCTGCCGGCGCACCTGGTCGGGCGCCGTGCCGCCGAAACTGCGCCGGCTGCCGGCGGAGGCGGCGGGCGTCAGGACGTCGAAAACCGCCGGGGTGATCCCCTGGCACAGGGCCTGCAACTCAGCCAGGGGCAGGCCGGGCAGGTCGACGCCCAGGGCCTCGGCCCGCTTCACCGCCGCGCCGGTCACGTGGTGGGCGTCCCGGAAGGGCATGTCCAGGGTCCGCACCAGCCAGTCGGCCAGGTCCGTGGCGGTGGAGAAGCCGGCGCCCGCCGCCGCCGCCATCCGTTCGACCGAAGGCTCCAGGTCGAGGATCATGCCGGTCATGGCCGCCAGGGACAGCTCCAGGGCGTCGAAGGCCTCGAAGGTCGGGACCTTGTCCTCCTGCATGTCCTTGGAATAGGCGAGCGGCAGCCCCTTCATGACCAGGGTCAGCTGGGTGAAGGACCCCATGAGCCGGCCGACCTTGGCGCGCACCAGCTCGGCGGCGTCGGGATTGCGCTTCTGCGGCATGATGGACGAGCCGGTGGAGAAGGCGTCGGACAGGCGCACGAAGCCGAACTGCGGCGTGGTCCAGATGACCAGCTCCTCGGCCAGGCGCGACAGGTGCACGCCGCACAAGGTGGCGGCGGCGAGGGACTCCAGGGCGAAGTCGCGGTCGGACACGCTATCCAGCGAGTTGGCCGTCGGCCGGTCAAAGCCCAGGGCGCGGGCGGTGGCGTCCCGGTCGATGGGGAAGGGCGACCCGGCCAGGGCGGCGGCGCCCAGGGGGCACTCGTTCATACGGCGGCGGGCGTCGGCAAAGCGTCCGGCGTCGCGGCCGAACATCTCCACATAGGCCATCAGGTGGTGGCCGAAGGTCACGGGCTGGGCGGGCTGCAGGTGGGTGAAGCCCGGCATCAGCGTTTCGGCATGCTGCTCGGCGCGGTCCAGCAGGGCGCCCTGCAGGCGCTTCAGCTGGGCGACCGTCCGGTCGCAGGCGTCGCGGACCCAGAGCCGGAAGTCCACGGCCACCTGGTCATTGCGGCTGCGCGCCGTGTGCAGGCGTCCCGCCGCCGGACCGATCAGCTCGCGCAGCCGGGCCTCCACATTCATGTGGATGTCCTCGAACTCCTCCCGGAAGGGGAAGGTCCCGTCGCGAATCTCGGCGGCGATGGCGTCGAGGCCGCCCTGGATGGCCGCCTCGTCCTCACTTGTAATCACGCCCTGCATGCGCAACATCGCGGCGTGGGCGCGGGAGCCGGCCAGGTCCTGGTCGGCGAGCCGCCTGTCGAACCCGATGGAGACGTTGATCGCCTGCATCAGGTCCGCCGGACGGGTCGCGAATCGGCCGCCCCACATGGCCTGGCCTCCCGGCGAGGCGGTGTTCGGATCGTCTGGGGAGTCTTCGGTCATCATGAGCCAGGAAAAGGAATCGGGATCTCCCAGGCTGGGCGTCCTGAGGATCGCCCTCTGGGGCGCCGCCCTGGTCGGCGTCGCCGGGGTTCTCTACATCATCGCCCAGGCTTCCATAACCCCCCGGGCGAAGGGGGGGCTTACGGACCTGACCCGGGGCGAGATGTCCCGCCTGATCCTGCCCGCCGAGGCGGCGCCCGCACCGGTGACCAGCTTCCTCGACGCCGAGGGCAAGCCCGTCCGGATCGGCGACTTCCGCGGCAAGGTGGTGGTGGTGAACCTGTGGGCGACCTGGTGCGCGCCCTGCATCCTGGAAATGCCGACCCTCGCAAAGCTCGCCGCTTCGGGGAAGGACCGTGACCTCGTCGTCCTGGCGGTGTCCATCGCCCGCGACAAGGACGCCGACAAGGCCCGCGCCTTCATCGAAAAGACCGCGCCCCTGGAATTCTACCGTGATCCCAAGTCCAGCCTCCCCTTCGCCCTGAAGCCGCCGACGGCGGCCATGACCACGACCCTGATCTACGGACGGGACGGGGTG
>JADBZH010000093.1 GCA_020402585.1 Phenylobacterium sp. | reverse complement strand
GCGCCGGCCGCCTCGATCATGGCCTGGATGCTCGGGCGCTTGTGGCTGGAGAGATTGTCCATCACCACGATGTCGCCGGGCTTGAGCTCAGGGACGAGGATCTTCTCGACGTAGACCTCGAAAGCGTCGGCGTTGATCGGCCCGTCCAGGACGAAGGGTGCGACCATGCCGCTCGTGCGCAGGCCAGCGACGAAGGTTGTGGTCTTCCAGTGGCCGTGCGGGACGCTGGCCCTGAGCCGCTCGCCGCGGCGGCAGCGGCCATGGGTGCGGGCCATGTTGGTCGAGGCCCAGGTCTCGTCGATGAACACCAGCCGCTCCGGGTCCAGATCAGGCTGGCCCTCGAACCAGGCCTTGCGGCGGCTCAGGACGTCGGGACGCTCCTGCTCCGAAGCATGCCGGGTCTTTTTTTGAGCGTGATCCCGCGCCGGTCGAAGAACCGCCACAGGGTCGAGACCGCCACGCCGACCCCGCGCCCGGCCAGCAGCGCGCGCAGCTCCTTCAGCGTGATGTCCGGCTGGACCCGCACAGCCTCAGGATCACCTCGGCATGGGCCTCGATCCTGTGCGAGGTCTTGTCGCCGCCCTGCGGCTTGGGGCGGGCATGGCCCTGCAGGCGGCGCAGCTGGTCCCAGCGGATCACGCTGGCCGCGCTCACCCCGAACCGCTCCGCCGCGCCCCGCCGGCTCAGCCCGGCGTCCACCGCCGCCAACGCCCGATCTCGAAGATCACATGACAAAGGATGACCCATGCATGCCGGCCTCCTTCACCAGCACGCAGCTTGAATCACCCCATCAAAGATTTGGGAATCCCTCCCGATTCACAGCGCAGAGAAACCGCTCTAGTTGGCGCGATTTCCCTGTGACGCCTTGGTCAGTAAAATGCATAGTTGCAGAGGTCTACGGTGATCTTCGTCCGCTGTCCGGATCAAGATGCTCCAGTGCGCCCCTCGCAAGGCCTTGCCTCCGAGCGGAGAACAGTTGCCCCCCGACTGCCCCCACCGCCACCCAGCCTCCCGACATCCCTGCATTTCCGCGTGCTTCCGCCATGTCGCGGGAAAGGCGCGGGTTTTCGCGCGCAAAGCGTGCGGGGAGACGCCTCAGGGCCAGGGCTTTGGGCGCCGGTTTGGCCCGGGAACGGGCCCCGTCTCCGCGCGCGGGCCGCGAGGTTGGGTTTCCCTGGGAACAGGGATTTTGCAGGGAAAACTTACACCCTATCGGAGCCGACTTCTCATCCGGCTGCGGAATTCCCCATTAAGTTCAACGGATTCTCACCCGCCCCCGGCGGGGCGCCTCCCCTGAAGCAGGGAATTCAAACCGCCCCGAGCAGGGAATTTCCAGCAAACAACAGGGGCAATCCCCCGGAGCAGGGAACTCAGCGGAGGGCGTCGAACGCCCGCCTCTGGGCCTCCCAGTCGGAAGGCATGTCCCAGCGCAGGAGAGCCTTGAGGGTCAGGCCCCGGGGCTGTCGACCATCGAGGATCCGGGTCTGCAGGTCCGGGGCGAGGAAGGCCAGCCGGATGAGCTTGCGCGCATGGGGGCCGTCGGGCGCGGACCGGGGACAGGCCAGCTCGGGCTGGCCGACCGGGGATCCGCAATGCCGGGCCAGCATGTGGTGGGCCTCGCGCAGGGCCCGGGCGAGATAGGGGTTGGGTCGGGGCGCATCCGCCTGCCCCGGGGGCGGCAGGATCTCGACCCGGCCCTGGCGCCGCACGAGCTGCATCGGGCGCACGACCTGAAGCATGCCGGCTTCGGGGTTCGTGACTGACCATCCTTGCGGCAGGTCGGTGCGGGGCTCCCCCCACGCTTCCGGCGCGGTCACGGTCAGCCGCAACTCGCCGGCTCTGATCTCCACCCGGTGGAGGGGCGCAAGGTCCGGCGCGCCCAGCAACGCCTTGAGGGTCTCGATCACGCAGGCCTCGATGGGCGCGGCAGGCACGCGCCGGACGCAGCCTCGGGCACGCCGCTCGCCCCGCTGCAGGCTGGAGGCGACGTAGTAGCGATAGACCTGCCCCTTCGATCCCCGGGTCGAGGCCGGGCTGAGGGGCTCGCCCGCCGAGGTGAAGATCCTGCCGGTCAGGGCCATGACCTGGGTGGAGACCTGGGCGCCCCGGCCGCGGCGAGACTGGGCGTCGAGGCGGCGCTGGACCTCATCGAAGATCTCCCGGTCGATGAGGGCGGGATGAGCGCCGCGAAAGGTCCGGTCGCCATGGGGAATCTCGCCGAGGTAGATGCGGCTGCGCAGGACATGGAAGAGGCCGCCCCGTCCGAAGGGCTGGCCGCCCCGCGTCCTGCCGCTGCGGGAGATGCGCCGGGCGGAGCGCACGCCCTCGGCCTCCAGCTGCTCGCGCAGGCGATGGACCGAGCCCAGCTCGAGGTAGAGCTCGAAGATGCGGCGCACCGTCGCGGCCTCGGCTGGGTTGACCACCAGGGCGCGGGTCACCGGATCGGTCGGGGCGCTGTAGCCGAGGGGGATGGTCCCGCCCATCCACATGCCCTTGGCCTTGGAGGC
>JADBZH010000092.1 GCA_020402585.1 Phenylobacterium sp. | reverse complement strand
GGTGCTGGTCGCTGCCCTCGAGGTAGAGGTCGGCGGGCCAGCGGGTGTTCTCCCGGCCCTCCAGGGTGAAGGCGTGGGTGGAGCCGGAATCGAACCAGACGTCGAGGATGTCTTCGACCTTCTCGTAGCGCGCCGGGTCGTGGCCGCCGAGGAAGCTTTCCGCCGGCTCGGTGAACCAGGCGTCGGCGCCCCGGGCTGCAATGGCCTCGACAATGCGGCGGTTGACCTCGGGATCCACCAGGGGCTGGAAGGTGTCGCGGTCGACGAACATGGCGAGGGGCGCGCCCCAGGCCCGCTGGCGGCTGATCAGCCAGTCCGGCCGGCCCTCGACCATGGAGCGGATGCGGTTGCGCCCGGCCTCCGGATAGAAGGCGGTGGCGGCGATGGCCTTCAGGGCCGTCTCGCGCAGGGTGGCGCCCTTCAGCTCCGGCGTGTCCACCGCCTCGTCCATGCGGATGAACCACTGCGGCGTGTTGCGGAAGATGACCGGCGCCTTGGAGCGCCAGGAGTGCGGATAGCTGTGCTCCAGCCGGCCGCGGGCGAGCAGGTTCCCGGCCTCGACCAGCTTTTCCATGACCGCGCCGTTGGCGGGCCCGAACTTGCCGGCCTTCTTGCCCTCGGTCTCCAGCACCTTGAGGCCGGCGAAGAGGGCCACGTGGGGCTGGTAGGCGCCGTCGGCGTCGACCGTCTCGGGGATCTCCCGGTGGCCGTGGGCCAGCCAGACCAGATAGTCGTCCACCCCGTGCCCGGGGGCGGTATGGACAAAGCCCGTGCCTGCGTCGTCGGTGACGTGGTCGCCGGACAGGAGGGGCACGGCGAAGCCGTAGTGGTCGTCGAGAGCCGCCAGAGGATGGCGGCAGGACATGCCCGAGGGGTCGATGTCCGCCAGGCGCTTCCAGCGGGCGATCTTTGCGCCGGCCGCCACGTCGGCGGCGCGGGCGTCGGCGACGATGAGGCGGTCGCCCGCCTTGGCCCAGGGCTCGAAGTCCAGGCCCGTCTCCATGGCCTCGACCTCATAGACGGCGTAGGCGATCTCCGGCGAGTAGGCGATGGCCCGGTTGGCCGGCAGGGTCCAGGGGGTGGTGGTCCAGATGACCACCGCGGCGCCGTCGGCGGCGGACGGCCCCTCGACGACGGGGAACTTCACCCAGACGGTGGGGCTGAAATGGTCGTGGTACTCCACCTCGGCGTCGGCCAGGGCGGTGCGCTCCACCGGGCTCCACATGACGGGCTTGGAGCCCCGGTAGAGCTGGCCCGAGACCACGAACTTGTGGAACTCGTTGACGATGGCCGCCTCGGACGAGAAGTCCATGGTGGCGTAGCGGTTGTCCCAGTCGCCCAGGACACCCAGGCGGCGGAAGCCGGCCTTCTGGACCTCGATCCACTGGGCGGCGTAGGCCCGGCAGCGCTCGCGGAACTCGGCCTTGGAGACGTCCTCCTTGCGGCGCCCCTGGCCGCGGAGCTCCTCCTCGATCTTCCACTCGATGGGCAGGCCGTGGCAGTCCCACCCGGGGACGTAGTCGACATCAAAGCCCAGGGCGAAGCGCGAGCGGACCACGAAGTCCTTGAGGGTCTTCTGCAGGGCGTGACCGATGTGGATGGCGCCGTTGGCGTAGGGCGGTCCGTCGTGCAGGACGAAGAGGGGCGCCCCCCGGCCCTGCCGGTCCGCCCTCAGGCGCGCGTACAGGTCCTCCCAGCGGGCCAGGATCTCCGGCTCCTTGACCGGCAGGCCGGCGCGCATGGGAAAGGGGGTGTCGGGAAGAAAGACGGTTTCGCGGTAGTCGCGCGAGGCGGGAGCGGCGTCGTCGGCCATGGGACCTTCCAGGTTGGACCGGATCAGGGGGGGTGAGGAATTCCCGGCGCGCGCTGGAGGTCGTCCGGCGGCGTCACGCCGGGCGGGTAATTCGCGCTGGGGTCCGGACCAGGGTCATGGCGCGGGGCTATAGCAGACCGGCGGGGCGGCTGTCAGCAGGGGAGGGGGAGAGGGCCCTCACCCCGCCGACAGGATCATCCGCGCCATGGAGGCGTCGTCATCGATCTGGGCGATCACTTCCTCAAGGTAAGGCGATGAGGTCGGTCGACAGGGGTTACCAAGAATGGTAACTTTCCGCGGTGTGGACGGTTCTCTACTACAACGACCGTGTGCGGCGGGAGATCGAGGAGTGGCCGGTCGGCATCTATGCCGACTTCCTGCGCCTCGTGGAGTGGCTGGAAGAGGATGGCCTCGATCTGCGGATGCCTCACTCGCGTGCGATGAGTGGTGGACTGTTCGAGCTGCGGTGCAAGGGACCGGAGGGAATCGGCCGTGCGTTCTACTGTACGCAGGTCGGTCGCGAGCTGGTGATCCTCCACAGCCTTGTGAAGAAGAGCCAGGCGACGCCTGACAAGGACCTCAAGCTGGCTCGCAGGCGTTTGAAGGAGGTGCAGTCATGAGCGACCCCGGTTTCAAGCCTGTCCGTCACGACGGGAAGACCGCCCTCGAGACGGCGATGCAGAGGCCCGGCTTCAGGGAGGCCTGGGAAGCGGGCGCCGATGAGTACGCCGCGCTGCGGGCGCTGCTCGAGGCGCGCAAGGCGGCGGGCCTGACGCAGGAGGAAGTCGCCGTCCGGATGGGAACCTCGAAGAGCGCCGTTTCGCGCCTGGAAAGCTCGCTGCGGGACCCCCGGCACTCGCCGACCTTCGAGACGATCCGGCGCTACGCCAAGGCCTGCGGCAAACGGGTGGAAATCCAGCTGGTCTGAGCCCTGGCCGGCCTACCCCGCCGACAGGATCATCCGCGCCATGGAGGCGTCGTCGTCGATCTGGGCGGTCATGTCCTCGAGGGAGGCGAACTTGGCCTCGGGGCGGAGGAAGGCGATGAGGTCGGTCTCGATCACCTGGCCGTAGAGGTCCTCGTCGAAGTCGAAGAGCCAGACTTCCAGGCGGGGGGCGATCTCGCCGGCGACGGTGGGATTGACGCCGATATTGGCCACGCCGGCCAGGGTGCGGCCGTCGGACAGGCGGGTGCGGGTGGCGTAGACGCCGAAGCGGGGGGCGACGTAGTCGTCCAGCTCGACGTTGGCGGTGGGATAGCCGAGGGTCCGGCCCAGCTGGCGGCCGTGGCGCACCTCGCCCTCGATGGCGAAGGGCCGGCCGAGGATGCCGGCGGCCAGTTCGGGGCGGCCCTCGCGCAGGGCGTTGCGCACCTCGGTGGAGGAGAACTTGCCCTCGCTCTCGCCGTCGCCGCCCCCCTCTCCGACCGCCTCGGCCACCGAGACGCCGAAGCCCAGGGCGCCGCCATAGGCCTGCATGGTCGCCGGACTGCCCGAGCGGCCCTTGCCGAAGGAGATGTCGAAGCCGACCGCCACGTGGCGGACGCCCAGGCCCTGGTGCAGGACCTGCTCGGCGAAGGCCTGGTCGGACAGCTCGCGCATGACCTCGTCGAAGGGCAGGAGGTAGAGCAGGTCCACGCCCAGGGCGTCGAGGGCCCGGGCCAGCTGTTCGGGCTTCATGAGGCGGAAGGCCGGGGCGTCGGGCTGGAAGATCCGCCGGGGGTGGGGCTCAAAGCTCACCACGCCGAGGGGAAGGCCCTGGTCCCGGGCGGCGGCGGCGGCGAGGCCGATCACCGCCTGGTGCCCGCGATGGACGCCGTCGAAATTGCCCAGGGCGATGCTGGCGCCCCGGTCGTCCTGCGACAGTCCCCGCCATTCCCGGACGATGCGCATGGTCAGCCCGCCGCCTCGCGCCGGGGGGCCAGGACCACGGCCTCGCCCTCGACCACCCGCTTGCCGCCCACCTCGCAGACCGTGGAGAGGGTCACCTCGCCCCGCTTGGGATCCAGGGCCTCCACCGTGACCCGGACATCCACGGCGTCGCCGAGACGGACCGGCCGCCGGAAGCGCAGGGCCTGGGACAGGTAGATGGTTCCCGGTCCCGGCAGCTGCATGCCGATCACCGCCGAAATGTAGGCGCCCGACAGCATGCCGTGGGCGATGCGGCCCTTGAAGATCGTGCCCTCGGCATAGGCCGCGTCCAGGTGAACGGGGTTGGAGTCGGTGGAGACGTCGGCGAAGGCCTCGATCACCGCGGCGGTGACGATGCGGGTCATGCCGGCGCTGTCGCCGACGGAAAGGTCCTCGAAGACGCGTCCCTGCATGTGGCTCTCCCCTGGCTCGGACAAACTAGCGGGCGTCGCCGCCGGCGCGAAGGGGGCTGCGCCAGTCCAGGCCGGCGCTGGCCCAGCGCGCGCCGCCGCCGGCCTGGGCCAGGAGGTCGCGGGCGGCGTCCATGTCCAGGCCCTGCGGCCCCAGGAGCTCGGCGCCATGGATGCCGCCGGCCACGAAGAGGACGTCGAGGTCCTGGGCGTTGGCGCCGAGGATGTCGGTGGGGATGCCGTCGCCGATGCAGAGGATCCGCCGCCGGTCCACCGGCCGGCCGAGCCGGGCCTCGGCCTCGGCGATGCAGAGGTCGTAGATGGGGGCGTGGGGCTTGCCGGCCATGCGCACCTCACCGCCCAGGTCGGCGTAGAGCCGGGCCAGGGCGCCGGCGCAGGGGATCAGCCGGTCGCCCCTCTGCACCACCATGTCGGGGTTGGCGCAGAGGAGGGGCAGGCGGCGCGGCAGGATGGCCTCGAAGCGCTCGCGATAGTCCTCCGCCGTCTCGGTCTCGTCGTCGTAGGGGCCGGTGACGCAGATCAGGGCGGCGGTCTCGGGGCCGGACAGCTCCAGGCCGAGACCGGCGTAGAGGGGGGCGTCGCGCTCGGGACCGATGGCCCAGACCGGGCCGGGGGCCCGCTCGGCCAGCAGGGTCCGCGTGGCGTCGCCTGAGGTGATCATGGTGCTCCAGGCGGCCCGGGGTACGCTGAGGGCGTCCAGCTGGGGAACCACGTCGGCGGCCGGGCGCGGGGCGTTGGAGATCAGGATGACCGGCCCGCGCTGTTCGGCGAAGGCGGCCAGGGCCCGGCAGGCGGGGGCGAAGCTCTCCCGGCCGTTGTGGATGACGCCCCAGACGTCGGACAGGACCACGTCGTAGCGGTCGGCGATCTCGTCCAGGCCCTGGATCGGCTCGGGAAGGCTCATGACGGGGGCGGTAGCCGCCCCGGCGCCGGCGGTCAACCGGTCAGGAGCTTCAGCCCCTGTCTCCGGCCCGGCGGCGCAGGGGCGCCTGGAGGTAGTCCGCAGGCGGATCGGTCTCGGCCAGGATGGCGCCGCGGATGGCGCGGGGTTCGCCGAACAGGTGGCCCTGGCCGTAGGCGATGTCGAGCTCGAGCACCTCGACAGTCTGACGCTCGTCCTCGATCTTCTCGGCGATGATGTCCACGCCGTAGCGGCGGGCGAGGGTGGCGAAGTCCTGGGCGGCCAGGTCGGGCAGGGCGCGGAAGACCGGGCCCTCGCCGCTCTCGACGATCTCGTCCTGCAGGGACTGGGCGCCGATCTTCAGGAAGCGCACGTCGCTGCGGGCCAGTTCCTGGAAGTCCATGTCCAGCCGGCGCACCTTGTCCAGGCTGAAGCGGAAGCCCAGCTCGGCCAGCCGGCCCATATTGCGCACGGCGTTGGAGGTGCGGTTGTCGTAGGCGGACTGGCCGATCTCGAAGATCACCGATCCGGCGAGGTCGCGGTTCTCGGCCATCAGTTCCAGGAACTGCGGGAAGAAGCCCTCGTCGGACAGGGAACTGACCGAGATGTTGCAGAAGATGCCGACCTTCTTGTCGGTCTGGGCCAGCCGGCGGACGATCTGGACGCAACGGAAGAGCAGCAGGTTGTCCACCGCCGCCACCAGGCCCTCGGGCTCGGCGACGGTCAGGAATTCGGCCGGCATGAGCACCCGGCCGCTCTCGTCGCGCAGGCGGGTGTAGCTTTCATAGAACAGGGTCCGCCGCTGGGGCAGGTTGACGACGGGCTGGAGGTAGAGGTCGACCCGGCCGCTGACCAGGGCCTCGCGGACGGTCTGGAGCCGCTCGCGCCAGCCGGGCCGGGCGGCTTCGCCGGGCCGTCCGCCCGGGCCGTCCGCCAGGCGTTCGTCGAGACGCTCGCTCATGCGGGTGACGAGGTCCTCCAGGAGCTGGACCTCGGTGGACAGCTCCTCCGAGCGGCGCTGGGCGTCGAAGGCGACGGTCTCAAGGACCTCGGCCACGCGGGCGTCGATCTGTTCGATCTGGCCGACCAGGAGGCGGTGGGCGTGGCGGAGGGTCTCGATCTCCTTGCGCAGGGAGGACTGTCCGAGGACGCCGGTGATCAGTCCGTGGAAGGTGAAGCAGAGGCCCAGGGCGCCGGCGAGACCGGCCACGCCGGCGCCCCAGCCCCCGCCGTTGCGCCAGATCAGGACCGCAAAGATCAGCGACAGGCTGAAATAGCTTGCGGTCAACAGCGGCAGAATGAGGCGTCGCATGTTCCCGCCCGTCCCCGAATCACTCCGCAGTATCCGTTAACCATGACGGAGTGTCGAACAGGAAAATCACGCTCTGTCAGGGACTTCGTCGGGATCGCCCCGAGGTTGTCCGGGCCGGACGGCCTCGGTCAGCGGGTCGGGACGGGCGCCTCGCCGCGATAGTCGTAGAAGCCGCGCCCGGCCTTGCGGCCCAGCCAGCCCGCCTCGACGTACTTGGTCAGGAGGGGACAGGGCCGGTACTTGGAGTCCGCCAGGCCCTCGTAGAGGACGTTCATGATGGACAGGACGGTGTCCAGGCCGATGAAGTCGCCCAGTTCCAGGGGGCCCATGGGGTGGTTGGCGCCCAGTTTCATGGCCGTGTCGATGGCCTCCACCGTCCCGACCCCCTCGTAGAGGGTGTAGATGGCCTCGTTGATCATCGGCACCAGGACGCGGTTGACGATGAAGGCCGGGAAGTCCTCGGCGTTGGCGGTGGTCTTGCCCAGGGACCGGGCGAAGTTGACGGCGGTCTCGTAGGTCGGCGCATCGGTGGCGATGCCGCGGATGATCTCCACCAGCTTCATCAGCGGCACGGGGTTCATGAAGTGCAGGCCGATGAACCGCTCGGGCCGGTCGGTCGCCGCCGCCAGCCGGGTGATGGAGATGGACGAGGTGTTGGAGGCCAGGAGGGTGTCGGGACCGAGGTGGGGCGCGAGGGCGCGGAAGATCGACTTCTTGACCTCTTCGCTCTCGGTGGCCGCCTCGATGACCAGGTCCGCTGCGCCCACGACCTGGAGTTCGGGTGAGGCGTGGATCCGCGCCTGGGCGGCTTCCATTTCCTGGAGGGTGATGATCTCGCGGGAGACCTGGCGGGTCATGTTGCGGCCGATCAGCTCGCGGCTGGCGGTGATGCGGTCGGGGCTGACGTCGTGCAGCAGGACCTCGTAGCCGCCCAGGGCCACCACATGGGCGATGCCCGATCCCATCTGACCTGCGCCGATGACGCCGACCGTCCTGATGCCCGCCATGACCGTAACCCCGCGAAGGCGGCTCTCCGGCCGCGTTAGGGGGCGCACCCTAGAGGCGTGTTGCGGCGCCGCCAAGCACTTTGCTGCATCGCAGCGCGGCCCGGGCGCAGGCACGAAAAAGGGGGGTGCGGCGACCGCACCCCCCTCTCCGGAGATCGAACCCTGTTCCGGCTTACTTGCCGGCTGCGGCCAGGGCGTCCATCAGCTCGGGAATGGCGGACTTGTAGTCGGCCACCAGGCCCAGGTCTGCGACCTGGAAGATGGGGGCGTCGCCGTCCTTGTTGATGGCCACGATGACCTTGGAGTCCTTCATGCCCGCCAGGTGCTGGATGGCGCCCGAAATGCCGATGGCGACATAGAGCTCGGGGGCCACGACCTTGCCGGTCTGGCCGACCTGGTAGTCGTTGGGGGCGTAGCCCGCATCGACGGCGGCCCGGCTGGCGCCGACGGCCGCGCCCAGCTTGTCGGCCAGGGGCTCGATGACCCGCTGGAACTCCTCGGCGGAGCCCATGGCCCGGCCGCCGGAGACGACGATCTTTGCGGCGGTCAGATCGGGACGGGCCGACTTGACGATCTGCTGGTCGACAAAGGTGGTCTTGCCGGCGCCGGGTCCCGCATCGACGGTCTCGACCGCCGCGGACCCGCCTTCAGCGGCGGCCTTGAAGTTGGTCGCCCGGACGGTGATCACCTTCTTGGCGTCGGAGGACTGGATGGTCTCCAGGGCGTTGCCGGCGTAGATCGGGCGCACGAAGGTGGACCCGTCCACGACCTCGACCACCTCGGTGATCTGGGCCACGTCCAGCTTGGCCGCCACGCGGGGCGAGAAGCTCTTGCCCAGGGAGGTGGCGGGGGTCAGCAGGGCGTCGTAGCCCGCCATCAGGGGGGTGACGAGGCTGGCGATGGCCTCAGCCAGGCCTTGGCCCAGGGCGTCGCTCTCGGCGTGCAGGACCTTGCGGACCCCGGCGATTCCGGCGGCGGCCTTGGCCACGTCGCCGGCGCCCTTGCCGGCCACGAGGACGTCGACGTCCCCGGACAGGGCGAGGGCGGCGGTGACCGTCTTGTGCGTGCTGTCCTTGAGGGACGCGTTGTCGTGATCGGCGAAAACCAGAACAGCCATCAGATCACCCCGTTGGTCTTGAGGTTGGAGACGATATCGGCGGCGCTCTCGACCTTGACGCCGCCACTGCGCTTCGGCGGCTCGGCGACCTTGACCACCTTCAGGCGCGGGGCCGTGTCGACGCCGAGGGCCGAAAGCTCCTTCACGTCGAGGGGCTTCTTCTTGGCCTTCATGATGTTGGGCAGGGAGGCGTAGCGCGGCTCGTTGAGGCGCAGGTCGGCGGTGATGATCGCCGGCAGGGCGACCTCGACCGTCTGCAGGCCGCCGTCGATCTCGCGGGTCACCTTGGCGGAGCCGGCGGACAGGACGACCTCGGAGGCGAAGACCGCCTGGGGCCAGTCCAGAAGGGCCGACAGCATCTGGCCGGTGGCGTTATTGTCGCCGTCGATGGCCTGCTTGCCCATGATGACCGCGCCGGGGGCTTCCTCGGCGATCACCGCCGCCAGCACCTTGGCGACGGCGAGGGGCTCGAGGTCCTGGTCGGTCTGGATCAGGATGGCGCGGTCGGCGCCCATGGCCAGGGCGGTGCGCAGGGTCTCCTGCGCCTGGGCCGGGCCGATGGAGACGGCGACCACCTCGGTGGCGGCGCCCTTCTCCTTCTGGCGGACGGCCTCCTCGACCGCGATCTCGCAGAAGGGGTTCATGGCCATCTTGACGTTGGCCAGGTCGACCCCCGTCTGATCGGCCTTGACCCGCACCTTGACGTTGTAGTCGATGACCCGCTTTACGGGCACGAGGACCTTCATGGCTTCGCTTGCGCCTCAAATTGCATTGCAACAAATGGAACCGGGTGGGGCATAACCAATCCGGCGCGGTTTGCAAGCTCCGGGCGTGATCGGAGTTTTCCGGGAGGGACCTCCGGGCGGCTTGCCGGGCGTCCGGAAGGCTGACGGGAGAGCGGAATGTCGAAACTGATCCGGCGGGTGTTCCGCATCACCGCGGCTGTCTTCCTGGCGGCCTGCGTGGTCCTGCTGGTCGTCCAGGTGGTGTGGGTCACCCCGGGCCAGGAGTGCGAGGCGGCCGGGAAATGGTGGGACTGGCGCGAGCGCACCTGCGCCCAGCCCATCCAGATCTCGGACATCACCGGAAGGCCCATCACCGACCGCAAGAGCCACGACGCCGCCAAGGCCGACGCGCGGGCGCGCCAGTCCCAGGCCCCGGAGGCCGTGAAGCCGGACTGAGGGGCCGTTGACCCCGTCCGGCCCGCTGCGCGGTCCACCTCCCCCCGGGGGGAGGAATTAGAAACCCCAATTGCTCCCCCACTGGGGAGCTCCCGGCGAAGCCGGGTGAGGGGGTCAAAGCCTCCCGGTCGAAACTTCCCGCTAGGCGTCCCGGGTCGCTCCGGCCTGCCAGAGGACGTCGGCCCGGCCCTGGTCGTTGGCGACGCGGGCGGCGACGAAGAGCAGGTCGGACAGGCGGTTGAGATAGCGCAGGGCCGGGCCGCTGACCGGCTCGCCGGCGGACGCCAGGGCGACGGCGCTGCGCTCGGCCCGGCGGGCGACGGTGCGGGCCAGGTGCAGGAAGGCGGCGGCGGGGCTTCCCCCCGGCAGGACGAAGGAGGTCAGCTCGCCCAGGCCTTCGTTCAGGGCGTCGATCTCCTGCTCCAGGCGCGCCACCTGCGAATCGAGGATGCGCAGGGCCCGGTCCTCGGCCGGCCCCGGCGGGGTGGCGAGGTCGGCGCCGAGGTCGAACATCTCGTTCTGCAGGCGGGCCAGCAGGGGATCGAGGGGCGTGCCGGCGGTGTGCAGGCGCACCAGGCCCAGGCAGGCGTTGGCCTCGTCCACGTCGCCGTAGGCGGCCACGCGCAGGTCGGCCTTGGAGACCTCCGCCCCGGTGGCCAGCCGGGTCGTCCCGGCGTCGCCCGTGCGGGTGTAGATGCGGTTGATCAGGACCACGGCTCAGCCCGCCTGCTGGCGCCACCAGAGGGCGGCGGCCAGGATGGCCACGGCGATAGCCTGGGTCAGGACCCGAAGGCGCATCAGCCGGTTGGAGTAGGACCGCCCGAAGTCGCCGCCCCGGAACAGGGCGTAGAGGCCGAAGCCGAGGGTCACCAGGACGGCGAGGAGGGCCGCCGGGATCAGGTAGGTGAAGACGACGTCCATGGGGTGTCCTTTCCGGACCGCTAGTTGGCGCCCTCGAGCAGGCGGCGGGCGATGACCTGGGCCTGCACCTCGCCGGCCCCCTCGAAGATGTTCAGGATGCGGGCGTCGGCCAGCAGCCGGCTGGCGGCCTGCTCGGTGGCGAATCCGGCCCCGCCATGCACCTGGACGGCGTTGTCGGCGGCGGCCCAGGCGATGCGCGCGGCGGTCAGCTTGGCCATGCCGGCCTCCAGATCGCAGCGCCGGCCCTGGTCCTTGGCCTCGGCGGCGAACCAGGTGAGGCGGCGGGCGCCCAGGAGCTCGGCGGCCATCATGGCCAGCTTGTTGGCGACCCGCGGGAACTCCGCGATCGGCCGGTCGAACTGGCGCCGCTGGAAGGCGTAGGTCACGGCCTCGTCCAGGGCGGCCTGGCCGACGCCGACGGCGCGGGCGGCGGTCTGGATCCGGGCGCTCTCGAAGGTGGCCATGAGCTGGGAGAAGCCCTTGCCGGTCTGGCCGCCCAGGAGGGCGCTCTCCGGGACCTCGAAGCCGTCGAAGGCGATGTCGTACTCCTTCATGCCGCGATAGCCGATGACGCCAATCTCGCCGCCGCTCATGCCGGGGGCGGGGAAGGGCTCGGCGTCCGTCCCGCGGGGCTTCTCGGCGAGCAGCATGGACAGGCCCCGGTGGTCCTTCGTGCCCGGCTCGGTGCGGACCAGGAGGGTCATCAGGTCGGCCCGGGCCGCGTGGGTGATCCAGGTCTTGGCGCCGAACACCTTCCAGGCGCCGCCGGACAGCTCGGCCCGGGTGCGCAGGGCGCCGAGGTCGGATCCGGTGTCCGGCTCGGTGAAGACGGCGGTGGGAATGATCTCGCCTGAGGCGATGCCGGGCAGGAGGCGCGCCTTCTGGTCATCCGTGCCGTGGGCCAGGATCAGCTCAGCGGCGATCTCCGAGCGGGTCCCTAAGGAGCCCGCGGCGATCCAGCCCCGGGACAGGGCCTCGGAGACCACGCACATGGCCGTCTTGCCCAGCCCCGCCCCGCCCCAGGCCTCGGGCAGGGTCAGGCCGAAGACGCCGAGGCCCGCCAGCTCTTCCAGCAGGGACAGGGGGATGAGCTCATCGCGCAGGTGCCAGCCCTGGGCGAAGGGCGCCACGCGGGTGCGGGAAAAGTCGGTGAACTGGTCGCGGATCGCCTCCAGGGTCTCGTCCAGTCCCGAGGCCTCGAGGGAGGCGCGGCCGGAGACCCCCTCCAGCAGGGCGACGATGCGGGTCTTCACCGCCTGGGAGGCGCCGGGGCGCAGGTCGGCCGCGAGGGAGACAAGCTCGCCGGTCTCCACCCCCAGGTCGGCGGGACGGAAGGTCTCGCCCTGGTTCATGGGCAGGCCGCCGGCCATCTGCGAGACGTATTCGAAGGCCAGGAGCTGGGCCGGCAGCGCCTCGGCCTCGGTCAGGGCGCCGGCCGCCTCCAGCCGTTCGGCCCAGAGGGCGACCTGGCGCAGGGTCTCGGCATAGGAGGCGCACCAGGCCAGTCCGTGGGCGGCGTGCTGCTCGGCGTCCAGCCGATGGCGGTCCACCCGGCCGCCGGGGGCGACGAGGGCCTCGACGGCCTGGCGCACCCTGGCGGTCACGGCGTCGGCCGCCTGCGCCGACTGGTGCAAGAGGGGGACAATTCGGGGTAGGATCAGGGTCTCGCTCATCACCGGCCTTATAGGCCAAGCTTTCGGCCCGCGACACACCCCGCTGAACCGCACCGCTGGCTAGGGATCCCCGACCATGATCATCGTCCATCACCTGAACGATTCCCGCTCCCAGCGCGTGCTCTGGGCCCTGGAGGAGCTGGGCCTGCCCTACGAGATCCGCCATCACGCCCGCGACGCCGTCACCCGACTGGCCCCGCCGGAGCTGAAAGCCATCCACCCCCTGGGCAAGTCGCCGGTGATCGAGCACGAGGGCCAGGTGGTCTTCGAATCAGGCGCCATCCTCGACTACCTGTCGCGCCGCTGCGCCGACGGCCGCCTAGCCCCGCCGGCCGCCTCGCCGGAATACGACGTCTACCAGCAGTGGATGCACTATGCCGAAGGCTCGGCCATGCTGCCCCTGATGCTGGACATGTATGTCCGCCGCCTGGGCGAGGCCGGCGCTGCCCTGCAGCCGCGCATCGAGAGCGAGATCGCCAACCATCTGGGCTTTGTCGACGGGGCGCTGGAAGGCCGCGACTACCTGCTGGGCGAGTTCAGCCTGGCCGACATCCAGATGAGCTTCGTGGGCGAGGCCGGCGCCATGCTGGGCCGCCTGGCCAGCCACGAGCGCCTGGCCGCCTGGGTCCGCCGCTGCCAGGACCGCCCGGCCTACCGCGTCGCCCTGGAAAAGGGCGGGCCCTACAACATGGGCCCGAAGGACTAGGCGGGGGCGCCGTTGACCCCCTCAGTCAGCTTCGCTGACAGCTCCCCCTTGGGGGAGCAATGGGCTCGGTAATTCCTCCCCATCAGGGGGAGGTGGACCGCGCAGCGGGCCGGAGGGGGTCAGCTGAGGGGCCGTTGACCCCTCTCACCGCCCCCAGGGGTCCTCGTCATCCACCCCGTCGAGGAAGTCGAAGACGGCGGCCTTGGTCAGGCCGTGGGGGATGGCGGAGAAGTGGTCGCAGCCGGGCAGGGTCACGCCCTTGCCGTAGGCGAAGCGGGCGGCCAGGCCCTCGGGGTCGCCGGCGAGGCGGTCCTGCATGCCGGCGATGACGCGGACGGGCATGGGCAGGGTCGAAAGGGCGTCGGGGTCGAGGGGCGGGTTCGCGGCCTCGGTGCAGGCGGCCAGGGCCTCGAGGTCCTCGCCCTGTTCGTCGGCGAACTGGCGGAAGCTGCGCAGCATGGGCTCGGTGATGGTTTCCGGGTCCGCCGCCCGCATGGCCGCCGCCATGGTTCCGGTGGAAGCCGTCTCGCGGGGGCTGAAGAGGGCGTCGCCGACGCCGCCGAGGATGAGGTTCGACACCCGGTCCGGGGCGGTCAGGGCCACTTCCAGCGCCGTGCGCGCGCCCATGGAATAGCCGAAGAGGTCGGCGCGGGCGGCGCCCAGGTGATCCATCAGGGCGAGGACGTCCCTCGCCATGGCCGCGCGGCCGTAAAGGGCCGGGTCGTGGGGTTTGGCGCTTTCGCCATGGCCGCGCTGGTCGAGGGCGGCGAAGCCCATGCCGCGCCGCTCCAGGGCTGCGTACCAGCCCGTCCGCCGCCAGCCCTCGTGGCGGTTGGAGGAAAAGCCGTGGACGAGGATCAGCCAGGACCCGCCGGGCGCGTGCTCGCGGGCGTCAAAGGCGATCTGGAGGCCGTCGGAGGTGAAGGTCGCCATGGCTTGCTTCCCCCGCCGTCCGCCTCAGACCTCGATGGCGCTCGAGACGATGCGCGAGGCGAGGCCGTAGGCCACGCCCTCTTCGGCGCTCATCCAGAAGTTGCGCTGGGTGTCCTTGAGGATCTTCTCGAAGGTCTGGCCGCTTTCCCGGGCGATGAGGTGGTTCATGCGCTGGCGCATCTTCACGATCTCCTCGGCCTCGATCTGGATGTCGGAGGCCTGGCCGCGCACGCCGCCGCTCGGCTGGTGAAGGAGGAAGCGGGTGTTGGGCAGGCAGACCCGGTTCTCGCGCTCGGCCCCCAGGAAGATGGTGACCCCGGCGCTGGCCACCCAGCCGGTGCCGATGGCCTTCACCTTCGGGCCGCAGAACCGCATGACGTCGTGGATGGTGTCGCCACTCTCCACATGGCCGCCGGGCGAGTTGATGATGACGCGGATGTCGCCGTCGCCCTCGGCCGCCAGGGCCAGGAGCTGGGCGGTGACCCGCTCGGCCATGCGCATGTTGACCTCGCCGAAGACGAGGACGGTGCGCGACTTGAACAGGGCGCTGGCGACCGGTCCGCCGGCGGCGGCCGCCGCATCGGGCTTCGGCGCATCGCCCTCTTCCTCGTCTTCAAGCCGCCAGTCGCGCATGGGAACCACTCCATCGGTCAAGGGGCGGAAGCTGTGCCCCCGCGCCGCCCGGCGCAAGGGGGCGTCCGCCCCGCGGCCGGAAAAATCCGCCGCTGCCCTCCGACTAGCCCGCCCGGCCCCCGACGACAAGCCGGGCGGCTTGACCCTGCGGCTTACGGGACGGCAAATGGCCGCCGAAACAGGACCCGAAGGCGGAGGAAACCCATGGGCGAACTTTTCGATCTGGCCGGCAAGGTGGCGATCATCACCGGCTCGTCGCGCGGCATTGGCAAGGCCATCGCCGAACGGATGGCCGAACACGGCGCCAAGGTGGTCATCTCGTCCCGCAAGGCCGGGCCCTGCGACGAGGTCGCCGCGGCGATCAACGCCCGCTGGCCCGGCTCGGCCATCGCCGTGCCCGCCAACATCTCTTCCAAGGACGACCTGGCCCGGCTGGTGGACGAGACCCGCAAGGCCTTCGGCAAGGTCGACATCCTGGTCTGCAACGCCGCCTCCAACCCCTATTACGGGCCGATGAGCGGCATCAGCGACGACGCCTTCCGCAAGATCCTCGAGAACAACATCATCGCCAACAACTGGCTGGTGAACCTGGTCTCCCCCGAGATGGTCGAGCGCAAGGACGGGGCGATCATCATCGTCTCGTCCATCGGCGGCTACCGCGGCACGGCGGTGATCGGCGCCTACGCCATCTCCAAGGCGGCGGACATGCAGATGGCCCGCAACCTCGCCCAGGAGCTGAGCCCCCACAACATCCGCATCAACTGCATCGCGCCGGGCCTGGTGAAGACCGACTTCGCCCGCGCCCTGTGGGACACCCCCGAGGCCGAGGTCCGGTCGTCGGCCGGCACGCCCCTGCGCCGGCTGGGCGAGCCCGACGACATCGCCGGGGCGGCGGTCTTCCTGGCCTCGAAGGCGGGCGGCTGGATGACCGGCCAGACCGTGGTGGTGGACGGCGGCTCGACGAGCTGAGGCCTCAGGCTCCCGCGCTGAGGGAGAGGTCGCGGGCCCGGGCCAGCCGGGTCGCGGCCTCGTCCAGCACCTCGTCGGCCTTGGCGAAGCACAGGCGCAGGACCCGGGTGACGGCCTCGGTCTCGTAGAAGGCCGAGACGGGGATGGCGGCCACGCCGGCCTGCGTCACCGCCCTGAGGGCGAAGGCGCGGTCGGCCTCGGCCACGCCGGAGCCCGGCAGGTCGATGGTGAGGAAATAGGTGCCCTGGGACCGGGCCACGGCGAAGCCCTCGCGCTGCAGGGCCTCGGACAGGCGGTCGCGGCTGGCCTGCATCCGGGCCGGCATGGCGGTGAACCAGTCCCCGGGGGTCTCCAGCCCGAAGGCCACGGCCGCCTGCAGGTTGGGCGGCGTGGTGAAGGTCAGGAACTGGTGGGCGCGGGCCAGGGCCGGCGACAGGGCCGGGCCGGCGCAGAGGAAGCCCACCTTCCAGCCTGTCAGGCCGAACATCTTGCCCGCCGAGCCGATCTTGACCGCCAGGTCCGCCATGCCGGGCAGGGCGATGAGGGGCGCATGGACGGCGCCGTCAAAGACCAGGTGCTCCCAGACCTCGTCGCAGATCACCGGGACGCTGCGGGCCCGGCAGGCGGCGGCGAGAAGCTCCAGATCCTGGCGAGGGACCACGACCCCGGTGGGGTTGACTGGCGAGTTCAGGATCACCGCCCGGGTCCGGGGGGTGAAGGCGGCCTCCAGCTGGGCGGCGGTCCAGCGCCAGTCCGGCGGCGACAGGGTCACGAAGCGCGGAACCCCGCCGGCCCTGCGCACCAGGGGGGCGTAGGCGTCGTAGGCCGGCTGGAAGAGGATCACCTCGTCGCCGGGCTCCACCAGGGCCAGGATGGCCGCCGCCAGGGCCTCGGTGGCGCCCGAGGTGACGGTGACCTCTGTGTCGGGATCGAAGGACAGGCCCTGGGTCCGGGCGTAGTGGGCGGCCACGGCCCGGCGCAGTTCCGGCAGGCCGCGCGAGGGCGGATACTGGTTGTAGCCGTCCAGCACGGCCTCGGCCGCCGCCCGGCGCAGGGCCTCCGGCCCCGGATCGTCGGGAAAGCCCTGGCCGAGGTTGAGGGCGCCATGGGCGCGGGCCAGGCCCGACATCTCGTCGAACACGGTCGGCGGCATGGCCGCGTAGAGCGGATGCACCATGGCGGTCCTCCCGGCGGTCGCCGGGGTCTCAGTCGACCCGGGCGCGCTTCTTGCGGAAGCTCGGATTGAGCACCTGCTTGCGCAGGCGGATCGACTTTGGCGTGACTTCCACCAGTTCGTCATCCTCGATGTAGGCGATGGCCTGCTCGAGGGTCATGCGGCGGGGCGGGGTCAGGCGCACGGCCTCGTCCTTGCCGGAGGCGCGGACATTGGTCAGCTGCTTGGCCTTCATCGGGTTGACGTCCAGGTCGTCGGCCCGGGAGTTCTCGCCGATGATCATGCCCTGATAGGTCTTTTCGCCGCCGCCGACGAACATGACGCCCCGGTCCTCGAGGTTCCACAGGGCGTAGGCCGCGGTCTCGCCGTCGGAGTTGGAGACCAGCACGCCCTTGCGGCCGGCGTCGATGGGGCCCCTGTAGCCATCATAGTGCGAGAAGACCCGGTTGAGCACGCCGGAGCCCCGGGTGTCGGTCAGGAACTCGCCCTGGTAGCCGATCAGGGAGCGCGAGGGGGCCATCAGGGCGATGCGGGTCTTGCCTGCGCCGGAGGGGCCCATGTCCTTCAGCTCGGCCTTCCGGGCCGACAGCTTCTCGATGACGATGCCGGTGAACTCGTCGTCCACGTCGATCACCACCTCCTCGATGGGCTCCAGCCGCTCGCCGGTCTCGGGGTCGGCCTGGAAGACCACCCGGGGGCGGCTGATGGAGAGCTCGAAGCCCTCGCGGCGCATGCCCTCGACGAGGACACCGAGCTGGAGTTCACCGCGGCCGGCCACCTCGAAGGCGTCCTTATCCCCGGACTCGGTCACCCGGATGGCGACGTTGGACTGGGCCTCCTTGAGGAGGCGGTCGCGGATGACGCGGCTCTGGACCTTGTCGCCCTCGCGGCCCGCAAGGGGGCTGTCATTGACCGAGACGGTCATGGAGATGGTCGGCGGGTCGATGGGCTGGGCCGGAAGGGCCTCGGTGACCTCCATCGCGCAGAGGGTGTCGGCCACGGTGGCCTTGGACAGGCCCGCAATGGCGACGATGTCGCCGGCCTCGGCGTCCTCGATGGGCTGGCGCTTCAGGCCCCGGAAGGCGAGGACCTTGGTGATGCGGCCGCGCTCGATCTCCTGGCCGTCCCGGGACAGGGCCTTGATGGCGAGGCCGGGAACCGCCTTGCCGGAGTCGATCCGCCCGGTCAGCAGGCGGCCCAGGAAAGGGTCGTTCTCGATGAGGACCGAGAGGATGCGGAAGGGCTCCTCGGTGCGCTGGCTGGCGGCCGGCGCCGGGACGTGGCGCACGATCAGGTCGAACAGGGGGGCCAGGTCGGCGTTCGGCTGGCCCATGTCGAGGGTGGCCCAGCCGTTCTTGCCCGAGGCGTAGATGTGCGGGAAGTCCAGCTGCTCGTCCGTGGCGCCCATGGCGGCGAACAGGTCGAAGGCGTCGTTCAGCACCCGGTCGGGGTCGGCGTGGGGCCGGTCCACCTTGTTCAGGCAGAGGATGGGGCGCAGGCCCATCTTGAGGGCCTTGCCGAGGACGAACTTGGTCTGGGGCATGACCCCTTCCTCGGCGTCCACCAGCAGGACGCAGCCGTCCACCATGCCGAGGATCCGCTCCACCTCGCCGCCGAAGTCGGCGTGGCCGGGGGTGTCTATGATGTTGATGCGGGTCTCGCCCGCCTCGCCCGCCCAGAGCACGCTGGTGCACTTGGCCAGGATGGTGATGCCACGCTCCCGCTCCTGGTCGTTGGAGTCCATGGCGCGTTCGACGGTCGCCTCGTTCGCCCGGAAGGCGCCGGACTGGGCGAGGAGCTGGTCGACCAGGGTGGTCTTGCCGTGGTCGACGTGGGCGATGATGGCGATGTTGCGAAGCTGCATGACGTTCTTATCTGTGGGAGCGCGCGCTTGTAGGGGGTTCCGCGCCCCAGCGCCAGACGCCCCGGACAGTTCCGTCTGCGGAAGGCGTTTTTTGTGCGTTGCAACATAGCATAGGCGCACATTTGTTTCAAATCCGCGAAGGTTGTGAGGATCATTTCCTTTTTTTCATCTTCACGGGCTAGAAAACGCAATCGTATGCCCTTGAACTTTGGTGCGCTGCAATCTAACTTGCGTCTCGTGAGGCGTCGCTGACGCTTCTGCCCTTCCTGGGCGTTTCCTCCCTAATGAACTGCCGCGCCCTCACCGGCGCGGCTTTTTTTTTGTGCGCTCCCCGGTCGGCTGCGAAATGGTCCGATTTCAGGACTGCAGAAGGGGGCGCCAGTCGGTCTCCGCCAATCGTGCGATCAGCCTGCCCAAGGTCTCGCGGAGGCGGCCGAACCCGGCGGTGGTCTCGAGCCGCACCTCATCCAGGTAGAGGCCCCGGTTGATCTCGACCTGCAGGGCATGGGTCCGGCGGTCGGGGCGGCCGTAGTGCTCGGTGGTGTAGCCCCCGGCGAAGGGGGCGTTGCGGGCGGTCCGGTATCCGGCCTCCCCCAACAGTCGCTCCACCGCCGCCGTCAGGGCGGGGCTGCAGGCCGCGCCGAACCGGTCGCCGAGGACGAAATCCACCCCGGGCGCCGCGGACTGGGGCATGGAGTGCCAGTCGATCAGCACCGCCAGGCCATGGGCCGCACGGGCCCGGGCCAGCAGCCTCGACAGGGCGTCGTGATAGGGCGCGTGCACCCGGGCGATCCGCGAAAGACCCTCTTCGAGGCTCAGCCGGCGGTCGTAGATCTCCGCCCCGCCCGAGGCGACCCTAGCGACAACGCCCAGGCCCGCAGCGACCCGGGGCGACAGGGCGCGGGCTTCGGCCGGCAGGGCCTCGCGGAACAGGCGGGGATCCAGCTCCCCGGGGTCCCGGTTCACATCCAGATAGGCCCGGGCGGTCAGGGCGCGGATCACCGGCGCGCCGAGGGCGGGGGCCTGGTCGATGAGCTCATCCACCTTGGCGTCTTCGCTGCGGCGGATACGCAGGGCGTCCAGGGCCGGGTTCATGTCGTCGGGATACAGCCGGCCCGAGTGGGGCGAAGCAAAGACCAGGGGTGTCGGCGGCGCTGCGGCCTCGCCGCCCGGCCAGCAGATGTCGAAGGCTGTGGACATCTGCGGGTTGGCGGAGGACAGGCTCATGGCGCCATATGAGCCTCTCTTGCATCTCCCGGTCAAACCGGCTTCAGGTGAAGGACGCCCCGGCCGCCTCAGGACGACCCATGCCCCGCATCCTCTTTGCCGAAGACGACGACTCGCTGCGCGGCTTCCTCGCCCGCGCCCTGCAGCGGGCCGGTCATGAGGTCGAGGCCTGCGCCGATGGCGAGGCGGCGGCTGCGCACATCGACCGCGACTGGGACCTCCTGCTCACCGACATCGTCATGCCGGGCATGGACGGGATCGAGCTGGCCCGCCTGGCCGCCGAGCGTCACCCCGGCCTGCGCATCATGTTCATCACCGGCTTCGCCGCCGTGGCCCTTAAGGCCGAAGAGACCGCCCCGCCCGGCGCCCGGGTCCTGGCCAAGCCGGTCCATCTGCGCGAGCTCGTGGTGGAGGTGGAGCGGATGCTGGCCGCCTGAGCCGCAACCTTCCCGGTCTTTGGCCGCTTGCGCAGGGCCCGCCCCGCCGGTATATCCCCGCCTCCGCTTCCCGACCGGGAAGCCGACCCCGGACGTGTAGCTCAGCGGTAGAGCACCTCGTTGACATCGAGGGGGTCACAGGTTCGATCCCTGTCACGTCCACCATCTTACCCCATCACATTCCCCAGCGGCGCCTGGGCGGCGACAGTGGTCTCCCCAAAAATGGGCCCAGCCGGGAAACCCGGTGCTCAGCATCCCCGGACAAGGGCCGCCACCGCCTCGGCCGCCCGGTTGAGTTCCGGGCCGGTGACGGCGGCCAGGTCAATGCGGCCCGCCTCCGGCCGCTCGTGCTGTCGCGAGGACCGCCGGTAGGCCGGGTCGTAGTGGGTCTCGACGAGGCCGAGGGCCACGGGCTCCAGGTCGCCGGCCTCCAGCAGGGCGCGCCATTCGGACAGGCGCCTGGCGCCGGGCTTGCTGGGCAGGCGGGAGAGCAGGGCCATCAGGGCCTCTACGTCCCCGGCGGTCTCGGCGTAGACGCCGGCGAGGTAGGCGGCGCGGGCCTCGGGCGGGGCCTCCAGCCGGATCGAGGGGGCTTCGGTCATGGCGGTCCAGACGGCGGGGGGCACCATGCGCTCGCCCACCTTGCTGGACTCCGCCTCGATCACCACGGGACGGGAAGGGTCGAGGGCCTCAAGAGCGCCGAGCAGCCGGCTCTCGAACATCTTCTGGGCCGGCTGGGGCTGGCCCGGCAGGGCGCCCAGCAGGGAGCCCCGGTGTTCCGCCAGGCCCTCCAGGTCCAGGACCTGGACGCCGAGGGCCGGCAGACGCTGCAGCACCTCGGTCTTGCCCGAGCCCGTCGGGCCGTCGAGCACCAGGGCGCGGAAGCCGGGCGGGGAGTCGTAGAGCCGGGCCGTCACCTCCCGGCGATAGGTGCGATAGCCGCCGGCCAGGACCCCGACCCGCCAGCCGACCTGGGACAGGATGTGGGCCATGGCGCCCGAGCGCATGCCGCCGCGCCAGCAGTAGACCAGGGGCCGGAAGCCGCCGGACTGGTCGGCCAGGGCGCCCAGCAGGTGGCCGGCGATGTTGCGCGCGACGTAGGCCCCGCCGACCTTGCGCGCCAGAAAGCGCGACTTCTGCACATAGAGGGTCCCGACCTCGGCCCGCTCGGCGTTGTCGAGGACCGGCAGGTTCACCGCGCCCGGCACATGGTCTTCGGCGAACTCGCCGGGGCTGCGCACGTCGATCACCATGTCGAAGCGCGCCCGGGTGTCGGCGTCGGCGGAAGCGACGGTCTCGGGCCCGCTCATCGGGCCAGGTCCGGTCGGGGCGACGGGAAATCGGGAGCGCAGGTCATGGGCCGCTGGTATACACCCGCCCCGGGACAGTCTGAACAGGAGGCTCGGGGCATGGCGGAATCCGCGACAGGGACGCAGGGGCCCGTGCGGCTGACCAGCCTGGCCCATGGCGGCGGCTGCGGGTGCAAGATCGCGCCCGGCGTCCTGCAGCAGATCCTGGCCGGCGCTCCGGCCTCCGCGCCCTTCGCCAGCCTGATGGTGGGGACCGAGACCTCCGACGACGCCGCGGTCTGGCGCCTGAACGACGAGCAGGCCCTGATCGCCACCACCGACTTCTTCATGCCCATGGTGGACGATCCCCGGGACTTCGGGCGGATCGCCGCCGCCAACGCCCTGTCCGACGTCTACGCCATGGGCGGCCGGCCGATCCTGGCCCTGGCGATGGTGGGCATGCCCATCAATGTCCTGCCGGTGGAGACGATCCGCGGCATCCTGGCCGGCGGATCCGAGATCTGCGCCGAGGCGGGGATTCCCATCGCCGGCGGCCACTCCATCGACAGCGTCGAGCCCATCTATGGCCTGGTGGCCCTCGGCCTGGTCCATCCCGATCGGGTGATGACCAACCGCGCCGCCCGGGCGGGGGACGAGCTGATCCTCGGCAAGGCCCTGGGCGTGGGCGTGCTTTCGGCGGGCTTCAAGCAGGGCCGGCTGGAGGCGGAAGGCTATGCCGCCCTGGTGGGCTCGGCGACCCGGCTCAACACCCCCGGACCGGACCTGGCGGCGCTGGAGGGGGTCCACGCCATGACCGACGTCACCGGCTTCGGCCTGCTCGGGCATGGACTGGAGATGGCCCGGGGCGCGGGCCTCACCCTCCGGATCGATCCCCTGGCGCCGCGCCTCCTGCCCGGCGCGGAGGCCCTGGCCCGGGATGGGGTGCGGACCGGCGCCAGCGTACGCAACTGGGACAGCTACGGCGCCGACGTGCGGGGCTCGGAAACTCTGGAGCCCTGGCGGCGGGACCTGCTGAGCGATCCCCAGACCAGCGGCGGCCTGCTGATCGCGGCGGCGCCCGGCGTGGCGGAAGACGTCCTCTCCCGCCTGCGGGCGGCGGGCTTCGACGCCTCGAGGGTGGGCCGGTTCGCCGAGGGCCCGGCGCAGATCGTCCTGACGCCCGCCGCCTGAGGCCTCAGCCGAGGTCGAGGACCTCGATGATCCGGGGATCGGCCAGCACCTCCCCCGGCGCCCCGCACTGCAGGATCCGGCCTGCGTCCATCACCGCCAGCCGGTCGGCCAGACTGACAGCCTCCTCCAGGTCGTGGGTGACCAGCAGGACGGGTGGACCCCCCGCACGGCGCAGGGCGGCGAGTTCCTCGCGGACCCGTCCACGGGTGCGGCGATCCACCGCCGAGAGGGGCTCGTCGAGGAGCAGGACCGAGGGCCGGCGCGCCAGCGCCCGGGCCAGGGCCACCCTCTGCTGCTGCCCGCCCGAGAGGTTCGCCGGCTTGCGGTCCTCAAGCCCTGGCAGGTCCAGGGCCGTCATCAGGCGGCGGGCCTCCTCGCGGGCCTGGTCCCCGGGCAGGTCGCCCATGGCCATCATGATGTTCTGCAGGGCGGTCATGTGCGGCAGCAGGGCGTAGGCCTGGAAGACAAGCCCCGTCCGGCGGCGGTAGGGCGGGACAAAAAGGCCGGCGGCGGTGTCGAGCCAGACCTGGCCGGCGCAGGTGATCCGGCCTTCGCCCGGGCGGACCAGGCCGGCGACGACCCGCAGGAGGGTGGTCTTGCCCGCCCCCGAGGGTCCGGTCAGGGCCAGGATCTCGCCGGGCGCCAGGGTAAGGTCGGCGGACACGCCGGCCGGACCTCCGCGGCGGAAGGACAGGCTGAGGGCGGGGTCACCGGTCATGGCGCGCCAGCCGTGAGCCCAGGGCCTGGACCGCGATGATGGCCGCGACGGAGACGGCGACCAGGGCCGCCGCCAGGATTCCGGCGCCAGAGTCGTCGAAGGCCTGGACCTTGTCGTAGATGGCCAGGGCCGCGGTCCGGGTCTCGCCGGGGATCGACCCGCCGATCATCAGGACCACCCCGAACTCGCCCATGGTGTGGGCGAAGGTGAGGATGAAACCGGTCAGGACGCCGGGCCAGGCCAGGGGCGCCTCGACCGTCCAGAAGGTGCGCCAGGGACCCAGGCCGCTGACCCAGGCCGCCTCCCTCAGTTCGGGCCGGATCGACTCGAACGCCCGCAGGGCGGGTTGCACCGCGAAGGGCAGGTTGGCGATCAGGGAGGCGGCCACCAGCCCCTCGAAGCTGAAGACGAGCCCCTGTCCAAAGACCGCCGTCCAGACCGCCCCCAGGGGCGAGGCGTCGCCGAGGGCGGCCAGGAGGTAGAAGCCCAGCACGGTGGGCGGCAGGACGAGGGGCAGGGCGATCAGCCCCTCCAGCACCGCCCGGCCCCGACGGACCTGATAGGCCAGGGTCCGGGCGATCAGCACGCCGACCGGGGTCAGCAGGCAGGCGGTCCACAGACTGAGCTTGAAGGACAGGGCGAAGGCGACGGAGTCCACGGTTCAGGCGTCTCCGTCGGGGGCCAGGCCGAAGTCCCTCAGGACGGCTCGGGCCGGGGGTGTGGCCAGGAAGTCGAAGAAGGCCCGGGCCTCCCGGCCGGCGCCCCGCAACAGCACCACGGTCTGGACCAGGGGGGCGTGAAGGGCCGGATCGATCCGCGCATGGGCGCCCGCCCGCGCCAGCTCCGGCCCGAGGGCCAGGGACAGGGGCAGGAGGCCGGCGTCGGCGCCGCCGGTCATGGCGAAGCGCGCCGCCTGGGCGGCGGAGTCTCCCAGCACGAGACGCGGCTCGGCGAGGCGCCAGACTCCAAGGGCTCTGAGGGCTTCGCGGGCCGCCCGGCCATAGGGTGCGTGCTCGGGGTTGGCGATGGCCAGCCTGCGGATACGGCCGTCCCGCAGGGCCCGGATCAACTCAGCCGTCCCGCCGGCCGGGCGCACCCTGGACCCGGTCCGCGCGAAGAGCACCAGCCGGCCCTGCCCATAGACCCGGCCAGGACCTTCGGTGCGCCCCGCCGCCGCCAGACGGCGAGCCAGGCTGGCCTCGGCGCTGAGAAAGACCTCGAAGGGCGCCCCGGCCTCGATCTGGCGGGTCAGGGCGCCAGAGGACCCGAAGGTCAGCCGGACGGTCGCACCGCCGGCGCGCCGGAACCGCTCCGCGATGACGGGGAGCGCCCCCGTCAGGTCCGACGCCGCTGCGACAAGGGGGCCTTCGGACGCCCAGGCCCGGGTTGGCGCCAGGGCGATAAGGCCGGCCAGGGTCCGCCGGGTCAGGGACACGCAAGCACTCCGGGGTGAGATAGGACGCTATCGACCCAGCGTATTCGTCTTCCGCCCCGGGCGAAAGCGTGAGCGCTGTCGCCGGGAAGTCCGGGTCAGGGCCGCGACTTCTTGGGCAGGGCGGCGATCTCCTCGGGAGTGAGACGCGTCAGCGTCTCCACCGAGCATCGGGACACGCCGATGGGGTTCTTCACCAGGACCGTGATGTCGAGCGCACTGCAGAGCGAGGACGAGCCGCGGCTGTCGATGGCGATCCTGTGTTCCCAGTCGAGCTCGGGACAACGCCCCTTCATGTCGAGCCTGTAGACGTCCTTCGCCCGGACCCGGAGGTAGAGGGTCTTGTCGTCAGGGGCCGCGAAGCCGCGCACATCACGGCTGAAAAAGCAGCTCTTCTGACCCGACGCCGCGGCCTTGCCGTCCGGCTTGTCGGGCTGGGGCTTGGGTTCGGTCTGGGCCATCGCCGCAGCGGACAGACCCAGGGTGGCCGCAGCGACCAGGGCGAGGGATCGAAACATCGCAGGACTCCTCAGGAGGGGTGGAAGCAAGAGACCTTGGAACCACGGCGAGAAGATGACCATCCGGAACCTCACGCCGCCGAACGGCGCGCCGGATCCACCAGCGCCGCCAGGTCGCCGGGGAGCGGGGAAGGCGTCCCAGCCGCGAGAGCCGCAACATGCTCGCCCAACAGGGGCGCCCAGGTCAGGCCGCGGGACCCAAGGCCGCCGAGAACCAGAAGCCCAGGCGCCGCCGGGACCGCCCCGGCCAGGGGCAGGTGGTCCCGGGTGGTCGCGCGGATCCGGGCCCGGCCGCCCATGGGCGCCCCGGCCAGGGCCGCAGCGAGTTCCGGCCGGGCCCGGGCGAGATTTTCCAGGTTGGCCTGGTGGTCCTCTTCTGAAAGGTCGGTGGAGGTCTCCCCGCGCTGGAAGGTGGCGCCGAAGAGGAATCCCCCCGCCATGGGGGCGATATAGCCGCCCCAACCGGCTGCGCGGGGCGTTCCCGGGCCTGGGGCGGCGATCCAGCTGGCCTGGCCCCGGACGGGCAGGATAGGGGCCCCTGGCCAGAGGCGGCCAAGCTCGGCCCCGGCCGCCAGGATCACCGTCCGGAAGGTCTGCGTCTCGCCACCTTCTGTCGTCAGGCGCCAACCGCCCTCCACCGCTTCCACGCGCTCGACCCGCCCGCGGAGATCTGCATCACACCAGCGGGCGAGGACCTCGCGGGGGTCCAGGCTGAGTGCGTCCGGCTGGTCCAGGCCGGCCCGGTCCGTCGGCTCCCCCAGCAGCTGCGAGGCGGCGGCCGGATCCAGACGTCGCAGCGCCCCTTCCGGAAAGAGGTCCGATCCGGCGATGCGGGCGAACCGGTCCGGGTCCCTCTCGCTCGCCGCCAGCTGGAGCACGCCTCGGGAGATCACCGCCCCCGGGATCGCGGAATAGACGTCCAGGGCTCGCAGGAAGGCCTGGGCCGCCAAACGAGCGACAGGCCCGAGGCCGGCGTCGAGGCGCGGCGTCACAAGGCCGGCGGGATTGCCGGAGGCGCCGGCCCCGGGGGCTTCTGCCTCGAACTGGACCCCCTCGACGCCCAGGGCCAGAAGGGCGCGGCGGGCTGCGGCCCCGGCGATCCCGGCGCCGATCACAGCGGTCGGCGCAGCCGGACCGGGAACCCTGGCCTCGCCGGGGAGGACAGCCTCCAGGCGCTCGCGCTTGCGGCCATGCCCCGGGGCCCGGCGCACCTCGAAGCCTGCTGCGGCCAGCCCCCGGCGGACCTGTCCTGCGACCGTGAAGGTGGCGATCCGGGCGCCCGGAGCGGACCGTGCGGCCACCGCCTGGAGCACCTCGTCCCGCCACATGTCGGGATTGAGGGCTGGAGCGAAGCCGTCGAGGAACCAGGCGTCTGCCCGCCCCTCCCACGAGGAGAGGGCCTCGCCGACCTCCATGAGGGCGAGGTCCAGGCTGGCGCGGAACTCTGGCCAGTCGATCCGGTGGAAGCCCCGCCGCTTTCCAGGCCATTGGGCGAGAAGGGGAGCCGCCAGGGCCGCCAGCTCCGGCCAGGTGGAGAGGGCGCGGGCGGCGTCCTCCCGCGGCATCAGGTGGGCCTCGACGCTGAAGAGGTGCAGGCGCCCGCCCTGAGGACCCTCCCGCCGCCAGAGGTCCAGGAGGGCCAGGATGTTGAGCCCCGTCCCGAAGCCCAGTTCGGCGACGGTGAAGCCCCGTCGTCCCGCCCACGCCTCCGGAAGTCCGCAGCCCTCAAGGAAGACCGCCCGGGACTCCGCCAGCCCGTCATCCGCCCCGAAATAGGCGTCGCCGTAGAGGGACGAGCGGGGTCGTCCGTCCTCGGTCCATTCGATCGGCGCGTCACCCGGGCTCATGAGCCGACCTAGTCCCGGCGGCGGCCCGGCCGCAAGGCCCATCCTTGAGGGTGCACGGCGGGCCCCGAGGCGTTAGAACAGCGGCAAGGGGAGGCCGTCCATCCATGTCCAGTCCTGTTCCGGATTTCACGTTCCGTCGCTTGCGCTTCGACCTTCCCGCCCTCGGCGGTTACGGAACGGCCATCGAGATGGGCCCCGATGATCGCCCGGTGGACATCGTCTTCTCCCACGCCAACGGCTTCAACGCCCTGACCTACCGCTCGATCCTCGGGCCGCTCGCGGACCGGCTGAGGATTGTCGCCGTTGACCAACGCGGCCATGGGCTGTCCGGCCTGCCACCCCGCCTCGAGGACCCGGCCCGCAACTGGTACGACCTCGTTCCCGACCTCAAGGCCGTGCTGGAGGTCCTCGATATCCGGAATGCGGTGCTGGGCGGGCACTCCATGGGCGGTACGATCAGCCTGATGGCGGCGGCGGAGAGCCCTGGCCGTGTGCGGGGGATCGCCCTCTTCGATCCGGTCATCATGGCCCCGGGCTTCGCGGCCGAGAATGGAAACCGGCCCCTGACCGGCGATAATCCCCTGCTGCAGGGCGCCCTGCGCCGGCGGCCCGTCTTCCCAAGCCAGGCGGCGGTGATCGCCTCCTACAGCGGCAAGGGCGCCTTCCGCGCCTGGACCCCCGACATGCTGGCCGACTATGTGGAGGACGGCTTCCATGACACGCCGTCTGGCGAGGTGGAGCTGAACTGCAATCCGGCCTGGGAGGCCTCCAACTTCGCCAGCCATGGCCATGACCCCTGGCCGTCCTTCCAGGCGGCGGCGGTCCCGATCCGGATCCTCAAGGCGGAGACAGGATCGACCTGCCGCTCCGACGGCCATGAGGCGGCGCTGACGGCCGACGGGCGCATCCGCCTGGAGGTCATTCCCGGGACCACCCACTTCCTGCCCATGGAGCGCCCGGATCTGGTCCGCCAGACCCTGACCGACCTGCTCTAGACGCGAGGTTCATGGCCTGTGGCGATTCAGCTGACCCCCTCCGACGCGCTACGCCCGCCACCTCCCCCTGGGGGGAGGAATTAGGGAGCCATTGCTCCCCCAAGGGGGAGCTCCCGCCGAAGGCGGGTGAGGGGGTCAGCCGAGCCGCCGTTGACCCCCTCCGGCCCGCTGCGCGGTCCACCTCCCCCTGGGGGGAG
>JADBZH010000091.1 GCA_020402585.1 Phenylobacterium sp. | reverse complement strand
CGACGAGGTAGTCCACACGCACACCGCGGCCCCGGCGGCGGCCGGGGGCGGTCAGGCCGCGCAGGCCGGGTGGGGCGATGAGGCCCGGCGGCGCAATCAGTCCCGGCGGGCCGCGCATCAGTAGTCAGCCCCTTCCACGCAGAAGACCACGCCCGTCTGGGCCTGGCCGATGGCGCCATAGAGCTTCTCGCCCGCCCCCAGCAGCAGCGGGGCGCCGTCCGAATAGCCGAAGTCCACCGCCGTCTGGGCCGTGGAGGGCGAGACGGTCACGGCGGGCATGAGCCGGCTGGCGAAGAAGCGCTTCACGGTTCCCGTCCCGTCGTGGTCGCGGAACAGCTGGCACTCGGTGGCCGTCAGGCTGGCCCGGGTCACGGCGGTCACCCGCGTCACCCGCGCCCCGTTGGGGCCGGCGGCGAAGATCTGGGCCGCCCCGGCCGGGGCGTCGCCATAGGCGGTGTTGGCCAGGCTGGCCACCCCCGAGGCCGAGCGCGGAACCTGGGGGGTGATGATGGAGTTGGGCGTCACGGGCATGGAAGGTCTCCGTCAGGAAGGGGGGTCAGAGGGCGGCGGCCAGGGCGAGGCAAAGGCCCAGGGCCGCGCCCGCCGCCCGGCGGTCGAAGTCGGAAATCGCCTCGGCGCTCAGGGGCGCCCAGCGGGGGGTCTGGCCGTCGGTCACCAGGGGCAGGCCCGCCGCCCCCTCCTGGCCGGGCAGGGTTCCCGCCTGGCCGGCCCAGGCCTGGGCGTCCACATAGGCCTTGAGGCTGCGGCCGGCGATCTGGGCGCCCAGCACGTTCACCCCGTCGCAGGTCACCGGCCCGGCGTCGCCGGGGCCCAGCACCGCCGTCTGCCCCGCCCCGGTGGTCAGGGTCAGGGTCCCGGCGGTGGCGTTGACCACGTCATAGCGCTTGCTCACCGAGGGCAGGGTCACCGTACAGCCCCCCTGGCCGGTGAATTTCAGCATGGCCGCGCGGGCCTGGTCGGGGGCGAAGTTGGCGCTGGTCAGCACGGCGGGGCCGGTCAGGTTCACCACCGTCCAGCCTGCGATGGCGAAGTCGATCAGGGCGATCACCGTGTTCAGCTTGGGCGCGCCCCAGGTGTTCAGGTTCTCGCCGGCGGCCTGCATTTCCAGGCGCAGGCTCGGCGTGGCGGAAGAGGGCATTCAGATCTCCTGTCCGGTGTCGTGACGGATCCATCGGACCCCGTCGGAATGGGCCAGGACCCCCAGGTCCCGGACCAGGATCATCCGCCAGGGCCAGGCCGCGGCGGGGGGAAGGTCGGCGCGCAGGCAGGCGGCCGCCGGCATGGGGGCGCTCGGCGCCTCCAGGGCCCTCAGGGCGTCCAGCATGGCCGCCAGCAGGGGGCGCAGGGCCGGCGGGGCGCCGGGCCCCGGATCGGCGGGGATCATCGCCGGGGCTCCAGCATCGCGCTCAGGCTCGGGTCGACCCTCAGCGGCGAGGCGCCGGCGATCCGGGCCTCGCGCATCCGCGCCTCGGTCAGGGCCGCATCGAAGCGGGCGGCGAAGACGGCCAGCATCTCCCCGTCCCGCAGGAAGGGCGCCGCCTCGGCCAGGGCGCCGAACAGGTAGAGGTCGGGATGCTCGGCCAGCACCGGGTTGGCCGGCGCCGCCTCGCTCAGCCGGGGCCGGGCCCGATAGGTCAGGACCAGCCGCACCGGCGCCTCCGGCGGCGGCGACAGCACCAGCCGCCCGGCCTCGGCGCGAAAGCCCTGGGCCGCCCCATACCCGTCCCCGTCCCCGACCCGGACCAGGGACAGGGCGTCGCGCAGGTCGGCGGGGGCGGCCAGCTCGGCCTGCCCGGCCCCGGCCTCCAGCTCCACCCGCGCGGTCAGGGCCGAAAAGCCCATCAGCCGGTTCAGCCGCGCCTCGGCCAGGGCGATGAAGTCGCCGGTCCGGCCGGACAGGTCCTCGCGGTCCAGCCAGTCGGCCACGGCGGCCTTCAGCTCGTCAAAGGTCGAAAGCCCCATGCGGGGGTCTCCTTCGTCAGGTGGGGAGGGGGCAGGTGGCGGAAGACCAGGACGCGAAGGCCAGGATGCAAAGGGCCGGCGGGCCTCGCCGCCCCCGGAGGTCATCCGGAGGCGGGAGGGCCTTCAGCCTCAGTTGCAGGCCAGGCGGCAGGCCATCTGCGGGCGCAGGGTCCGGTAGCCGTAGAGGACGTCCAGCCGGCAGGGGAACCTGTCGCTGTTGATGTCGTACTGGCGCACGATCCGCATGGAGATCCCGTCAAAGGTCTGCCGGGCCGAGAAGTCGACGCCCCGGGGCATCACCAGGTCCGCCGTCGCAAAGGCGAAGGCGCTCTTGTGATAGAGCAAGGACAGGCCGTGCGGCGTATTCGGCGTCCCGGCCACCGTGATCGGCGAGGCCGCGTTGGTGGTCGCCATCGTCACCGTCTGCAGCGGGCCGCTGGTGATGATGGGCGGCGAGATCTGCACTGCGCCCGCCCCGCCCGGATGGGCCTGGGTCACCACGAACTGCTGCTGCACGCCGGTGCTGACCTTGGTCTCCGGGTGCACCCGCATGACCCCGGCGATGATGAAGACATCGCCCTTGGCCAGGCTCCCCGTCCCCGCCGCCACCGTGATGGCGTTCACCGGGTTGGGGCTGGCCGGCAGGACCGCCGGCAGGGTGTTGGTGGTGTAGCCGGCGCCGCCGCCCCGCAGGTGCGCCGGCCAGAGGGTGTTCTCCATAAAGTCGAACCCCGCCGTGCGGCCCATGTATCCCTCGCGGTACTGCTTGGCCACGGCGTCGGAGTCGTTGAACAGGCCCTTCAGGGCGTCCACCAGGTCCATATTGTCCTGGGTGTTCAGATTGGCCGTGCGGCCGCCCAGGGGCGCCAGATTGTCCACCAGGATCTTCCGGCCCTGCAGCACCTTCTGGAAGGTGGCCGCCGAGCCGGCGCTGTTCACCTGGTTGGCCACGTCCTGGTACATGGTCATGGCGTCGGCCTCGATGGAGGCCGCCAGCACGCTCATGGCCGGCTCCAGGACCCGGTCGGAAAAGTCGTCCAGCCCCATGGTCAGGTCGATGCTGGTGAAGTTCAGGTCCACCCCCCTCTGGGTCGCCACCTTCAGCTCCACGCTGGACTCATTGGTGTCCTGGGTCGACAGGGCCGGCCCGTTGCGCACGGCGTACTGGTTGGGCAGGCGAACCTTCAGCGTGTCGCCGATCTTGGCGCCCTGGCGGGCGAAGCGGTCGTCGTACTCCCTCGAAATGGTGCCGACGAAGTTCAGTTTCTGGTGCAGGCCTTTGTGTTCACCCCGGGTCGCTGGGCCGGGGCCGCCCTTTCGGGCCGCTGCGGGTTTCCGCCGCAGAGCAGACTATCTCATCACCCACGCGGCCCTTTCGGACCCTCGGGGGTGCGATGCGCTTCGGGCCGCTTGGCCCTACTCCCTTGCGGGATAGTCGTTACACCTTCCCGCACCCGATTTACGGGGTCGGGCTTGGCTCGGTGTGTCCATGCCGCTCAGGAGCCCGCAGGAGGGGGGCGTCCGGGCTCTGGGGCGCGGTTTAGGAGTTCACCGAATTCACATCGTTCTTCGACGCGGGTCGCCCCGCGAAGGCGCCTTAGTCGACGCGCAGGGCCTCACGGGTGACCGTGGCGGCCGAAAGCAGGGAATTGGGCATCAGGGGTCCTTTCCGGGCGGCGCCCGGCTTGAGGGTTCAGGGTTCAGGTCGTTCGGGCGCAGGCCAGGCGGCGGTGCTGGAGGTCTCCAGGTCCGCCCGGCCCCGCCGGGTGCGCGGCGCGAAGTCCCCCGGTCAGGGGCCTGCTCGCGACGCGGAAAACTCAGGGCGTTCAGGGCCTTGGGCGGCGCCGTCCGTTCAGCCCGGCGGCGTTGCGCCGGCGCATCCACTCCGCCGTCTCCATCCGGTCGTCCAGGCCCGCCGCGCCGCCCCCCGGCCGTCCGGGGTCGGCGGCGGGCCTCACCGCCGGGCGCGCGGCCCGCCGGTCCGCCTCGGCCAGGCGCCGGGCCAGGGTCTCGCCCAGGTGAGCCCGGTGCAAGATCCGCCAAAGCCGCGGATCGTTGATCTGGCGCAGCTCGTCGGCTTCGACGCCGAAGCTGCGGGCATAGTCGGCCAGGTCCGCCGCCAGGGCCGGCGACCAGCCCTCGATCTCCCGGGCCAGAGCCCGGCCGGTGGCCATCACCGCCTCGGCCTCCTCCGCCTCCTGGGCCAGCCGGGTCTCATGCTCGCGCCGGGCCAGGTCAAAGGCCGCCCGTTCCCGGGTCTCGGTCAGGGTGCGTCGCCGCTCGGCCAGGGCCCGCGCCCGCTCCGGGTCCGCCGCCTCCAGGGCCGGCCAGTCCAGCCCCTCCAGCGCCCGGGCCTGCTCGTCCAGCAGGTGCAGCCGCGCCCGCGCCGCCACATGGGCGCCCGCCGCCTCCCGCTCGGCCTCCATCCGCCGCCTCTGCTCGGCCAGCTCCTGGGTCTTGCGGGTATAGTCCGCCTGCCGCAGGAAGGCCGACTTCAGCGCCGGCGGCGTCAGATAGACCTCCCCATCAATCTCGATCTCCCCCCACCCGGACCGGTCGTCCTCGGCCTCTTCGGCCTCGACCTCGGGCTCGGCCTCAGCCTCAGCCTCCTCGAAGACCTCCTCCGCCAGGTCCAAACCCTCCTCCGGCCCCTCGTCCAGGATCTCGTCCGTCATCCGCAATCCTCCATCATGGAAACATCCTGCCACAACCGCGCGAGGAGAACAAAAAAAGAACAGATAATTCCTCCCCCCAGGGGGAGGTGGACCGCGAAGCGGGCCGGAGGGGGTCAACGGCCCCTCAGCAGACCCCCTCACCGACCTTCGGTCGGAGCTCCCCCTTGGGGGAGCAATTACGCCGTGTTTGCGGCTCAGATTCGCCCGGATTCCTCAGCAGGGTTTTCACGCACCCGGAACACCTGATGGACACATCCCCCGAAGCCCGCGCCCTGGCCCAGCTCTTGCGCCGAACCCTGACCCTGCCGGAGGCCCTGCTCTGGAAGGGCCTCAAGGCCCGGCGGCAGGAGGGCCTCCACTTCCGCAAGCAGCACCCCCTGGGCCCCTACGTCCTCGACTTTTACTGCGCGCGGGCGCGCCTGTGCGTCGAGGTGGATGGCTTCAGCCACGGGGCCGGCCACCGGCCGATCCGCGACGCCCAGCGGGACGCGTGGCTCCGACTTCAGGGTATCGAAACCCTCAGGCTCCGCGCCGGCCTCGTACTGGAAGACATCGACGCCGCCCTTTCGATGGTCCGAACCACCGCCCTCCCAAGGATCGCCGCCCCCGAATAATTCCTCCCCCAAGGGGGAGGTGGACCGGGGCAAAGCCCCGGGCCGGAGGGGGTCAGCTGGATCGCCGTTGACCCCCTCAGTCAGCTTCGCTGACAGCTCCCCCTTGGGGGAGCAATGGCTCTGTAATTCCTCCCCCCAGGGGGAGGTCGACCGGGGCAGGGCCCCGGGCCGGAGGGGGTCAACGGCCTCTCAGCCTCCCCCCTCACCCCCCGCCATTCGCCCGCGCCAGCCTCCGCGCCACCTCGTCCGCCCCCGGCCAGTCGAGGTTCTTCGCCAGCAGGTCCCCGATCAGGGGCGCCGCCGGCGGGAAGGCGCGGATCAGTTCGATCATCTGGCTGGCCGCCTCCTCCCGGCGGGAGGCGAAGGAGGGCCCGGCCCGCACCGTCAGGTCATAGCGCCCGACGCCGAGGTCAAAGACCCGGCCGCCGCCGCCCTCCCCGTTCACCTGCACCAGGGCTGGCGCCCCGTCCGGTCCCAGGATCCGCACCATCCTCTGGGTCGAGTACACCTTGGGGATCAGGTCGATGAGGATCCGCCCGGCGTGGCGGATCGCCCGCGACAGGTTGTCGATATAGTGGAAGGTCGAAACATCCCCCTCCCGCTGCCGGGCCAGGATGGCCTTGCCGCTCGTCTCGTTCGACCGCGCCCCCAGGCTCGCGTCATGCAGGCCCATGATCGACTTCAGGTCGTCGGCGGCGTTCAGCGCCTCCTGCAGGGCCCCGGCGGGAACCCCCGCAAACGGCTGGCGCTGCGGCGGCTCGGGGCCGTCATACTCGATGAAGGCGTGGGTCTGGCTGTTGGCCGTCGTCCACTTGGCCTGGTCGGTATCGAAGGCGCCCTTGCGCCCGATGAAGGGGGCCTTGGGGGCCAGGGCCACCAGCTCCGTCGAGGTGGTCCGCCAGTAGTTGAACATGCGCTGGGCGTCCCGGGCGTCGCGCACCAGGCCGCGCAGGCGCCGCCGGCCATCCACCCGGACCTCCTCGCCATAGACCGGGACCAGGGGAATGAACCGCCCCGGCCAGTCCACCGTCTCCAGCACCGCCGCGCCGGACAGGATCCTCTGCACCACGCGCACGCCCGCCACCTCACGGGGCGCGCCTGCGGGCGCCAGCCCCGCCGCCTCCAGGAAGGGCCGGCGCGCCTCGAACACCTGCGCCTCCATCTCCTGGCCGTCGCTCAGGGTGATGAGGGTCCGCGCCACCGGCTCGCGCCGCCAGGCCTCCAGGATCCGCACCCGCCGCCCGGCCTCGCCGCCGGACAGGGCCGCCTCTCCCCCCGCCTCCGCCTCCATCGGCCAGTCCACCGGCTCGGCGTCCGGCCAGCGGGCCCGGAAGGCGCCCAGGCCCATCTCCCGGGTCACGAAGGCCACGTCCCAGTCCGAGGAGTCCGCCGCCAGGGAGTCCGGGTCGCCCCAGACGCTGAAAGGGTCGGCCACCCGCTCGATCGCCAGGTCCAGGTCCTCGCCCCCCGCCTCCGCCGGCCGGGCGACGATGCGCAGCACGCCGAAGCCGCAGGTCACGGCGAAGTCCAGGGCGGTGTCGTAGGCCACGTCCGCGTCCGAGGACTGCTCGATATTGCGGATCAGCCCGTTCAGCACCTCCGCCGTGCCGGGATCGGCGGCGGAGTCCACCGGATGGCAGGTGATGGCCGGCCGGTTCTGGCGCGCCTCGTTCACCACCTGGCGGATGAAGGCCGGCAGCCGGTTCAGGGTCAGGCAGGGCCGGCCCTCCAGCTCCCGCGCCCGGCGGATCGCCTCGGGCCACTGCTCGCCCAGCCGGGCGAAACGCAGGTCCTCGGCGGCGGCCTCCCGGTCCTGGCGCATCGCCTCCCGCGCCCGGGCGAAGTCCGCCCGCGCCCGCGCCATCACCGTCTCGTCCGCCGGGCTCGTCTCGTCGTCCGTGTCCATATGCATGTCCTCAGGCCATCCAGTTCAGTTGAGGCTCGCGGCGCCGGTCAGGGCGCCTCACCGCGCTCCCGCCCCGCCGGTTCAGGGCGTAGAGCCCCAGGGCGTCGGCGGCGTGGCTCGCCCCGTCGTGCAGGGGGCCGGCATAGCCGCGCAAGGCGGCGCTCCAGCGCTTGCGATAGGCCCTCAGCCGGTCCAGGCCGACGGCGCAGCGTTGCGCATCAAAGACCGCCATGGGGATCATCTGCCGCACGGCGTGGATCCGGTCCTCGGGATTGGCCGCCGGGCAGACCTCCACCGGGCTCACCCCCAGCCCCGCCAGGGTCTCCAGCCGCGAACGCCCGTTCGCCCCCAGCTCGCGCACCTTCACGTCGTGCGGCAGGTAGTGGCGGCCATAGACGAACGGCCGGTCGGCCAGGGCCTGGCGGACAATGGCCTGCAGCCCCTCCCCCGAGGCCTCGAAATAGTCGATCACCCGTACCTCGCGGCCCGCCTCCTGCAGGAACCAGATGGCCGTGGCGTCGTCGATGCCCAGGTCCCAGGCCGTATCCACCTTCAGGGAGGGATCGTGCGGCGCCGCCGTGATCCGTCCGGCCGCCTCGGCCTCCGCCAGGGCCGCGCCGTAATAGGCGCCCGGCGAGGGCGCGTCGAAGGCCACCAGGTATTCGGTCGCGAACCGGGCCCGCCCCTCCTCCGCCGAGCCGGTCTCGGCCACCAGGTCGGCCTCCTCCTTGGCCAGTTGCGCGGCGGTGAAGACGTCGGTGTGGGTGGCCGGCGACTTCAGGGTGAACCAGTCCGGGTCCCGACTGCGGCTCTCGAAGGCCCGCACCGCGTGGTTGCGGCCCCTCGGCGTCCACAGGAACAGGGCCCAGCCGCCGTTCTCCGCCAGGATCGGGCGCAGGTAGGTCCAGGCCTCCGGCTTGGCCAGGGCCCACTCCGAGAACACCACCCCCAGGGGCGAGGCGCCCACCAGCCGGTCGTAATTGTCCGAGCCCGCCACCTGCCAGACCGCGCCGTTCTTCAGCTCGATCCGCATGTCCCCGCCCCGGGTCGAGGCGCGCAGGGGACGGGGGAAGGCCTCGTCGATCCGCCGCCGGCCGGTGTGCGGGTTCACCGCCTCCCAGATCGCCTTCCGGGCGTGGGCGGCCTCCGGCAGCATGTGCCAGTAGACGCCGGGGCGGGTGACCATCCGGCTCGCCGTCCAGTGCAGGGCCACCTCGTCCTTGCCCCAGCGGCGGTGGGCGGCGACATCGGCTCGCAAGCCCCCGCCCTGCAGGTAGCGCCAGAGGTCCAGCTGGTAGGGACGCGGGGTCCAGGTCCGGGGGATCTTCATCAGAACTCCGCCGCCTCCACCACCAGGCCGGGCGGCCAGCCCTCCGCGTCGGCCACCGCGCGCCCCGGGACCTCCGGCGTCTGCCGGGCCAGGCGCACGGCCAGCCACTGGCGGGCGGCGATGCGCATGCGCGAGATCTGCAGGGTCTCCGGGCTGGCGGCGTCGGAAATCGCCGTCACTTCGTCCGCCAGCCGCCGGGACTGGGCGTCCAGGGCGGCGGCCAGCATGGCGGCGAACTCGGGCCGTCTCTGGGTCCACCACTGCACCGTCGCCAGCGAGGGCATGCCCTCCGCCCCGCAGGCCTCGCTCATCGGCGCCCCCGCGGCGATCCGACCGCAGAAGTCCGCCGCCCGGGTCAGGTTGTAGCGCAGGGGCGTCACCCCCGCCGCGCAGGCCAGGCCGAACAGGGCCGCGAACTCGGGGTCGCCGTCCAGCCAGGCCCGAAGGTCGCGCTGGAGCACGTTCAGGGGCGAGCGTCTCAGGGTCCGGGGCGCGCCGCCCACCGCCGTGCGGTCACAGATTTCCAGGCCGAGCGCGCGGGAATAGGTCGCCGTCGCGCCGGCGTCGGTCGCCGTCGTCGTGGTCATGGTCTCTCGGGTCCGGGTTCAGGGTCCAGGGCCGCAGGCGCAGCTCCGGATCAGGCCTGCATCCTAGCCCCGGCCCCGCGAGGGACCAAAAAATACCGCCGGGTTTTTGCACCGACCCCGGATTGCGCCGCCCCAAACCCGGGGCCATACAGGGCGCGGACCCTGGCGGAAGGCCGTCGGGTCCGGGGGGAACGCGCATGCAAAAGACGATCACGGCCCGGATCCGGGCGGCCGCATCAGGCCTCATCCTCGCCGGCCTCATGTCCGCCTCGGCCCTCGCCCAGGCCGCCCCGGTCGTGCAGACCCGCGGCGGCCCGGTCCAGGCCACGGTCCGCGGCGACATGCTCAGCTATTTCGCCATCCCCTTCGCCGCCCCGCCGGTCGGCGACCTTCGCTGGCGGGCCCCGCAGCCCGCGGCGAAATGGACGGCGCCGATCGCCGCGGCGAAGACCGCCTCGCCCTGCCTCCAGACGGGCCTCGCCAGCGCCTTCCGGGCCGGTAATGACAGCGAGGACTGCCTCTACCTTGATGTGCATGCGCCGGCGGGCAAGGGGCCCTTCCCGGTCATGGTCTGGATCCACGGCGGCGCCTTCGCCCTCGGGGACGCTTCCACCTACGCCGATCCCAGCCGCCTGGTCTCCCGGGGGGTTGTCGTCGTGGCCATTCATTACCGGCTCGGCGCCATGGGCTTCCTGGCCCACCCCGCGCTGCGCGACGCGAAGGGCTCGGCGGGCGATTACGGGATGATGGACCAGCAGGCCGCCCTGCAGTGGGTGCGGGCCAACATCTCCCGCTTCGGAGGCGACGCCCGCAACGTCACCATTTTCGGCGAGTCAGCGGGCGGGTTCAGCGTTCTCACCCACCTCGCCTCGCCCCTGTCGAAGGGCCTGTTCGACAAGGCCATCATCCAGAGCGGCGCCTATGGCGTCGGCGAACAACTGACCCAGGCTGGAATGGAGGCCCGCAGTCAGGCGGCGCTCACCTCAGCCCTGGACGGCCAGGCCCTGCCGCCCGGCTGCGACGCCGCCGCCCTCACCGCCGCCTGCCTGCGCGCCCTGCCGGAGTCGCTGCTCCGCGGGAAGCTGCTCGCCGCCTACGGACGCGAGGTGGGCAACCTCGTTCCTTCCGTCGACGGACGCGTCCTGCCGGACACGGTCCAGGCCCTCTTTGCGGCCGGCCGGAACCATCGCGTCCCGGTCCTCAACGGCGCCAACGAGGATGAGAACCGCCTCTTCCTCGCCCTCGACGAGCTGGGCCGGCGCGTCGCCGCCCGGCCCCCCAGCTTCGACCCCGCCGACCGGTCCTTCCTGCTGACCCCCGCCGCCTACCTCGCCTCGGCGAAGGCGGTGGAGGCCCGGTTGGGCGTCCCCGCCGCCGACCTGACGGAAAAGTACTATCCCCTCAGCCGGTTCGGCGACGATCCCGCCCTGCAGCCCAGCTTCGCCGCCGCCGCCGCGGCCACCGCCAGCACCTTCTCCTGCAACGGCGTCAACGTGTCCGAACGCATCGCCGCCCAGGGCGGCCGGGTCTGGATGTATGAGTTCCGGGACCAGACGGCGCCGCCCGTGGTCGGGACCTTCGGCGGCCGCTACATACTGAGCCTGCCCCAGGGCGCCGCCCACGCCGCCGAGCTGTCCTATCTGTTCGCCCAGCGGGAGGCCAAGCCGACCGAGGAACAGAAGGCGCTGCAGGCCGCCATGGCCACCTACTGGACCCAATTCGCCCGGACCGGCGATCCGAACGCCCCCGGCGCCCCCGCCTGGGCCCCCTTCGCCAAGGGATCGGTCCAGGCCCTCGACGTGGCCAGCGGCGGCGGCGTGACGCCCATGGCCTCCGAAGCCTTCCGCGACCAGCACCACTGCCGCACCGCCTGGTCCGGCCTGACCTTCTAGCGCCCGCCTTCAGAAAGGAACGGAGGTCAGCCGAAACGCCGCAGACCCCCTCAGTCAGCTTCGCTGACAGCTCCCCCTTGGGGACTATTGCGAAATCCCCGGATCGTGATTCCCTGCTGTGGCGATGGAGGGCTTTCGATGTCTGTGAAGTCGACGGGACAGCTTGGGTTTGGAGAGATGGGTGCGGCCCGGCGGGGCGGGGTT
>JADBZH010000090.1 GCA_020402585.1 Phenylobacterium sp. | reverse complement strand
TCCCCCTGGGGGGAGGAATGAGGCTCTCAATTGCTCTCCCAAGGGGGAGCTGTCAGCGAAGCTGACTTAGGGGGTCAACGGCCCCTCCGCTGCCCCCCTCTGGCCCGCTGCGCGGTCCACCTCCCCCTGGGGGGAGGAACTAGGCTCTCAATTGCTCCGCCAAGGGGGAGCTGTCAGCGAAGCTGACTGAGGGGGTCAACGGCGTCGCCGGGCTCGGGAGGGGCTGGCGATGCCTAGCCCTCGACCCCCAGGATCCAGCCTTCTTCACGTTCGGCGTCGGTGATGACCTCAGGGGCGAGGGCCTTGCCGGGGCCGAAGACGGCGCCCAGCTTTCCGGCCTCGTCCAGCCGGGCGAAGTGCTCGGCGGTCGCGCGCACCTGGGCCAGGTCCTTGACCTCGCCCGGACCCGGCTGGGCCTTGTAGAGGGAGGGGTAGACCTCGGTCGCCACCACCTCCACCCCCGCCAGGGAGGCCTCGGTCAGCGGCTGGAATCCGGTCTCGAAGGGCCAGATGCGGAAGCCCTCGCCGCGGTTCGCCTGCAGGCGGCGCACGAAGGGGATGCCCAGCAGGGCCTGGCCGCCCACCGAGCCGTTGTAATACAGCTTCCAGATCGAGGCGGCCTTGGCCGCGGCGTCGGCATGGCGGAACTCCGGCAGGTCGTCGGGGCCATGGTCCCGCGTGCGCTTGGGCTGGAGGGTGGTCAGGGTGTCCTTGGGCGGGCAGCCCCAGAAGGGGAAGGGCCCGCCGGTCATGCGCCGGTTGATCTCCGAGCCCACGCCGAAGCGGTTGTTGGTGTTGTCCGGCTTGTCCTTGACCATCCGGTCCAGCTGGTCCCAGGCCGCCCGCCAGGGCGCCTCGCCGGGGAGGTTGAGCGAGGCGGCAAAGCCGCGCGGGAAGCCGAGGGGGAAGTCGAAGCCCAGAAGGGCGCGTTCGGACCGCTTGCGGAAGTCGTCGAGCAGGACCGTCAGCTTCTTCTCGGCCTCCGCCCGGGTCGGCGGGTTGAAGGCCTCGAAGGTCAGCCGGAAGCGGACATCCCGCTTCATCACGCCGATCCAGACCGAGTCCGCCCCAGTGGTCGGCTTGGCGGCGGCGCTCCAGTCGACGATGACGTAGGCGTTGAAGAGGCGGGACACGGGCGGGCTCCGGGCTGTGCTGGGGTCTTTCTAGCGGCTGGGCGTCCCCGCGCCAACGGGCGGACTTGGTCGAGGGGCCAACCCATGGGAGGCTGGGCCCAGCCTGACGAGGACCGCCCCATGATCGACGCCCTGCGCACCCCCGACGAACGCTTCGCCGACCTGCCCGACTTTCCATGGGCGCCGCACTACATCGCCGACCTGCCAGGGTACGAGGGCCTGCGCTGTGCGGTGATCGACGAGGGGCCGAAGACCGGGGCGCCGACCTTCCTGTGCCTGCATGGCGAGCCGACCTGGAGTTTTCTCTACCGGCGGATGATCCCGGCCTTCCTGGCCTCGGGCGCCCGGGTGGTGGCGCCGGACCTGTTCGGCTTCGGGCGCTCGGACAAGCCGGTGGACGATGCCGTCTATGGCTTTCACTTCCACCGTCGGATGCTGCTGGCCCTGGTCGAGCGGCTGGACCTGAAGGACATCACCCTGGTGGTCCAGGACTGGGGCGGCCTGATCGGCCTGACCCTGCCGGTGGATGAAGGGTTCCGGGGCCGGCTCTCCCGCCTGATCGCCATGAACACGACCCTGGCGACGGGGACCCCGCCTTCCGAGGGCTTCCTCGCCTGGCGGGCCTACGCCAAGGCCAACCCGGACCTGGCGGTCGGCGCCCTCATTGGGCGGGGGACCCTCCACCTGTCGGAGGCTGAGCGCGCGGCCTACGACGCCCCCTTCCCGGAAGTCCGCTACAAGGCCGGGGTGCGCGCCTTTCCCGAGCGGGTCATGACCGACCCCGGCATGGAGGGCATCGAAGAGAGCCTCGCCGCCCAGGACTTCTGGTCGAAGGACTTCAAGGGCAAGGTCTTCATGGCGATCGGCGAGGCCGACATGGTGCTGGGCCCGCCGGTCATGGAGGACCTGAGGCGCTTCCTGCCCAACTGCCCGGAGCCCCTGCGGATTCCCGAAGCCGGGCACTTCGTCCAGGAATGGGGCGGCCCCGTCGCCGAGGCCGCCCTCAAGTCTTTCGCCGGCGGTTAGGCCAGCTTGACCAGCATCTTGCCCATGTTAGCCCCGGTGAAGAGGCCGATGAAGGCGTCGGGGGCGGAGGCGATGCCCTCGCGCACGGTCTGGCGCCACTTCAGCTGGCCCTGGGCGTGCCAGCCGCCGAGTTCCTTCAGGAAGTCGCCCATCATGTCCCAGTGGTTGGAGACGATGAAGCCTTCGAGCCGCAGGTTCTTGCCGATGATCAGGGCCATGTTCGACGGGCCCGGGACGGGCGCCTCGGCGTTGTACATCGAGATCATGCCGCAGATGGCGAAGCGGGCGTAGGGGCGGGCGGCGTTGAGGGCCGCCTCCAGGTGGCCGCTGCCGACATTGTCGAAGTAGACGTCGATCCCGTCCGGCGCGGCCTCGGCCAGGGCGGCGGTCAGGGCGGCGGCGCTGTCGCCCGTCGCCTTGTAGTCGATCACCGCATCGACCCCGATCTCGTCCTTCAGGAACCTGGCCTTCTCAGCGCCGCCGGCCGAGGCGATGACCTTGTGGCCCTTCAGCTTGGCGATCTGGCAGACCAGGGAGCCGACGGCCCCGGCGGCGCCGGAGACGAAGACCACATCGCCTGGCTTGAGCGCGGCGACCCGGAGCAGGCCGGCATAGGCGGTCAGGCCCGGCATTCCGGCGACGCCCAGGAAGGCCTCGGTCGGCAGGCCATGGGTGTTGAGCTTCTGGACGCTCGACGCCGGAGCGTTGAAGGCCTCGCGCCAGCCGAAGTTGGACTGGACGAGGTCGCCGGGCTTCAGGGCCGGATCGCCCGAGGCGATCACCTCGCCGATGGCGCCGCCCTCGAGGGGCCGGCCCAGCTGGAAGGGCGGGACATAGCTCTTCACGTCGTTCATGCGCCCGCGCATGTAGGGATCGACGGTCATCCAGGTGTTGCGGACCTGGACCTCGCCCGGCCCGGGGGCGGCAAGCTCGACGGTGGCGAGCTCGAAGTTGGCGGCGGCGGGCAGGCCCTGCGGGCGGCTGCGCAGTCGGATTTCCCGTGAAGTGGTCATGTCTTCCCCCTAAGTCTCTGGACGAGGCGGCGGCGCCGCTGTTCTGGAACTTCGCCCAAGGTGGCGTCTGGTGACGCGGAATGCTAGCTGCAAGCCAGGATTCCGGAGCAGAGAATGGACAAGGTCCTGAGGGGCGGGGTGATCGGCGCCGGGGTGTTCGGAGGCTACCACGCCCGCCAGTACGCCCAGGCTGCGGGCGCGCGGCTGGCCGCCGTCTTCGATCCGGACCTGGAGCGGGCCCGCGATGTGGCCACCCGCCACCAGGCGGAAGCCTTCTCGGAGTTGTCCGCCTTCCTGGACGCTGTCGATGTGGTGACCGTGGCGTCCCCCGGGGTGCTGCACGCCGAAGGCGCCCTGGCGGCCCTCAGGGCCGGGCGGCCAGTCTATGTCGAGAAACCCCTGGCGGTCAGCCTGGAGGAGTCCGACCGTATCCTGGCGGAGGCGTCGCGGCGCGGCCTGGTGGTGGCCTGCGGGCACCAGGAGCGGGTGGTTTTCGACGCCATCGGCCTGTTCAGCGCGCCGGAGCGGCCCCTCAGGCTGGAGGCCGTACGTCAGGGGCCCGTCAGCCAGCGCAGTCTCGACATCTCCGTCATCCTCGACCTGATGATCCACGACCTCGACCTGGCCCTGGCCCTCTCGGCGGGCGCGCCGCTGGCGGCGGAGGGGGAGGGCGACATCGCCTACAGCGGCGGGCTGGACGCCGTGCGCGCCGAGGTGACCTTCGATGACGGCTTCACGGCGATCTTCGACGCCTCGCGCATGGCCCCCGAGCGGCGCCGGTCGATGAAGGTGGTCTATCCCTCCGGCGAGCTGGAGATCGACTTCCTGGCCCGGACCTTCCGCAACACCACCCGGTTCGACCTCAATCCGGACTTCGCCGACACGCCCGGCGCCCGCGACCCCCTCGGCGCCAGCGTCGGCGCCTTCCTGGCCTGCGTCCGGGGAGAGCGGGACCGGCCGGTGGTTACCGGCGAGGAGGCCGCCCGGGCCCTGGACCTGGCCCTCGCCATCGAGCATGCGGTGGAAGACTCCGGCCCCCGACACCACGTCTGACCTCTCGACAGGATAGCTCCATGACCAACCTCTATGATTTCGCGTTCCGCTCCATTGACGGAGAGCCGCTTCCCCTGACCGGGTTCCGCGACCGCGCCGTGTTGGTGGTGAACACCGCCTCGCGCTGCGGCCTGACCCCGCAGTACGAGGGGCTCGAGGCTCTCTATGCGAAGTATCGGGACCAGGGGCTCACCGTGCTGGGCGTTCCCTGCAATCAGTTCATGGGCCAGGAGCCGGGGACCGAGGCCGAGATCAAGGCCTTCTGCGAGACCCGGTTCAACATCGACTTCCCGCTGACCGCCAAGGAAGACGTCAAGGGCGCCTCCGCCCACCCCTTCTACAAGTGGGCCCTGGAGACCCTGGGCGAGGCCGCCGACCCGGCGTGGAACTTCCACAAGCTTCTGGTCGGCCGTGATGGCCAGCTGATCGCCGCCTTCGGGCCTCGCACGGATCCCCAGGCGCCGGAGATCGTCTCTGCGGTCGAAGCCGCCCTTTCGGCCCCGACCTCGGCGTGACGGACGCGGAGATCGAGGCCCGCTTCAACGCCGCGGTCGGTCTCCATCGGGCCGGCCGGGCGGGCGATGCCGTGCCTGTCTATCGGGAGGTTCTCGCTGCGCGCCCGGGGCATGGCCATGCAGCCTACAACCTGGGCGTCGCCGTGCGATCCCTCGGCCGAATCCGGGAGGCCATCGACATCTGGTCGGCCCTTTCCGAACGGGAGCCAGGGCGGGTCGACGCCCTTCTGGCCCTCAGCCGCGCCTTCCGGTCGCTGAACGACGATGGGCGATCCCTCGACCTCGCCACCCGTGCGGCGGAGCTGAGGCCGGAGTCCGGCGACGCCCACAACCTGCGCTCCAACGCCCTCAGGTCCCTTGGTCGCAACACCGAGGCGCTGGCCGCCCTCGACGCCGCGATCGCCGCCGAGCCGGACTACGCCCTAGCGTACTCGAACCGCGGACACCTGCTCTCGGCCTTGAAGCGGCATGCTGAGGCCGTGGAGTCCTACCGCGCGGCCCGGGCCCTGCAGCCCTCGCTTCCCGACCTGACGGGCGCCCTGCTCGACCAGCAGATGCGGAGCTGCGACTGGCGTGACTTCGCCGCCCTGCAAGACGAGGTCCGTGATGGCGTCCGGCGTGGCGAGCCGGTGACCATCCCCTTCACCTTCCTGGCCCACAATGACGACCCGGCCGACCAGATGGCCTGCGTCCGCACCCACGTGAAAGGGCGTTTCCCGGAGATTCCCGCCGCCGTCTGGAAGGGGGAGACCTACCGCCACGACCGTATCCGCGTGGGCTATGTGTCTTCTGATCTGAGGATTCATGCGGTCGCCCAGCTGCTGGTGGGCCTTCTTGAGCGCCATGACCGATGCCGGTTCGAGGTCCACGCCTTCGCCCTGCCGCCTTTCGTGGAAGATGAGATGCGCGCCCGTGTCCGGGCCGCCTGTGACACCTTCACCGACGTCTCAGCCATGGATGACGCGGGGATCGCCGCCGCCCTCCGCTCTGCGGAGATCGACATCGCCGTCGACCTGAACGGCTTCACCACCCATTGTCGGCCTGGGGTCTTCGCGCGCCGCTGTGCGCCCGTCCAGATCAACTACCTTGGATATCCCGGGGCCATGGGGACGGTGGCCGCAGACTACATCCTGGCGGATCACACGGTCATTCTGGCAGAAGAATCTGTGAGTTACGACGAGAAGATCATCCGGCTACCCTTCGCTTACCAACCCAATGACGATCGCCGCGTGATCGCCGACAAGACCCCGACGCGAGCTGAGGCCGGCCTTCCGGATACGGGCTTCGTCTTCTGCAGCTTCAACGCCAGCTACAAGATCACGCCGCCAGTCTTCGACGTCTGGATGCAGCTCCTGAAGGAGGTTCCCGGGTCCGTTCTCTGGCTTCTGGGCGGCGATGCCGTGATCGAGGCGAACCTCCGTCGCGAGGCCGTCGCCAGGGGGGTCGACGCCGAAAGGCTGATCTTCGCCCCCAAGGCGCCCCTGCCGGAGCACCTGGCCCGTCACCGGCTGGCGGACCTCTTCCTCGACACCCTGCCGTACAACGCCCATACCACCGCCAGCGACGCCCTCTGGGCGGGCCTGCCCCTGGTGACCTGCGCGGGACGCAGCTTCGCCGCCCGGGTCGCCGCCTCCCTTCTTCGGGCGACGGGTCTGCCGGACCTGGTGACGACCTCACTGGAAGACTACAAGGCCCTGGCCCTCGCGCTCGCCCGCGACCCTGGGCGGTTGGCGGCCGTCAAGGCGCGGCTGGCCGCGAACCTCCCGGGCGCGCCCCTCTTCGACACGGACCGGACCCGCCGGCAGGTCGAAAGGGCCTACGAGATCGCCTGGGGCCGCCGGATGGCCGGACTTGAGCCTCGTAGCTTCGACGTCCCCGAAGACGTCTGAAGGGGCTCAGTCCTCCAGGATCCGGCTGGTCCTGCGGGTGTCGGGCATGATCAGGTAGGTCACCAGGGACATCCCGATGACCACCGTGACATAGATGTAGAACCCGGGCTCGAAGCCCGCCTGCTTGAAGCTGAGGGCGATGAACTCTGCTGTGCCTCCGAACAGGGCGTTGGCGATGGCGTAGGGCAGGGCGACGCCCAGGGCCCGGATCTCGGTCGGGAACATCTCCGCCTTCACGATGGCGCTGACGGAGGTGTAGCCGCTGACCACGGCCAGGCTTCCTAGCACCAGCAGGAAGGCGGTCAGGGGCTCGCGCGTCTCGGCCAGGGTGGACAGGACCGGCCAGGTCATGGCGACCCCGCCGATGCCGAAGGCCAGGAGCAGGGCCCGTCGCCCGAAGCGGTCTGAAAGGGCTCCGGACAGGGGCTGCATCAGCACGAAGCAGGCCAGGGCCGCCGTCGTGATCAGGTTCGACTGGTCCCTCGAGAACCCCGAGGTGTTGACCAGGAACTTCTGCATGTACGTGCCGAAGGTGTAGTAGGCGAGGGTGCCCCCTGCGGTCAGGCCGAAGACCATCATCGTCTCGCGCGGGTGCTCGCTGACAAGCCGCCAGGTGGCCGTCCGGGAGCCGTCACGGGCCTTGAACGACGGGGTTTCCTCCATGCCCCTGCGCATGACCAGCACGGCCGTGGCCATCAGGGCGCCAACAATGAACGCCACCCGCCATCCCCAGGCGTTCATCTGCTCGGGCGGCAGGATCGCGGTCAGGGCGAGCAGGAGGAGGAGGGCCAGGAGCTGCCCGGACATCAGGGTCGAGTAGAAGATCCCCGACCAGAAGCCCCTCCGGTCCCGAGAGGCCATTTCGGAGAGGTAGGTGGCGCTCGCCCCGTACTCGCCCCCCATGCTGACCCCCTGCAGGATGCGGGCCAGGACCAGGATGGCGGGCGCCGCCAGGCCGATCTGGGCATAGCCGGGGCACAGGCCGATGATCAGCGAGCCCAGGCACATGAGGCCGACGGCGACGATCATCGCCGCCCGCCGTCCGGCCCTGTCTCCGTAGAGGCCCATGATCCAGGCGCCGAACGGCCGGGCGAGGAACCCTACGGCGTAGACGGCGGCCGATCCGAGGAGCTGGGCGGTCTGGTCTCCCTTGGGAAAGAAGACCGGGGCGAAATAGAGGGCGAAGGCCGCGTAGACGAACCAGTCGAAGGTCTCGACCATGTTGCCGGCGGATCCTGCAAGGATCGAGCGCAGACGGGAGCGTTCCGTCTGAGGGTCCTGGGCCATGTCTTCCCCCTGTTTTGCCAAAGGATCTAGCCTGCTTTGACCGCCGTGTCGCCGCCGGGGCTTCCAACCCTCTTTGGCTCCCGCTAGGGAGGAATGCACACTGCAGAGGAGCCCCCCGTGACCCGCAAGCCTGATGGAACCTGGGACAAGTCCCGCCTTCCGAGCCGTCATGTGACGGAGGGTCCGGCCCGGGCGCCGCACCGGTCCTATTACTACGCGATGGGCCTGGGCACGCGGGAGATCGCCCAGCCCTTTGTCGGCGTGGCCTCCTGCTGGAACGAAGCGGCGCCCTGCAACACCGCCCTGATGCGCCAGGCCCATGCGGTTTCCGAAGGGGTCAAGAAGGCCGGCGCCACCCCGCGGGAGTTCTGCACCATCACCGTCACCGACGGGATCGCCATGGGCCATGAGGGCATGCGCTCCTCCCTCGTCAGCCGCGACCTGATCGCCGACTCCGTCGAGCTGACCATGCGCGGCCCCGGCTACGACGCCCTCGTGGGCATTGCCGGCTGCGACAAGTCCCTTCCGGGCATGATGATGGCCATGCTGCGCCTGAACGTGCCGTCGGTCTTTCTCTATGGCGGCTCCATCCTTCCGGGTTCCTGGCAGGGCCGGGACGTGACCGTCCTGGACGTCTTCGAGGCCGTTGGCCAGCATTCAGCCGGCAAGATGAGCCTGGATGACCTGTGCTCCCTCGAGCAGCACGCCTGTCCGTCTGACGGCGCCTGTGGCGGGCAGTTCACCGCCAACACCATGGCCTGCGTGTCGGAGGCCATCGGCCTGGCCCTGCCGCTATCGTCGGCCTTGCCTG
>JADBZH010000009.1 GCA_020402585.1 Phenylobacterium sp. | reverse complement strand
GGGGACCCGGGCGAAGGGATCCGAGGGCGGGCGATAGAGGCGCAGGGTGGCCGCCAGGGCCGCCGCCGACAGCTTGTCCAGCCTGAGCGCCCGGGCCAGCGGGTGGCCTTCCAGCCGGTCCACCAGGGCCTTGCGCCCGGCGGCCAGCCCGGCCTGGGGACCGCCCAGCAGCTTGTCGCCGCTGAAGATCACCAAGTCGGCCCCCGCCTTGAGGCTCGCCTGCACGGTCGGCTCGTCGGCCATGCCGAAGGGCGAAAGGTCCACCAGGGCCCCGCCGCCCAGGTCCTCGACCAGCAGGAGGCCGTGGGCGTGGGCGAAGTGGGCCAGGCTCTCCAGGGACGGGGCGCTGGTGAAGCCCGAGATCCGGAAATTGCTGGGATGGGTCCGCAGGATGACCCGGGCGTCGGGATGCTCGGCGAGGGCCCTCTCATAGTCCCGCAGGTGGGTCCGGTTGGTGGTTCCGACCTCGACCAGGCGCGAGCCGCTCTGGGCCACCACGTCCGGGATGCGGAAGCCGCCGCCGATCTCGACCAACTCGCCGCGCGAGACGATGACCGGCGCCCCCTCCGCCAGGGCGGCCAGGGCCAGCAGGACGGCGCCGGCGCAGTTGTTGACCGCAAGGCCCGCCTCGGCCCCCGTCCGCTCGGCGATCAGGGGGGCGAGGTGCGCCTGCCGCGACGACCGCCGGCCCGTGTCCAGGTCCATCTCCAGGTTGGCGTAGCCGGCGACAGCCTGGATCGCCGCCACCGCCTCCGGCGCCAGGGGCGCCCGCCCGAGGTTGGTGTGGATCACCACGCCCGTGGCGTTGATCACCGGGAAGAGGGTCTCGCGGACGCCTTCGGACAGGCGAGCTTCGGCCGCATGCAGGAGGTCGGCGACGGTGGGAAGGGCGAGGGGGTCAGCGGCCAGTTCCATCCGGGCCTCAGCCAGGACCGACCTCACCGCAGCGGTCAGGGCCGCGCCGCCGAACCGGGCCTTCAACGCCGCCGCGTCGGGAGCCTCGCAGACGACGCCCACCGCCGGCAGTTGACGCCGGGGATCGGTTCGGGCGGCCTTGGGGGGCTTCAGGGTCACGGGGGCGGTTCCTCTCGGGGCCGGACTATAGGGACGCCTTCCAAGCCCCGGCAAGCGAGGCGGATGACCTCGCCGCCGGTTCGACGTAGGGATTCTGGATGCATCGCCCTTCCCAGGGACAGTTCCGGTGACCGGCGCCCCGCCTCCGCCCCTTGGCCTGGCGGTGATCGGCCACGTCAACCACGGCAAGACGGCCCTGGTCCGGGCCTTGACCGGCATGGAGACCGACCGCCTGCCGGAGGAGAAGGCGAGGGGGCTGTCCATCGCCCTGGGCTTCGCCTTCCGCGAGGATCCCGCCGGCGACGTCGACTTCCTGGACGCCCCGGGCCACGAGGACTTCCTCCGCGCCATGGTCATGGGGACCGCCGGCGCCCGGGCGGCCCTGCTGGTCGTCTCCGCCGTCGAGGGCTTCGCCCGCCAGACCCGCGAGCACCTGCAGATCGCCGGCCTCCTGGGCCTCAGGGTCGGCCTGGTGGCGGTGACCAAGGCCGACCTCGCCCCGCCGGACGCCCGCCCGGGCCTCGAGACCCGCCTGCGCCGCGAGCTGGAGGACAGCTTCCTGGCCTCGGCGCCCATGGTCTTCTGCTCGGCCGTCACCGCCGAGGGGCTGGAGGCCCTCCACGGCGGGATCCGGGCCCTGGCCGCCCAGGCCCCGCCGCCCGAGCCCCTGCCGGGGGTCTTCCTGCCCCTCGACCGGGTGTTCAGCCTGGCGGGCGCCGGGACCGTCGTCACCGGCTCCCTGCAGGGTGCGGCCCTTCATGTGGGTGACGAGGGGGTGCTGGAGCCCTCCGGCCGCCGGGTGCATGTGCGTCAGCTCCAGGTCCACGGCCGGCCGGCAGCCTCGGCCCCGGCCGGCGGCCGGGTGGCGGCGGCCCTGCGCGGCGTGTCGCCGGACGAGGTCCGCGCGGGGGAGGTCCTCTGCACGCCGGGGACCTTCCCGGCCTCCGCCCGCATCGACATCGCCCTGACCCTCTCCCCGGACGCCCCGCGCCCCCTCCGCTCGGGGGACGAGGTCCGGGTCCTCTGGGGCGCCCGGCAGGACATCGCCCGCGTCCGCCTGATCGGAGACGCCGCCCTGGCGCCCGGGTCGGAGGGACTGGCCCAGCTCCGTCTGGCGGCGCCCGCGCCGGTCCACGCCGGCCAGCGCCTCCTCCTGCGCCGTCCCTCGCCCGCCGCCACCCTCGGCGGAGGCCGGGTGCTGGACCCGGTGGCCCCGGAGCTGAGGGCCCGGACCCTGGAGACCCGCCGCGGGCTCCTGGCGGCGGCCCTCGCCGGCGACCTCGACGGGATCGCCGCAGGTCTGGCGGGACGGGACGGCGGCGCGGTGTCCCTCGCCGAGGCGGCCCGCCTCGCCCGGCGGCCGCCAGAGGAGGTCGAGGCCGCGCTCTCCCTTTCCCTCATTCGCCTGGACGACGGCGTCTTCGCCCCCGAGTCCGCCCTCTCGGCGGCGAGGCAGGCCTATCTGGACCGGCTGGCCGAAGCGCACGGCCGCCAGCCCTTGAGGGCCTTCGTCCCCCTGGCCGCCTTCCGGAACGGACTTTCGCGCACGCTTGCCCCCGCGCTGATCGCCCGGGCCGAGGGACGCCTGGCCGCCGCCGGGGAGATCCGCCTGGAGCGCGGCCGGGTTGCGCTCGCCGGACATGACCCCTTCGCCACCCTCTCCGCCGACCAGTTGTCCCGGCTGGCCGGGATCGAGTCCGACTTCCGGGATGGAGGCCTGAGCCCGCCGGACCCTTCGGCCTTCGAGGCGGACCTGATGGAGCTCCTGCTCGCGTCCGGTCGGCTGGTCGCCCTGCGCAACCACGCCCTGCGCCAGACCCTGGTCTTCCACCTCGACGCCCTGGATGCGGCGGTCGCGGCCCTGCAGGAGGCCTTCCCCCCGCCGGCGGAGTTCACCACGGGCGAGGCCCGGGCGGCCCTGTCCACCTCCCGAAAGTTCATCGTCCCGGCCCTGGAGTTCCTCGACTCCCGGGGCGATACGGTCCGCCGGGGCGATGTCCGCCAGGTCACGGCGCCAAGAAACCGCTTCGGTCCCGCGCCGGTCCCGCTCTAGTGTCTCCCACGCTGGAGGTGACTGGAGTCTGGTGGCTTCCCCGGTCTTCAAAACCGGTGACACGTCTCTGAGGCGTGTGGTGGGTTCGATTCCCATCCACCTCCGCCAGCACGGCCCCGCCGACCCGCCCACCGGGCCAACGACAAGGAAGAGGACGGAAACATGAGCGCCACCCCGCCCGCCTTCACCCTCCAGGACCTGGAGGGGACCCCGCGCAGCTATCCCACCGGCCGTCCCAGCCTGGTCGTCTTCGCCAAGGAGGACTGCGCCACCTGCAACCTGGTCGCCCCCCTGCTGGAGGCCTTCCACAAGGCCTGGGGCGACAGGGCTGACGTCTGGATGGTCGCCCAGGCCCGGGACGGCGCCGAGATCCTCCGCGACCGGCATGGCCTCACCCTGCCCATCCTGGACGACGGCGCCCTGCGCACCTCCCTGGCCTGGGACTTCGAGAGCGTGCCGGCGGTCTTCTGGGCGGGCGCCGACGGGTCGGCGGCGCCGGGGATGGAGGGCTTCGTCAAGGCCGAGTGGGAGGCCCTCGCCCAAAGCATCACTTCGGCCCTCGGCGGCTCCGGGCCTGAGATCGCCTGGGCCGAGCTGCCGGACTGGCGCCCGGGCTGCGGCTCCAAGCACCTGGACCCCGACATCCACGACCGCCTGGTCGCCGAGGCCGAGGGCAGCCCCATCCGCGCCCGACGGATCGAGATCGCCGCCTCCGACGACATCGACGAGTTCCTGTTTGACCAGGGCTTCAGCGACGGCCTGCCCCTGGT
>JADBZH010000089.1 GCA_020402585.1 Phenylobacterium sp. | reverse complement strand
GGGCGTGAAGCCCCAGGCCTCATGCAGGGCCAGGGCGTTGGCCGCCAGGGCCCCGTGGGTCAGCATGGCCCCCTTGGACCGGCCCGTCGTGCCGCTGGTATAGATGATGGCGGCCAGATCGCCCGGAGTGCGGGGCTCGATCCGGGGATCCGGCGCCAGATCCCGGGCCCCGGCCACGAAGCCTTGGGCATCCTGGATGAAGATGGCCGGCTTGGCGTCGTCGAGGAAGTACTGGACCTCGGACGGGGTGTAGGCCGCGTTCAGCGGCAGGAAGACCGCGCCGATCCGCAGGGTCGCCAGGTAGATGACGACGGCCTCGATGGACTTCTCCACCTGCAGGGCGACCCGGTCGCCGGGCTGGACCTGCGCGGCGCGCAGGGCGGCGGCGGTCCGGGCGGCCAGGGTCTCGAGGTCCCCATAGGAAATGTCGTCGGCGCCGGGCTGGCGGAAAACCGGCCGTGTCCGGTCGGCCGGAAATCCCGAGGCCAGCAGGCTGAATAGGTTCCCGGACATGGCTCCACTCCCCCGACGCCGATCTCCGGGCGGTAGCACGCCGGCCAAGGACGCCCAACCCCTTCCAGCCCCCACGGCGGCTCTCCCCGGAAGGCGCTCTCCAATTCCTCCCCCCAGGGGGAGGTGGGCCGGGGCAAAGCCCCGGGCCGGAGGGGGTCAGCCGAACCGCCGTTGACCCCCTCAGTCAGCTTCGCTGACAGCTCCCCCTTGGGGGAGCAATTGAGGAGGCTCTAATTCATCACCGCTCCAAGTGGCGCGAATGATGAGGTCGACAGCAGCGGATTGACAGACGACGAGGCCGCCCGTCTCCTGCGCGCCTAACGTAGACAACGGAGACGGTGATGGAGATCGTGACGGTTCTGGCGGTGAACGCGGCGATCTCGGCCGCTGTCTTCCTGGGGCTCTGGCGCTATGCGGTCGCCAAGCAGGATCCCAGCTTCATCGACAGCTGGTGGGGCGCCGGCATGGTGCTGATCGCCGTGACCACCTACCTCCAGTCGCAGGGCGGCGACCACGCCCTGGTCCTGACACTGCTCTGCGCCGCCTGGGGCCTGAGGCTGGGTTACCACCTGATCCGCCGCTGGCGCCGGGAAGGCGCGGACCGCCGCTACTCCCGCATGATGGCGGACGCCAAGGAGACGAAGGGCTGGAGCTTCGCCAAGGCCAGCCTGATCTATGTCTTCTCCCTCCAGGCCGTCCTGCAGTTCATCGTCTGCCTGCCCATCCAGCTCGGCCAGCTGTCCGCCCCCGCGGCCCTTGGACCGCTGGCCTGGGCCGGGATCCTGGTGGCGGTGGTCGGCATCCTGTTCGAGACAATCGGCGACGCCCAGCTGGAGCGCTTCAAGGCCAACCCGGAGAACGCCGGCAAGGTGCTGGACACCGGCCTGTGGCGCTACACCCGTCATCCCAACTATTTCGGCGACGCCTGCGCCTGGTGGGGCATGTACCTGGTGGCCGCCGATACGGGTCTGATGGGCGCCCTGTCCATCGTCGGCCCGATTCTCCTGACCTTCCTGCTCACCCGCTGGAGCGGCGTGCCCACCACCGAGGGCCCCATGCGCCGTAAGAAGCCGGACTATGAGGCCTATGTGGCGCGCACCTCGGGCTTCATTCCCATGCCGCCGAAGCGCGGGAGCTGAAGTCCGGGATCATCTCCGGCCCCGCCCAGAAGGCGTGGGTCCCGCTGGAGATCTTGTGCGGCAGGGCGATCCGGCAGACGGGGCCTTCCTCGATGCGCTGGGCGTCGATGAGGACGCACTCCGAGGCCTGCCGGTTCTCGTCGATCAGGAAGCTGACCAGGTAGCCGTCGTCCTCCGCGGTGGCGTTGCGCCGGGGAGCGAAGGGCGCCTCGCTGGCGAAGACCCCGGCGGGCAGCCGGTACTCCCACGACCGCCCCGTCTCGAGGTCTGACTTCACGAAGCCGTTGAACAGGAACCAGCCCGGCTCGGGCAGGGTCGAGTAGGCGTAGCGATGCCGACGGCCAGCGTAACGGCCGTTGATCATGCCGAACTCCATGATCCGCGGGTCCAGCTGCTCCTCGCGGGTCGACCCGTCGCGCAGGTTGAACCTCCACCGGTGCAGGTGCGGCCGGAAGCTCATCTCGTCCAGATAGGCCATCATGTGCCCGAAGCCGGGAGGGGCGTCGGCCCGGGGCGGGGGCATGGGTTCGTCCTGGAAATAGCCGTCCAGGACCACCTCATCGCCGTCCTCGTAGGCGTTCAGCCAATGCAGGACGTAGGTCGGCGCGGACTCGAACCAGCGCGGTTCACCCCCCTCACGGGGCAGGATGGCGAAGCGGCTGGGCAGGCCATCGTGCAGCCGGACGGCGTGGATGTCGCGGGCCAGGAGGTCAGCGTCCCAGAAGAACGGCAGGTCGTTCAGGATCACGAAGCGTTCGGTGAAGGCCATGTCGTGCGGCAGGCGCGGCCCGGGAATGTCGATGGCCTGGAGCACCTTGAGCCGGTTGTCCGGCCCCACCAGGCCATAGTGCAGGTAGGGGGCGTGCTTCGAATAGTTGAAGAACATCAGCTCGCCGGTGTGCTCGTCCACCTTGGGATGGGCCGAGATGCCGTCGATGGGGGTCCAGCCCTCCACCCCCAGGGTGTCCAGGGTCACTGGGTCCAGCCGGTAACCTTCTCCGCACTGATAGAAGGTCGACAGGGCCGTTCCAGCGTGGACGACGATGTCCGTGGATGAGGAATCCTTCAGGGCGCCATGGGCGCCAAAGCCCGGCCGCTTCGCCAGCTGGACGGGATCGGCAAGACCGCCCCAGAGCGACCCTCCGGCTTCCTGCTCAGCCCGGAACCCGCGGGTGCGGACGAAGCGGTTGGCGTAGCTGGCGCGGCCGCCCCGGAAGACCATCCGGTGAATCATGCCGTCGCCGTCGAACGGATGGTAGCGCCCCAGGGGCTCATGGACGGGGTTCTCGGTGTTCCGGAGGTAGACGCCCTCGATGTCCTCCGGGATTCGTCCCTCCAGGACCTCCGGGTCCGGCAGGTCGACCTCCTCATGGAGCGGCGTCCAGGCTCCGGTCATGTAGGGATGGCGGGTCTCGCCAAGGGTTGTCACGACGGG
>JADBZH010000088.1 GCA_020402585.1 Phenylobacterium sp. | reverse complement strand
GGAGGCGGTGGTGGCGGCGGAGTGATCGCTATGCAAGATCGGGATCTTGCGGCGGGTAGGTATCGCATTGCCGTCGGCAGTGGCGGTCGAGGGGGTGCGGCGGCGCAGCACGGACGAGGAGAGGCTGGCGGCCCCTCTCTCATAGGAGACATCGTCCTGGCACTCGGCGGCGGCGGCGGCGGTGGCTCCCAAGCCCCGCCCAGCGGAGATGTGTCTTCGGGCGGTGGTGGTTACGCCAACGCGTGGAGTCGCAACGAGGTGCAGGCGGGTGGGGTCGCAACTCTCGGAAACAAGGGCGGAGATGCCCGACTTGCTGGAACTGGGGGGAGTTCCGGCGGTGGAGGCGGCGCGACCCAAACTGGTCAAGACGGACAAGGGACCGTTAGCGGGAACGGAGGAGCCGGCCTACAGTCTGCAATAACTGGCGAAACCATCACTTATGGCTCTGGCGGAGGCGGCGGAAACAATCCCTCCACCGGGGGCACCGGTGCAGGCCGAGGCGGCGACGGAGCGGGTGACGGCACGCTCAACGGACACGGTCGCGATGCAATAGCTAGCCGAGGCGGTGGCGGCGGGGGCGGAGGTTACGGTGCTTCGGGCGGCAACGGCGGTAGCGGCCTTGTGGTCATCAGGGTGGGATTTCCTGGAGTTCTATGGACGGGAGCCGACGTCATCGAATCGCCAAGCCATAGGACCCTCGTATTCCGTTCCGATGGGTGGTTAGTAATCCCCTAGTTACCGATCTTCCGAGCATAAAGTTGCCCGATCGGAGCGCCGAAAAATATAGACATTTTCCTTTGAAAAATGTTCAAAAACGCGTCGATCGCCGGTTTCGGCATCTTGAGGACATCTTGGAAGCCCGGCTTATCCATGGTCCATAGATAGTCGTCGAAAATCATCACGCCACCGACCTTGAGAAGTTGGAACGACATGACAGCATCTGTGAGGACATCAGGTGCCTGGTGTGACCCGTCGATATAAATTAGGTCAAAGTATCCATGCTTTCCAGATGCCATAATTTCAGGAAGGCCATGGTTTGAGTATTTTTTGACCTTAAAGACTGCTGCCTCTTTCGAACTTTTCGACCTTGCAACAGAAATGTTGTGATCGAAACGACGCTCAACTTCAGACATCTGAGTTTCAATCTGACCACCTTTTTGGTGTTCGATTCCACCCTCCCAAGTGTCTACACAATAGACCTCGATATCTGATTGGGAGTGCTCAGTGCACATCTCGATGATCCAACAAGTGGATCGACCCTCAAATGATCCGATCTCAAGAACCTTAGTCGGCTTGTCCTTGCTTATGATCTGACGCCAGACCGGGACATTCTGGCTGAACCAGTCCCGGGTGAACTCATACTGTGGTCCGGACGCCTGCGCCTGCTCTGTCATGTCCGCACCTCAGGTTGAATGAGCCCTGAACCCCGGGGCCCCGGATGTTCCGAATAGCTTGACCCAACTCACGGCGCAAATCCGCGGGAGTTTTCACCATGCGTTTCACACTCGACCCGCCGCCCGGGCTGGCGGCGGATGACACTTCGTTTGCGGCGGCGGGGCGGTGGGCCGACGGGTCCAACATCCGGTGCTGGCGGGGGCGTCCCCAGGTGATCGGGGGCTGGGAGCGGCTGCATGCCGGGCGGCTGGACGGGCCGTGCCGGGGCCTTCTGGGCTGGAGCGACCTGTCGGGGGGGCTGATGCTGGCCTTTGGCGGGCCGTCGCGGCTGGAGGTCTGGCGCGGCGGGGAGCTGGCGGATGCCACGCCGCAGGGCCTGGCGCCCGGGGCGGCGGACGGTTCGGGCGGGCGGGGCTATGGCACCGGCGCCTGGGGCGCCGGGGCCTGGTCGGAGCCCTCGGACGGGGAGCTGGCGCCGCGCACCTGGTCGCTGGCGGCCTGGGGCGAGACCCTGCTGGCCGCGCCCCGGGACGGGACGCTCTATCAATGGTCGCCGGCGAGCGGCAGACGGGCCCGGGCCCTGGCGGGAGCGCCGGAGCGGATGAGCGCCATGCTGGTCTCGGCTACGGACCAGGTCTTCGCCCTGGGCTGCAATGAGGAGACCTCGGGCGTCTTCAACCCCCTGTGCATCCGGCACGGCGGGGTGCGGCGGCTGGACCAGTGGACCACGGCGCCGGACACCACGGCGCGGGAATACGTGCTGCCGGGGGGCGGGCGGATCGTGGGCGGTCGGACCCTGGGGCCGCACCTGCTGGTCTGGACGACCCACGCCCTATTCCTGGGGGTGTTCACCGGCAGTCCGGGCCAGCCCTGGCGGTTCGACCGTGTGGGGCAGGCCTGCGGCCTGATCGGCCCCAATGCGGCGACGGTGAGCGGGCAGACGGCCTTCTGGCTGGGACCGGACCTGCAGGTCTGGCGCTACGCCCTGGGCGGGGCGCCGGAGTCGCTAAGTTGTCCCCTGCGCGCGGACCTGGCCGAGAACCTGGCGGCGGGGCAGGGGGACAAGGTGTTCGCCTCGACCCTGTCGGCCTTTTCCGAGGTGCGGTTCGACTATCCCGACCGGCGCGACGGGGCCGAGAACAGCCGGTGCCTGGTGCTGTCCCTGGCGGACGGGGCCTGGAGCCGGGGGGCGACCCCGCGCACCGCCATGATCGACGCCGGGCCTGCCGAGCACCCCGTGGCGACGGGGCCGGACGGCTCGATGTTCTGGTGCGAGCGGGGATCCAGCGCGGACGGGGCGCCCTTCGCCTGGTTCCTGGAGAGTGCCGACCAGGTGCTGGACGAGGACCGCACGGCCCTGGTGCGCGGGGTCTGGCCGGACCTGGCCGGGCAGCAGGGGCCGGTGGTGCTGGAAATCTCGGCCCGGCGCACGCCGCAGGGGGAGGTGCGGCGCGCCCCGGCGGCCGCCCTGGCGCCGGGACAGGCTCGGGCGGACCTGAGGCTGTCGGGCCGGCTGTTCCGGGTGCGGCTGAGCGGCGACGCCTCGCCCACGGCGGGACGGATCGGGCGGCTGGTCTTTGACCTGGCGCCGGCGGGGGGCCGGTGAGTGAGGCGCCGGTGAGGGAGGGGGACCGGGAGGCCCTGGCCCTGGCGCTGGAGGCCCTGGCGGCGGACGCGGGGCCGGCGGACCTGGCCGAGGCGCTGAGGGCCGGGCGGGTGCGGATCTGGATGGGCGAGGGGGCGGTGCTGGCCACCGAGCTGGCGGCCGAGCCTGACGGGCCCTGCCTGCACGTCTGGCTGGCGGCGGGACGGCTATCGGAGGTGCTGGCCCTGAGGCCGGGCCTGGAGGCCTGGGCCCGGGGGGCGGGCTGCGCGCGGATCACCCTGGACGGACGGAAGGGCTGGGCCCGGGTGCTGGCGCCCTTTGGCTACCGGCGGGCGGGACACGAGATCGAACGGAGACTGTGATGGGAAAGAAGAAGACCAAGACGAGTTCCACCGAGACGAGCCGGACGGTGACGACGCCGACCCGGCCGGACTGGTTGGACGCCCAGGCGAAGGGGCTGAACGACGCCCTGACGGACCTGGGGCGGCGGGATCCGGCGGCCTCGGTGGCGCCGATTTCGGACCTGGAGCGGCGGGCCTCGGAGGGGGCTGCGGGCCTGGGCCTCGGCGGGGGCTGGAAGGCCGGATCGACGGACTGGGCGAACTGGGGACGGGCAGGTCCTGTGACTGGCCCGGCGACCGGTCCGGCCCTGGCCGCCGGCCCGGGACCGGACCTGTCCGGCGCCGCCCTGTCGGGCCCGGTCGTGATCGGCCGGGGCGAGGCGCCTCAGGCGGCCAGCGTGCTGGACAACCTGTCGGCCTATATGACGCCCTTCCGCGACCAGGTGCTGGCGGCGGCCATGGGCGACTATGACGCCGAGGCGGGGCGCCGGCGGGCGGCCCAGGACCTGGAGCTGGCCGGCCAGGGCGCCTTTGGCGGCTCGGGGGCGGCCCTGACGCGCTCCCTCACCGAAGGGGAGTTGGCGCGGGGGCGCAACAGCCGTCTGGCGGGGCTGCTGGACCAGATGTTCGCGCAAGGGGCGAGCCTGTCGGCGGGGGATGCGGACCGGCGCCAGCAGGCCTCGACCGCGGCGGCCCAGCTGGCCCAGGCGCGGGAGATCGAGCAGGCCCAGCTGGCCCAGGCCCGGGATATCGAGCGGGCGCGCCTGTCGCAGGAGGGCGGGCTGGAGACGGCGCGGCTGGCCCAGGCCCGGGATCTGGAGACGGCCCGCCTTTCGCAGGCGGGCGAGACGGCGCGGATGCAGGACGCCCTGGCCCGGGCCCAGCTGGGGCAGGAGGGCGAGCTGGCCCGCTCCCGGCTGGGACTGGACGAGGCGGCCAGCCGGCGGGCCGACGCCGAGGCCCAGGCCCGGATCGGCGCCCAGCTGCGGGCGGCCGAGCAGGCGAAGCTGTCGGCGCCCGAGCAGGCCCTGGCCCGGCGGATCGAGATGTTCTCAGGCCTGCCCCTGGGCCTGTTCCAGGGCAGCGTGACCGACAGCCAGGGCCAGAGGAACGGGACGGAGACCACCAGCGGGGCGACCCTGGGGGAGATCGCCTCCCTGGTGAACAGCCTGACCGGCTCGCCCCTGTCGCGCCTGTTCCCGCCGGGGGGGCGCTGAGATGGCGGAGACGGGAAGCCTGGGCGAGGCCCAGCTCTTCGCCCTGAGGCAGATCAGCGACAACCTGGCGGCCCAGACCCGGCGGCTGGAGGGGCTGGGCGCCAAGGTGGACGACGTGCGCGAGCGGCTGGCCCGGCTGGAGGCGCAGGAGGCCGGCGTGCTGGTGGAGGCCGTGCGGCGGGAGCTGAAATCGGCCCTGGCCCGGATCGACGCCCTGGAGGCCCAGCGCGACCGGGTGGTCGGGGCGGCGGCCTTCTGGACCTGGCTGGGGCGGCACGCGCCCTGGCTGGCGGCGGCCCTGGCGGCCTTCGGCGCGGGGCTGGTCGCACGGGAGGGCGGACAATGAGCGAGGGCGCGCGGCCGCCGGTGGAGGTGACCTGGCTGTGGCGGCGGATCTTCACCTACCTGGCCAGCCTGGTGAACGCCGGCCTGCTGGCGGCGGTGATCGCGAAGGTGAAGGACCCGCAGGGCCTGGCCGCCCTGGGCCTGGCCCTCGTGGCGGCCAATGTGGTGCTGGCGACCCTCTACCTGGCCGGGGCGACGGTGACCGACTGGGCCCGGATCGCGGGAGCCGCAAGGGGTGGGGGCAAGGCCGGGGAGGGCGGGTCGTGATGGGGCCGGCCTTCGCGTGGACGAACGGGCTGAGGCTAGCCCTGGGCCTGGCGGCGGCCCTCGTGCTGGCCGTCGCGGCGGCGCGGCTGTGGGAGGCGGGGCGAAGGGCCGGGGCTGCGCCCCTGCAGGCCGAGGCCGCCGCCCTGCGCGCCGAGGCGGCCCGCTCGGCCCTGGAGGCGGAGGGGGCGCGGGGCCAGCTGGCCCGGGCCGAGGCCGCCGCCCGCGCCTCTGCACGGCTGGAAACCGAGACCCGGGCGCGGATCGGCGCCCTCAACCGACTGGAGGACGCCGATGCGCCGCTGGATCCTGACCGCCTTCGTGAGCTTCGCCGGGCTGACCGGGGGCTGTGCGACGCGGCTCCCGGCCTCGCCTGTGGCCCTGCCGCAGCTGACGCCCCCGCCGGCGGCGGAGGCGCCGTGCGAGGTCTACGTCCTGCCGCCGAACGCGACGCGGGCGGACCTTGACGAGGGCTATGTGCGCCGAGGCGCCCAGATCGCCGCCTGCGACGCCGCCCGCCGGCTGGCCCTGGAGACCCTGAAGGCCGAGCACGCCCTGGAGGCGGAGGCGCTCAGGCGGGCGGGGCGGAAGGGGCGCTGAAGGCCGGGGCGGCGAGGCGGGCGAGATAGTCGCGGATGTCGGCGGGCCAGGCGGCGGTCTGGTCCGTGAAGGTCGCCCCGTCGCCGGCGTAGAGGGCGCGGACGGCGGCTTCGGCGCCGGGGGCGTCTCCGGCCAGGGCCGACAGGACGGCGCAGGCGGCGTCGGCGGCGCGGCGGCGGGCGGCTTCGGGGCTTTCCGGCGCGCGGGCGGCGGCCTCGACCAGGCGGCGCAGGGCGGCGGAGGCGCCGCCGGGCTGGGCGGACAGCCACTCCCAGTGACGGGGCAGGAGGGTGACCTCCCGGGCCGAGACGCCGAGGCGGGGCCGCCCGCGGCCGGCCCTGGCTGGCGGCGCGAGGGGCTGGGCGGCGCCCGTCCGGTCGCTGAAGATCAGGGGCTCGACGGAATCACGCGTCAGGGCGGCCCAGGCGGCGGCGAGGACTTCAGCGGGCTCGCCCGAGGCGATGCGGCGGCCGTGGTGAAAGGCGGTGAAGGTCTCGTCAGTCATGGCGGGGGGATAGGCCGCGCCGGGTGGGGAGTCAATATTACCCGGATATAATAAGAGTGGGAAAGCAGGGCGCCCTCAATTCCTCCCCCAGCGGGAGGTGGACCGCGCAGCGGGCCGGAGGGGGTCTGCTGAGGGGCCGTTGACCCCCTCAGCCAGCTTCGCCGTCAGCTCCCCCTTGGGGGAGCAATGGCTCCGTAATTCCTCCCCCCACGGGGAGGTGGACCGCGCAGCGGGCCGGAGGGGGTCTGCT
>JADBZH010000087.1 GCA_020402585.1 Phenylobacterium sp. | reverse complement strand
GAGGTGGCGCGCGAAAGCGCGTCGGAGGGGGTCAACGGCGCCTCAGCAGACCCCCTCACCGACCTTCGGTCGGAGCTCCCCCTTGGGGGAGCAATTTCCGCCTCATTCCTCCCCCCAGGGGGAGGTGGACCGCGCAGCGGGCCGGAGGGGGTCAACGGCGGCTCCGCAGACCCCCTCAGTCAGCTTCGCTGACAGCTCCCCCTTGGGGGAGCAATTGAGAGTTAGCGCGCCAGGCCCGCGATCACCCGCCGCCAGGGCTGGCCGGCCAGCTCCGCCGCCGAGGCCGCGCCGCAGGCGGCCAGGGCTTCGAACCCGGCTTCAGAATCCAGCACCACCGGCGCCACCACGCCGTTCTCGAAGCGCACGGTCAGGGTCAGCTCGGCCTCGCCGTCGTGCCCGGCCGTGACCTCGGCCCCCAGCACCACGGCCTCGCCGGAAACCGTTTCCCCGCTCACGACAGCGGCGGCTCGACAAAGACCACGTCGCCGCCCAGCAACAGGCCGCGCGGCTTGCGCATGGCGAAGATGTGCAGGTTCCAGCCCCGGATGCGATCCATCGCCTCGTCCAGCGCCACGCCCGGCAGGGCCCGCGCCGCAAGGGCCTCCAGGGTCTCGTCCGGCTCCGGCGTGACAAACCGCCTCTGCACCGTCAGCGTCATGGGCGGGCCTCCCCTCCGATGGAATGAGGACAAGTCTGTCATGGCGGGGCGGAGGGGGGAAGTGGGGGGCAAGGGCGCCCTGCGGCCGGAAACGTCGGAGGGGCCGGGCTCAGCGGTCTGATCCGCAGGGCCCGGCCCCTCTTGCGCTCCGCGGGGAGACGGATGGCCCTCACGCAGAGGGCCGGGGCGCACTCAGGGTGACACCGGCAGCCGCAGTTGGGCTGCGCCCAGCTGCACCTGGCCCGACAGGGGCGGCGTCAACGATCGGAAGGCCGGCAGCGAGGCGCCGACGATGAGCAGGCCTGGCGCGCTGCCAGCGTCAAACTCATAGGCCAGCGGCGAGAAGTTCACCGTAAGGGCGCCCGCACCGCCAAGCGAAACGATGGTTTCGCGCAGCAGGCGCACCTCGCCATCGGGGCGCCGGTCGACCAGCTTGACGACGATGTCGCCACCGCCGGACATGAGCACCTGCACGGTGGCGCTGGCCGAGCCGGTGATCAGCACCTTCTTGTCCAGCGGGGCGCCGGGCAGCTCCACCACATCGGCGCGCGCCAACAGGGGCTGTTGGTCCTCCATGCCCGCGCTCACCGTCAGGTGATTGCCGCCGAGGGTGGGAGCCGGCCGGTTCGGATCGATGGTCAGCGTCTTCGACGGCGCCGCCAGCTGGCGGGTCTGCAGGACGGCGGCGGCGGGGGGCCAGGTGGCTGAGGTCCGCAGCCCGGCCTCCGGCTTGCCGGCGACCCGGTACTGGACGGTGGGCCACCCCGCGACGCCGTTGTTGGAGCCCTTCAGCCAGAAGTCGAACCAGTCGAACATCGGTCGCGAGGGCCACAGATCGGGGTCGTCGATGTCATAGTGGGTGCCGTCCAGCACGATCAGCTTCTGGTTGCCGCGAGCCGCCTGCATGCGCCCGTAGGACTTGAAAGTGCTCTCCTGGAAGAAGTCGTGCCACATCGACACGTGCAGCGTCGGTGCGGTGATACGGTCGGTGACGTCCTGTGCGGCGCGCGAGGAGGCGGTGCTTCCCGCGGCGAGCAGGGCGCCCCAGCGCGGCTGCAGCTGGCTGGCGATGGGAAAGTCCGGCGTGATGGCCCGTGTCCACCAGCTGGAAGCGCTGGGATCACCCTCTTCGACGGCGCCGAACATTTCGACAAGCGCCTCGCCCGCCTCGTCCTGGAGCTCACCGATGCGTTGCGGCGTCAGGCCCAGCCGGGCGTCGTGGTCCTTGCTGTTCTCGGTGGACTGGTTCAGCACGAAGGGCAGCAGGGCCTCCCACTTGATCCGCCCCTCCGGGAAGATCACGCCGCCGATGAAGTCGGGAGAGGTCGCCTGCGCATAGACCGCCCGCACGGACGCCCGGCCGGCGGCGGCGGCCTGCAGGGAGACGACCCCACTGGCGGAGTCGCCGAACACGCCGATCTTCCCGTTGGACCAGGGTTGCTTCTCGACCCAGCGGAGGAGGGCGTCGCCGTCCGCCACCTCGTCGAGGAAAATGGTGAAGAGGCCGTCGGACTCATAGCGGCCGCGCACATACTGGACCACCAGCGCATAGCCGCGGTCGGTCGCCTCGGTCCAGCCCACGTCCGCCGGCTTGGCCTCGATCCTGGCGTTCGGATGGTCTTCGGGAAAGCCGCTCACCGGGGTGATCGGCAGGTCGTAAGGCGTGCGCATGACCAGAACAGGAAAGGGCCCGGCGCCCTCCTTCGGCAGATAGACATAGGTCGCCAGGTTGGTTCCGTCGGCGCCCTTCACCTTGTACTCAAGAACCCGATGGCCAGCCGCCGCCTTGCGGAACTGTTCCACCCCGACAACATCGGGATCGGGCCGGGGAGCGCTTGCGGAACCCCCGCCGCCACACGCCGCCAACACCAATCCCAGGCACGCTGCAATCCACACCCCTGCCTTCATCCATGCTCTCCTAGTCGGAAGTCGCCGCTGTATCGGGCGACAGGCCCGTTCGGCGTTCGGGCAAGCTAGGAAGGCCCCCCGACCCCGTCGACGCGCGATGCACAGGCGGCGGGCGGAGCCCCGGTGAGTCTGCACGAACGGCCCGCGGACTGAACGAACGGCGGCCATCCGGCGGGCCGGACTTCACGAACGGCAGGCGATAAGCCCGCGCGCGCGCCGGAGGCTCCGGTCAGGGCGGCCCGAGAGTCTGCATGTGATGACCTCGCTGCAGGCGCCCATTCCCAAGACACTGGCCGCCCCAATCGGTGACGCCGGTCGTCGGCCGTTCTCCGCGATGCAGGACCGCCGTTGACCCCCTCCGGCCCGGGGCGTTCGCCCCGGCCCACCTCCCCCTTGGGGGAGGAATCAGAGAGCCAATTGCTCCCCCAAGGGGAGCTCCCGGCGAAGCCGGGTGAGGCGATCAACGCCGCCCCTCCGTATTCGCCCCGACCCCGCCGCCGCTTGCCCCCGCGCGCCGGCGGGCACAGTCTGGGCTCCTCGCGCCACGGGGCGCGCGGCCTGGGAGGGCGACATGGACGCAGAGGTGGCGAGGGCCGATCCGGCCCGCCTGCCCACGATCCGCCGGGTGGGGATGGGCGCGCCGGTCAACTGGCTGACCGGGGCCATGGGCGACCTGTCCCAGGCGCCGCTGGTCGCCTTTTTCCACGGCCTGGTCCTGGCCCTGGTCGGCGTGGGCCTGTCCGTCTCTCTGCTCAGCGCCTGGGGCGCCTTCTGGACCATGGCCCTTACCTTCGGCTTCATCCTTGTGGCGCCCCTGCTGGCCATGGGTCCCTATGAGACCGGCCGCCTCCTGGAGGCCGGGCAGAAGCCCACCCTGGGGCGCACCCTCCTGGTGCGTCGCGCCCTGCGGGCGGATGTGGCGGCGCTGGGGGTGGGCCTCTTCGTCCTCTTCGCCCTGTGGCTGCGCGCCGCCCAGGTGGTGTACGGCCTGTCGACCTTCACCCTGCATGAAACGCCCTCCCAGCTGGCCGCCTTCGCCTTCGGCACGGAGGCGGGCCGGGTCATGCTGCTGACCGGCTCAGCGGTAGGGGCCGTCTTCGCCGGCCTCACCTTCGCCAGCGTGGTGGTGGCCGCACCCATGCTGCTCGACACCCGGATGGGGGTGTTCGCCGCCGTCGCCACCAGCGTGCGGGCCGCCCTGGCCAATCCGGGTCCGATGCTGTTGTGGGCCGCCCTGATCGCCGGCCTGGTGGCGCTCAGCGCCGTCACCGGCTTCCTGCCGATGATCATCATCTTCCCCTGGCTGGGCCTGGCCAGCTGGCGCGCCTTCCGCGACCTGGTGGCGCAGGACGGGATGCTGGGGGCGGAGGGGGACGGAGGCTAGATGGGCTCGGCCGGCGAGGGCCGGTAGGGCGCCACCTCGATCTCGGCCTCGCGCCGCCGGGCGTCGGCGATGTCGCAGCTGTTCTGCATGCGCATCAGGGTATCCATAGAGACGCCAAAGGCCTTCTCCACGCGCAAAGCCATATCCGGCGACAGGGCCGCACGTTCGTTCAGAAGGGCCGACAGGGCCGCCCGAGTTACGCCCAAGGCGGCGGCGGCGGCCGTGACCGACAGGCCCAGCGGCTCCAGGATCTCGTGCCGGATGAACCCGCCCGGATGGGCGGGGCGCTTCATGCGGATGCCGGCTGCAGCCTCCATCGGGGCCTCCTAGTGATAGTCCTCATAATCCAGGTCGATGATCTCGATCGCCCCGGCGTCCAACCGGAAGGTCAGCCGCCAGTTGCGGGTCACGAACAGGCTCCAAACCCCCTTGCGGTCCCCGGACAGCTGGTGGGCCTTCCAGGACGGGACGGACCTGAGCTCGTCCTCCCGCTCCATGTCCTGGAGGAAGGCCACCATCCGCCTGAGTTTCGGCGCCGAAGCGGGCGGCAGCCCGCTGGCGTCATCCTCAAGGATGAAGCGTCGCAATCCCTTATGGATCACGTTCCGGATCTTCATGGCCAAGGATGGGATGCAAGACGTAAAGTGTCAAGCGACGCAATACACCCGAGACATCTCCCTACCGCCCCGTGAACACCGGCTCCCGCTTTTCCAGGAAGCTGGCCACGCCTTCGCGGTGGTCCTCGGTTTTCATGAGGGTGCGGATGGTTTCGATGGCCCAGCCGCCCAGTTCGCGGGGGTCGCCGTAGGCGGCGCGGCGCAGGCCCTCCTTCATGTAGCGCAGGGCCAGCGGCGGGTTGCAGGCGATGCGGGCGGCCAGGGCGCGGGCTCGGTCCATCAGCTCGGCGTGGGGGGTCACCTCGCGGACCAGGCCGATGCGCAGGGCCTCCTCGGCGTCGATGACGTCGCCGGTGAAGAGCAGCTCGGCCGCCTTGGCCGGGCCGACGATGGCCGGCAGGCGGTAGAAGCCGCCCACGTCGCAGGTCAGGCCGCGCTTGATGAACAGCTCGGCGAACTTCGCCTTCTCGCTGGCGATGCGGATGTCGGCGTAGAGGGCCAGCTCCATGCCCCAGCCCACCGCCGCGCCGTTGACGGCGGCGATGACCGGCTTGTCGCACTCCAGGGCCGCCATGGCCGCCGGCGTCGGGGCGTGGCGCACGGTGGGCGGCGGGGGGATGGCGGGCTTGGGCCCGGCCATGATCTCACGCACGTCGTCGCCGGAGCAGAAGGCCGGGTCGGCGCCGGTCACGATCACGCAGCGGGCGTCAGGGTCGCGGACGGCCTGGCGGAAGGCGCGCTCCAGCCGGTCATAGGCCTCGAAGTTGAGGGCGTTCCTCTGCTCGGGCCGGTTCAGCGTGATGACCGCCACATGGTCCTCGACGCGGTAGGTGACGGTCTCGTTCTCGCCGCTCATGTCGGGCCTCCCTCTGTGCTCCGGGCATGATGGCCGACGGGGGCCGCAACGAAAAGGGCCGTGGCCTGGCTCGGCCGCCAGGGCGTCAGCGTCCAGCGGGTCATGACCGATAACGGCTCGGCCTATCGCTACGGTCTCTTCCGCAAAGCCCTTGCCATCGGACCCTGGACGCACGGCTACAACCTCGCCAAGCCCCACGCCCGCCTCAAAGGCCGCACCCCATTACAGAGCGTGAACAACCTTCGCGTAAACGATGACGAGGCCGTGGCGCGGAATCCCCGCGGCGTATTCTGGGATGTTGCTTACGAACGGGCTGACGAACGCACGCGATCGCCTGAAATCCCCCATCAATCCGGACTATGGCTGCCGTCAGCGATTCTTCTTGATCGCGGCCTGCGCTGCAAGCACCAGCAGACCCCCAGCAATCGCCAAGTCCTTGAAAAAGATAGATCTCTCGGCTTTGTCGGCAAGATCGCTATGGAAGATAAACGCTGCCAGTACGCAGAAGATGCCGAGAGCTGCAGCCACCTCCCGCAGACGCCAGCCCAACAGTAGCGCCAAGCCCCCGCCAAGCTCCAAGGCGACGACCGCTGGGAACAGCACCGTTGGCACGGAGAACGCCTGCATTTGGTCCAGGACAGGCTTGGAATCGATGACTTTTGCCACGCCCGCGAGGATGAAGAGGAGCGCCATCAGCGTTCGGCCGAGAATGGCGACGCCGGCCGGGCCGGCGAGGTTGCGAAGGCCGATCACTGCTTATTCTCCGCGGCCGAGGTCGCGACCGTGGCGCTCAAGTTCCGCGGGCGAATAGCGGGGAACACTTCGGCCATGATCATCACGGGACCGAGCAGCAGGTTCTCCGGACGCTTGACGAACTGCGGCGATTCGCCTTCGAAACCGTGGCCGATAAACTGGAAAACCCATCCCAAGACGAAGCCCGCCGCGATGATGCCGGCTGCTGTGAGGCCCGAAAAGTGCGTGGTCACTGAATGGGCCACAGCATAACAGGCAGCGATCAGGATCAGATAAGCAAGGCCCGCCAGTCGCGACCAGGACAGCACGATCGCCACGGTCAGGACCGCCAGCGCGGTGGCGAGGTTGGCGTGTTCCCAAGCCCCCTGGCCGGGGAGCCGAACGTAACTTGTCACCGCAATGACCGAAGTCACAATCAGGGGAATGCCGATGGCATGCGTTGCGCGGTTCAGCGGGGACCGATGGATGGCGTCGTAACTGGCGAGGATGTTTTCGTAATGGCTCATGCTAGCCTCCTGGATTGCACATTGACGACAAGAGTTCGGAAGGTTGCGACGAACGCCCCTGGGTCCTCTCGGAAAGCGCCGTGTCTGCGTTGAAACAGGGCAACCCGGTGTACCGGCATGTGCGCGACCGCCGCTTTGGGGCGCGCCAAGTCGAGCCAGAAAGGCAGGGTAAGCCTTGGAGCGAGGGCCCTGAGGTCCCTGACAGGCCCCCCGAGGCCCGTCCATGCATTGGCCAGCATAGGGGCAAGGTCGCGCCCAGCCGCAACAAAACGCGCGCGGTGCGCACGCGCAGGCCACCCAGACAGCACCACGAAGCGGCAGTGCGCGGCGACGGCCGCGAAGAACCAAACCGCGCCGCGTTTGCCCGCGCGGAAGAAGGACTCCATGTGACCGATCACGAAGCGCGCGGCCCCATCGAGAGGCGCAAGGCCGCCCGCCTTGCCCGGCGCCAGCCCCGCAGATCGGTCCGGCGGAGACCAGTTCATCCCCGGCTGGTCGACCGCGATTGGCTCGAAATCCGAATCCAATCGTTCAGCCAGGCCAACGAAGTCACCGCTCCCATGGCCGGATGCGTTCAGACACGGAACCGGCAAGCCGCGGCCCCACCGCTTGACGACAAGGCGCGCACCGGAGGGCAGGCCCGGAAAGTCTGCGCCATCTGCGGCGCTCAAGGCGGCAAGGCTTGGCGACATCTTCGGCGATTGCTCCACCAGAGGGGCAGATCTCAACAGGCGCGGCTGAAGCGATCAATTTAGTGATATAGGTATCACATAATCACGACTGAAGTCAAGAAACCCTGCGCACCCAAGGGCGACACGAGGACGTTGCTCCTTGCGGCTGGAGGTACGGAGTTCAATACGGCGAGCTTTGGCGGGCCCGATGTCAACCGGATCGCTCGTGTCGCAGGCTACGCCCCGCAGACCTTCGATCGCCATCTTGCCGAGAAGACCGAGATTCTCATCCGCGTTCATGAGAGATCGCAGGACGATGAGCGGGCAAAGATAGCGAGCACCATGCAGGCTTCGCCGAGCGGCGCCAGCCATCGGGAAAGGGCGGGCTTTCGACGGTCGAAAGACTGTGCGGCGCTGCTGCGGACGCGGAAATGGATGATCTCGGGCTCGCCCCGGGAGACTGGACCGCGTTGACGGCTAAGGCCCTTGACCGGCTGAGGGGCCCCAAATCGTCTTCTGTTTCCTCAGGGTATGAGGGCCCAGGTCTCCGTCTTGCAACGCGGGTAGATGACTTAGCCCCCGAGTTGCACATGGTTGGCGTCGATCAGGCGCCGTTCAGCCGAGAAGGCCAGCCAATCGCCGGGATTATAGACCTCAACATCCATTCTGACATTTGGACCGCCTTCCCGGCGGGTCACGAACATGAGCCCCTTCAAACGACGGACCCGTGGCTCTGCATCGGCATTCTTCCCGTTCCGCAGGTCCGGCTCGGCCGCGACCTGCGTTGAGGTGACAAGCTTGCCGCTTCGTTCAACGCCCCACGGATCCAGGCGAACCTCGCCCTCAAGAATCGGAGTCCGCCAGCGGCCTCGGACCTTTGCGGGTGGCGCCTATGCGATGAGTCGCATGACCGGGGCGGTTGCTCGGAAAATCATGCGATGTCTCCCTGCTCCTCGTCTGGCGAAACGACATCGTAAATCGGGAGCTGGGGCAGGCGTACGAAAAGAAGCGTGTCGACCAAGGCTTCGACACGGTGCCCTTCATTTGACTGAGTCTCGACATAGTCGCCAGTACTCAGAATGCGTCCGCCAATCTTTGCCTGGCCCGAAATCACGAAGAGTTCCTCTCCCCCCGGATGGGTATGCCATCCGCCGATCGTTCCAGCGGCAAAGCGCGTCAGCGTCGTGATCCCGTCGGCATCAGCCTTCAGCAGCACATAGTCGACGCCAGGTTCCAGCGCTGTCCACGCCGCGTCTTGGGTTGCTACGAGGCGGCCCAATGGTTGAGCAGAAGCTTGTTTCATAGTGTGATATCTATATCACCTCCGGGTTGCCCGTCAATGTTCCAATGGAGTTGCAAGACATGATCGACCTCGCTGAGCGACTGAATGGTGATCAACCTCCGATCGCACTGCTGCTTGGGCGCACGATAATCGCCGCCGATCGCGAAGGGCATGTTCGCTTGCGGTTCGAGGCGCGACCCGAGTTCTGCAACGGCGATGGCGTCGTGCAAGGAGGGCTGGTCGCCGCGATGCTCGATGCCGCTTTGGGCGCGGCAGTACGGGCGAAGGCAGGCGCTGACGCTCGGCCCGTCACCACCGAATTCAGCGTAAGGTTCGTGCGTCCCGTTTGTCCCGGGGCCGTGGATGCTGTCGCCCGTGTGCTGGCCTATGCGGGACGGACAGCCATCGTTCAGGCCGAGGTGATCGACGCAGAGGGACAGATCATCGCCTGCGCAACGTCCACCAAACTTGTAAAGTTGAAATGACGCAGACGTGGATACTCGTGAGCGCGGGGCGCCGAGGACGCCTGAGCTTCGGGTGGCAGAGACCGAGCGGCTGCGTCGCCAACGGCTGAGCAGCCCCCAGATCGCCCATGTGCTGGGGATGGCCGTCTCGACGATGGGCATTGTGCGGCGTCGGCTGGCCTACACGGAGATCCTGCCCTCCGAGCGCGAGGAAGACACCACGGCCTTCCTGGAGAGGGCCGTGGCCATCGGACCCTGGACGCACAGCTACAACCTCGCCAAGGCCCACGCCGGCCTCAAAGGCCGCACCCCATTACAGAGCGTGAACAACCTTCGGGGAAACAATGACGAGGACGACCGCTTGGTCCGGTCCCGGGGGGGCAAAAGGAAAGGGCCGGGGATCGCTCCCCGGCCCTCGCCGTTTCCGTCCGGTTGCGTCCGCCTTACGGCAGGCGGGCCGTCAGCGAGACGCCGATGACGCGGGGCTCGTTCACGAAGGCGGTGTTGTTGTTGAAGTCGATACCGCCCTTGATGTTGCTCTCGTCGGTGATGTTCCGGCCGAACAGAGCCACCTCCCAGGAGCCGTCCTCGCGGGCATAGCCGACCTTCAGCCCGCCCTCGAAGTTGCCGTCGGTGTAGAACTCCTTGGATTCGTAGAGGAACAGGTTGGTCTTGCCCTGGACGTTCCAGTCGGTGAAGGCGAACAGCTCCCCGCCATTGCCGATGGGCAGGTTGAACCGCGCGGTCACGTCGAAGATGTATTCCGGCGCGTTCGGGAAGGGGTTGCCGTTGATCAGGGCGCGCTGCTGGGCGTTCAGCGGGTCGGTGACCGTGCACTGGGCGCAGACGCCCACCGTCAGCTTGCTGTCCTTGATCTCGGTGTCGGCATAGCTGTAGCCGGCGGTCAGGACGAGGTTCTCGCTGACCACCCACTCGCCGTCGACCTCGAAGCCCACGGCCTGGCCCTCCTGGGCGTTCAGCAGTCGGATGGTGTTGGCCGCGCCGCCGACCGCCGTGAACTGCGGGTCGCTGACGGTGTAGGTGAAGACCGCGCCGTTCAGGCGGACGCGGCGATCGAAGAGCTCGCTCTTGAAGCCCGCCTCCCAGGACAGGATGGTCTCGGACTGGGCCGCGGACGGAGCGCCGAAGAAGGCTATGTCACGACCCTGGATGCTCGGGCCGCGGAAGCCGCGGGCCACACGGCCGTACAGGCCGACCGTCTCGCTGACGTCGTAGAAGGCGCTCACGTCCCAGCTGACCTGCTCGTCGGAGACATTGATCTTCGAGAAGGGGATCGGCGCGACGATGTTGGTCAGGGCCTTCTCGTCGCTGGTCCAGCGCAGGCCGGCGGTCAGCTTCCAGGCCTCGGCGATCTGGTAGGAGGCCTGACCGAACACGGCCCAGGAAGTGTTCTCGTGGCGCAGCTCGGTGGGGGCCACGAAGCCGGGGTCGGTGCGCAGCACCATCCGGGCGTCGAAATAGTAGGCGCCCACCTGCCAGCTGACCGGGCCGTCGACATCGCTGGCCAGGCGGATCTCCTGGGTCACCTGGTCGAGGTCCTTGATGCCGTCGGCGGTGTCGGACGGGAAGGGGATGAAGCCGGGGCCGTTGGTCATGTTGCCGCCGTCGATGTCGCCGCGGCTGAAGCCGTTGGTGGTCTCGTAGGCGGAGATGGAGGTCAGGGTGGCGGACGGCAGCTTGTACTCGATCTTCAGGGAGGCGCCGGAGCCGTCGTAGGACTGCGGGTTCCCCGCGCCGCCGTCAAAAAAGACCTTGTCGCGCTTGTAGTTGCCATTGAGGCTGTTCCCGCCCCTGGTCAGGACATTGGCGCGGAACACCGCCGAGGTGCCGTCCAGCGAGCGATTGTGCACGGCCAGCAGGGCGCTGAGATCCTCGGTGGGGGTGAGCAGCAGCTGGAGGCGGAAGGCCGTCTCTTCGTAGCCGCCGAGGGCGTTGTTCTTGTTGGTGAAGGCGTTGTCGATCCAGTCGTCGCGGCGCTGGACCAGGACAGAGGCCCGGGCCGCCAGCAGGCCGTCGACGAGCGCGCCGCCGACGCCGCCATCGAGGGTCAGGGTCCCGTAGCTGCCATAGGTCGCCGTGCCGCGCGCCGAGAGGCTCTGGCTGGGACGGATGGTGTCGAACTTGACGATGCCGGCGGTGGTGTTGCGGCCGAACAGGGTGCCCTGCGGCCCGCGCAGCACCTCTACGCGGTCCAGGTCGAACAGGGGCGTGCTCTTCAGCACCACGTTCTCCATCACCACGTCGTCCATGATGACCGAGACGGGCTGCGAGGCCGCCAGGTCGAAGTCGGCGTTGCCCAGGCCCCGGATGTAGAAGCGCGGGGCGACCCGGCCGTTGGAGGACTCCGCATAGAGCGCGGGCACGCGGGACGACAGGGTCAGGATGTCGTCGCCGGCGGCGAACAGGCCCCGCAGGCGCTCGCCCGAGACCGAGGCGACGGACAGGGGCACGTCCTGCAGATTCTCGCTGCGCTTCTGGGCGGTGACCACCACCTCGCCGACGGTCGAGTCCTGGGCCAGGGCGGGAGCGCCAAGGGCCAGGGCGGCGGTCAGGGCGGCTACGCCACAGGAGAGGGTCAGGCGGCTCTTGGCCGACGTCGACTTGATCATGGGAAGTCCTCGCGAAGTCCGCCGCGGTCGCGGCCAGGTGGGCCGGGACGCCCCCCAGCCCTTCAGAACGTGGGGCCAAGGGCTATGGGGACAGGGCGGGCGCTTCTACCGCGCCGCGTGGAGAGCCTGTGGATAACTTCGCGTTTGTGGCGGTCCTGTGTCGAGTCGGTGACATCTGAGCGAAGGCGGCGGGCGGGCGGCGCCCCGGGCGGGTGCGGAGGTGCATGCGGCGACGCAGGGGCGTAGGGTGGGGCGGCGCCTGCGCGACCCCTGCCGCGAGGCGGGCGCCACCCCCTCACGACGCGGCGGGGACGGAGCCCCCCATGAAGACCGTCGCCCTCACCTGCTTCACGGACGTGCTCTGCGTCTGGGCCTGGATCGGCGAACTGCGCCTGGCCGAACTGCGCCGCACCCACGGCGAGGCGGTGGCGGTGACCCAGCGCTTCTGCAATGTCTTCGGCGCCACGGCCCTGAAGATCCAGGCGAACTGGGGGGCGAAGGGGGGCTATGGCGGCTTCGCCGACCACCTCGCCCACGTGATGGAGGGCTTCCCCGAGCTGACGGCCAGCCCGGACCTGTGGCGCACCGTGCGCCCGGCCTCCTCCCTGCCCGCCCACCTGGCCCTGAAGGCGGTCCAGGCGCAGGCGGCCGAGCGCGGCGACCCTGCCCTCGGCGACCGGGCTATCCTCCGGATCCGGCAGGCCTTCTTCGCGCAGGGACGGGATATCTCAGCCGCCGCGGTGCTCGACGACGTGCTCTCCGCAGCCGGCGCCGACCTGGCCGACCTCCGGGCCCGCCTCGCCCGCGGCGAGGCCCACGCCGCCCTGATGGCCGATTACCAGGACGCCCAGGCCCTGGGCGTCAAGGGCAGCCCCAGCCTGGTGCTGAACGAGGGCCGGCAGACCCTCTACGGCAATGTCGGCTTTCGCGTCATCGAGGCCAACATCGCCGAGCTGCTGCGCGAGCCTCAGGCCGGGGCGGCCAGCTGGTGCTGACCCCTTGCGGATCGGGCCCGGGCGCCCAAGTCTCTCTGACCACGACCTTTTTCCCCGGAGCTCCCGAATGACCGCCTCCCGACGCCAGGCCCTCGGCCTGGCCGCCGCCGCCGCCCTTGCCCTGACGACCGCACAGGGGGCCCAGGCGGCAGACGCCGCCCTCGCCAAGGCGGTGGCCTCCGAGACCCGCCCCGCAGCTGACCGCGCCCGGGACAAGTTCCGCAATCCTGCGGCGTCCCTGTCCTTCTGGGGCCTGAAGCCTGGCCAGACCGTGGTCGAGGTCTCGCCCGGCGGCGGCTACTGGACCGAGATCCTGGCCCCCTACGCCATGGCGACCAAGGGCCGCTATGTGGCCGGCGTCGCCGACCTGGCCAATCCCAAGCTGTCGGACGGCGCCCGCAAGGCCCGGGCCGACTTCGAAGCCCGCTTCGCCGATACGGCCCGCTATGGAAAGATCGAGTATGCCGGCTTCGGCGCGACCTCCGGCCCCCTGGGCGCCCCCGGCTCCGCCGACATGGTCCTGACCGCCCGCAACATCCACAACTGGATGTGGGCCCCGGGCATGCTCCCGAAGGTCATGAACGATTTCAACGCCGTGCTGAAGCCGGGCGGGATCCTGGCGGTGGAGGAGCACCGCTCCGATCCCCGGCCCATGGCCGCCGATGGCCGCGACGGCTATGTCTCCGAGGCTGCGGTGATCGCCGCCGCCGAGGCCGCCGGCTTCCGCCTGGACGCCCGCTCGGAGATCAACGCCAACGCAAAGGACACCAAGGACCATCCCTTCGGCGTCTGGACCCTGCCGCCTTCCCGCCGCAGCGCCGCCCCCGGCGCCCAGCCGGCCCCGGACTTCGACCGCGCCCGCTACGACGCCATCGGCGAGAGCGACCGCATGACCCTGCGCTTCGTCAAGGTTCGCTGATCGGCGACACAGAAAAGGGCCCCGGATCGCTCCGGGGCCCTGATCCGTTCGGCTGAGCCGGTCCGCCGTCAGGCGAACTGGTGCATGGTGTTGGCGTCGCCTGAGGCCTTCAGGGCCGCCTCGCCGGCGAAGTATTCCTTGTGGTCGTCGCCAATGTCCGAGCCGGACATGTTCTGGTGCTTCACGCAGGCGATGCCCTGGCGGATCTCCTGGCGCTGGACGTTCAGGACGTAGCCCAGCATGCCGGCCTCGCCGAAGTACTCCTTGGCCAGGTTGTCCGTGGACAGGGCCGCCGTGTGGTAGGTCGGCAGGGTGATGAGGTGGTGGAAGATCCCCGCCCGCCGGGCGCCGTCGGCCTGGAAGGTGCGGATCTTCTCGTCCGCCTCGTAGGCCAGGGCGGTGCCGTCGTAGTCGACGCTCATCAGCTTCTCGCGGTCATAGGCCGAGACGTCCTTGCCCTCCTTCTTCCAGGCGTCGAAGATCTGCTGCCGGAAGTTCAGGGTCCAGTTGAAGGACGGCGAGTTGTTGTAGACCAGCTTGGCGTTCGGGATGACCTCGCGGATCCGGTCCATCATGCTGGCGATCTGCTCGACGTGCGGCTTCTCGGTCTCGATCCAGAGCAGGTCCGCGCCGTTCTGCAGCGAAGTGATGGAGTCCAGCACGCAGCGGTCGGCGCCGGACCCTTCCCGGAACTGGAAGAGGTTGGAGGGAAGGCGCTTGGGCCGCATCAGCTTGCCGTCGCGGGTGATCAGCACGTCGCCAGGGTTGCACTGGGCCGGGGTCACCTCCTCGCAGTCGAGGAAGGAATTGTACTGGTCGCCAATGTCGCCCGGCGTGTGGCTGACGGCGATCTGCTTGGTCAGGCCGGCGCCCAGGCTGTCGGTGCGGGTGACGATGATCCCGTCCTCGACGCCCAGCTCCATGAAGGCGTAGCGGCAGGCGCGCACCTTGGCGAGGAAGTCCTCGTGCGGGACGGTGACCTTGCCGTCCTGGTGGCCGCACTGCTTCTCGTCGGAGACCTGGTTCTCGATCTGCAGGGCGCAGGCGCCCGCCTCGATCATCTTCTTGGCCAGGAGGTAGGTGGCCTCCGCATTGCCGAAGCCGGCGTCGATGTCGGCGATGATCGGCACGACGTGGGTCTGGTAGCCGTCGACGGCCTTGAGGATGGAGGCTTCCTTGGCCTTGTCGCCGGCGGCGCGGGCGGCGTCGAGATCGCGGAACATCATGCCGAGCTCACGGGCGTCGGCCTGCTTGAGGAAGGTGTAGAGCTCCTCGATCAGGGCCGGCACGGAGGTCTTCTCGTGCATGGACTGGTCCGGCAGGGGGCCGAAGTCCGAGCGCAGGGCGGCGACCATCCAGCCCGAAAGGTAGAGGTACTTCCGGTCGGTGGTCCCGAAGTGCTTCTTGATGGAGATCAGCTTCTGCTGGCCGATGAAGCCGTGCCAGCAGCCCAGGGACTGGGTGTAGTTGGCCGGGTCGGCGTCGTAGGCGGCCATGTCCTTGCGCATGATGGCGGCGGTGTAGCGGGCGATGTCGAGGCCGGAGCGGAAGCGGTTCTGCACCTGCATGCGCACCACGGACTCGGCGCTGATGCCGTCCCACGTCCCGTTCTTGCTGCGGATGAGCTTTTCGACCTGCTGGATATCGTCCTGGTAAGACATGGCCTTGAAATCCCTTGCTGGCCGGGCGCCCGCCAGACGGGGCCTTCGGCGGCCTGCCGTGTGACGCAGGCGTGACAGGCTGGCGAGTCCCCCTGAAGTCGATCTGTCAGACTTTACAGATCAGACTTGTAATGTTGTAAGGGTCCGACTCTCCAGGGAGGCCCGGCCATGCCCAGCGAACGCCGCCTCTATGTCGGCCCCAGCCTCCGGCGCCTGCGGCGCGACCTGGGCCTGACCCAGTCCGACATGGCGCAGGACCTGGAGGTTTCCGCCTCCTACATCGCCCTTCTGGAGCGCAACCACCGGCCCCTCAGCGCCGAGATGCTGGTGCGGCTGGCCCAGACCTACCGGCTGGACGTGGCCGCCCTGGCGGCGGAGAGCGGCGACGACTCCGCCCGCCTGCAGTCGGCCTTACGCGACCCCATGTTCGGCGGCATCGAGCTGAAGGCCCTGGAGGTCGCCGATGCGGCGGCCAACTTCCCGGGCGTGACCGAGGCCTTCCTGCGCCTCTATACCGCCTATCGCGAGGAGCAGCTGGCCCTGGCCGACCGCACGGTCGAGGGGCGCGAGGGCGAGGAGGCGGCCGATCCGGTGGCCGAGTCGCGGCGCTTCCTGGCGGCCCGGCGCAACAGCTTCCCCTTGCTCGACGACGCCGCCGAGCGGCTCGCCCAGGCCGTCGCCGCCAACGAGGGCCTGGCCGGTCACCTCAAGGCCCGCCACGGCCTGAGGGTGCGCCGCCTGCCCCCGGACGTCATGACCGGCGCCACCCGCCGGCTGGACCGGCACCGGCGGGAGGTCCTGCTGGACGACACCCTGGACGGCGCCAGCCAGGCCTTCCAGCTGGCCCTGCAGACCGCCTACCTGGAGCTGGAGGCCGAGATCGGCGAGGTCCTGGCCGAGGGGGTCTTCGAGACCGAGGGCGGCCAGCGCCTGACCCGGCGCGCCCTGGCCAGCTATGCCGGCGCCGCCCTCCTCATGCCCTACACCGCCTTCGCCCGGGCGGCGGAGGCGCGGCGCTACGACGTCGAGGCCCTGGGCCGGCAGTTCGGCGCCAGCTTCGAGCAGACCGCCCACCGGCTGACCACCCTGCAGAAGCCCGGGCAGGAACGCGTGCCGTTCTTCTTCATCCGGGTCGACGAGGCGGGGAACGTCTCGAAACGGCTGGACGGGGCGGGCTTTCCCTTCGCCCGGCACGGCGGCGGCTGCCCGCTGTGGAGCCTCCACCAGGCCTTCCGGACGCCCCGGCAGATCGTCACCCAGTGGCTGGAGCTGCCCGACGGCCAGAAGTTCTTCTCCATCGCCCGGACGGTGACCGCCGGCGGCGGCGGATTCGGCGCCCCGCGGATCGAGCGGGCCATCGCCCTGGGCTGCGCCGAGGAGCACGCCCAGCGGCTGGTCTATGCGGCGGACCACCGGGGGGGCGGGCCGGAACAGGCCACCCCCATCGGCGTCACCTGCCGGCTCTGCCACCGGGCGGAGTGCGCCGCCCGGTCCGCCCCGCCCATCGGTCGCCAGATCCTGCCCGACGACTTCCGGCGCACCCTGGCCCCCTTCGGCTTCTCAGACGCCTAAGGCCGTCCGTCCCCATTGAAGCGCCGCCCCGCGCGGAGTATGGCAGCGCCGCTGCGGCAGGCTTTGCGGCCGCACCCGGACGCCCGCCGGCGACGGGTTCTGAAAGGTCGGTATGTCATGCAGGTCAGCCCCTCCCTCGCCGTCGCGGATCTTCTCCACGCCTTCGTGGAAACGGAACTCCTGCCCGGGACAGGCGTCGAGCCGGCCCGCTTCTGGACCGCCCTCGAGGCCCTCCTGAAGGACTTCCAGCCGCGCAACCGCGCCCTGCTCGACCGCCGGGATGCACTGCAGGCCGAGATCGACGCCTGGTGGAAGACGCGCAAGGGCCAGCCCTTCGACCTCGCCGCCCAGACCGAGTTCCTGACCCGGATCGGCTATCTGCTGCCCGAGCCTGGCCCCTTCACCCTCGGGACCGCGAATGTCGACCCCGAGATCGCCAGCATCGCCGGGCCTCAGCTCGTGGTGCCCGTTTCGAACGGCCGGTACGCCCTGAACGCCGCCAACGCCCGCTGGGGCAGTCTGTATGACGCCCTCTACGGCACCGACGCCCTGGAGCCGCCGACGGGGGGCAAGGGCTATGATCCGGCCCGGGGCGCCAAGGTCATCGCCTACGCCCGGGGCGTGCTGGACCGCGCCGCACCCCTGGCCGGCGCCTCCCACGCCGAGGCGGCCGGCTACGCCATTGCGGGCGACGCTCTGTCGGTGACCCTGACCTCAGGGGCCAAGGTCGGGCTGGCGGACCCCACCCAGCTGGCGGGCTGGCGGGGCGACGCCGCTGCGCCCACTGCGGTGCTGCTGCGCCACAACGGCCTGCACCTGGAGATCCAGGTCGACCGGACCCACAACGTCGGCAAGGACGATGCGGCGGGGGTGGCGGATGTCCTGATGGAGTCCGCCCTGACCGCCATCCAGGACTGCGAGGACTCGGTGGCCGCGGTGGACGCCGAGGACAAGACCGGCGTCTATCGCAACTGGCTGGGCCTGATGCGCGCCGACCTGACGGCCTCCTTCGAGAAGGGCGGTCGGACCGAGACCCGCCGGCTGGACGAGGACCGGCGTTACGCCGCCCCCGGCGGCGGCGAGGCCGTGCTGCGGGGTCGGTCCCTGCTGCTGGTGCGCAATGTCGGCCACCACATGCTGACGGACATGGTCACCCTGGACGGAGCGCCGGTCTATGAGTCCGCCGTCGACGCCCTGGTCACGGTGGCCGCCGCCCTGCACGACCTGAAGGGCGCGCGCCGCAACAGCCCGGCCGGCTCGGTCTATGTGGTCAAGCACAAGATGCACGGGCCGGACGAGGTCGCCCTGGCGGTGAGCCTGTTCGATCAGGTGGAGGACACCCTGGGCCTGGCCCGCAACACGGTGAAGATGGGCATCATGGACGAGGAGCGCCGGACCAGCGCCAACCTCGCCGCCTGCATCGCCGCCGCAAAGGACCGGATCGTCTTCATCAACACCGGCTTCCTGGACCGGACGGGCGACGAGATCCACACGGCCATGGAGGCTGGCCCCATGGTCCGCAAGGACGCCATGAAGGCCGAGGGCTGGCTGGCCGCCTACGAGAAGCGGAACGTCGAGATCGGCCTCGCCGCCGGCTTCCCCGGGCGGGCGCAGATCGGCAAGGGCATGTGGGCCGCGCCGGACATGATGAAGGACATGCTGGCCGCCAAGGTCGGGCATCCGAAGGCTGGCGCCAACACCGCCTGGGTCCCCTCGCCCACCGCCGCCACCCTGCACGCCCTGCACTATCACGAGGTGGACGTCCCCGCCCTCCAGGCCAGCCTGTCCGGCGGCCCGCGCACGGGCCTGGACGCCCTGCTCACCCCGCCCCTGGCCCGCTCCAACTGGAGCCCCGAGGAGGTGCGGCAGGAGCTGGACAACAACGCCCAGGGCATCCTCGGCTATGTGGTGCGCTGGATCGACCAGGGCGTCGGCTGCTCCAAGGTGCCGGACATCCACGACGTGGGCCTGATGGAGGACCGCGCCACCCTGCGGATCTCCAGCCAGCACATCGCCAACTGGCTGCATCATGGCGTCTGCACCGAGGCCCAGGTCCGCGAGACCTTCGCCCGGATGGCGGCGGTGGTGGACGACCAGAACGCCGGCGACGCGGCCTATTCGCCCATGGCGGGACATCCCGAGAGCGTGGCCTTCCAGGCCGCCCTGGAGCTGGTCTTCGAAGGCCGGGCCCAGCCCAACGGCTACACCGAGCACGTCCTGACCCGCCGCCGCCGCGAGCGGAAGGCCCAGCTGGCGGGGTGAGGCGGAGGACCTAGGCGGGCGGCGGCGGCGCTTCAGCTGACCCCCTCACCGCGCTTCGCGCGAAGCTCCCACTGATGGGGAGCAATGGGCGGTGTCATTCCTCCCCCCAGGGGGAGGTGGACCGCGCAGCGGGCCGGAGGGGGTCAGCTGAGGCGCCGTTGACCCCCTCACCCGCCTCCGGCGGGAGCTCCCCCTTGGGGGAGCAATTGACACTCTGTAATTCCTCCCCCCAGGGGGAGGTGGACCGCGCAGCGGGACGGAGGGGGTCAGCTGAGAGGCCGTTGACCCCCTCAGTCAGCTTCGCTGACAGCTCCCCCTTGGGGGAGCAATGGGGTCAAGTCCCCTACCCCGCCAGGGCGCGGGTGTAGGTCGACAGGTCGAAATAGTCCTTCCAGAGGGCGATCTTGCCGTCCCTCAGGTGGAAGACGCCGCAGCAGGGCAGCTCGATCCACTTTTCGCCCACCCGGATGCGGTCCACCCGCTCCGCGATCACGGTGTCGCCGTCGGCGATAAGGGACAGGACCACCCAGCGGGTCTCGGCCCAGGGGCGGATGAATCCGGCGATGAAGCCGCGGATGGTCTCCCGGCCCTGGACCGGGCCGGAGGGCATGTTGTGATAGACCCCATCCTCGGTGAACCAGCCGGCCAGCTCATCCGGATCCAGGCGGGGCCAGGCGTCAATGAAGTCGCGGACGGCTTGGGCGGCGGCGGACATGTGAACTCCCGGGCTTTTGGATCAGGCGGGGGGCGGGGTGGGCAGGGCCTTGCAGTTGCCCGCCACCGGCTTGCCGGCGAAGACCGCCTCCACAAAGGCGGAGGACTCCTTGGTGGAACCGTTCACCGCCCCGGAGTGATCGAGCCCCGGATAGACGTGGGACTGGATCACCGTCCCGGCCTTGCAGGCGTCGGCGGCGAGGCTGAGCTGCATGCCGGGCGGGACGTCTCGGTCGGCGCCCCCCGTGCCCATGAAGACGGGCGTGGGGACCATCAGGGTCGGGTAGCCCATCAGGGCGTAGGCGGGGAGCATCCGGTCGGCCGGGTCGGCCTTGTAGGCGCGGTTGAAGGTCCAGCCGCCGCGCACCACCGCGCCGGCCAGTTCGCCGAAGCAGGTGGTGGCGACTGAGCGCGCCAGGGGCAGGGCCGCATCGGTGACATAGTCCTCGACCCGGAAGCCGGGATCGATCTGCTCCAGCAGGCTGTGGATCAGGAAGTTGTAGCCCAGGGTCGGGTCGACGGCGTCCCGCGGGCGGGCGGCCTGGAGGGCGGCCTGGGCTTCAGGCGAGAAGTAGGGCGTGCCGGTGGCCACCGTGCCGCGGATGTCGAGCTCGGGGGCGTAGGACGGGGCGTAGGCGGCGGTGGCGAAGGCCGCGCCGCCGCCCTGGGACTGGCCGATCAGGACCACGCTGCGGGAGACCGGGAAGCCCCCCTTCTGCACGGCCCGGACGGAGTCCAGCATGCTGTAGGCTGCGGGCCGGGTGGCGAGGTAGGGATGGCCTCCCGGGACGCCCAGCCCCTGGTAGTCGCTGGCCACGACCGCATAGCCCTTCGACAGCCAGTAGCCGAGATAGGTCTTGTCCCGCGGGCTTCGACCGGCAAAGGACGGGGCGCAGATGTCGGCCACACCCACCGTGCCGTGGGCCCAGGCCAGGAGGGGCCAGCCCCCCTTGGGCGCCTTGCCCTTGGGCAGGAAGACCGCGCCGGAGACCACGACCCGATCCTTGCCGCCCAGACCCTCGGTTGAGGTGTAGAGGATGCGTGCGCCCGAGGCGGCGCCGTCAAGCAGGAGGGCCGGGGCCAGGGGCTCCTGTCGCAGGAGCTTTCCGGGCTTGCCCTTCACCTTGCCGGACCCGGCGTAGAAGTCCGGCACGCCTCCATCCCCCTGCAGGGAGGACGCGGCGGCGGGGCCGGCCAGGATGGCGGCGAGGGCGAGGACGGCGAAGAGTTGCATGGGAAACTCCGGGCGTATGGCGTCAGGGCGATCGGCGGCGAGGCTCAGGCGAACTCCAGACCCTCGAATGTCCCGGACTTCCGCCAGCCGTCGATGTAGCGGAAAAAGGCGCTGGCCCCGGCGGGATAGCCGACATTGTACTTCGCGCCCGGCCCCAGGGCCTGGCCCTCATTGTTGTAGTAGCCGGGGGTGCAGTCGGAGGAGCCCATCATCATCCGCCCCGGGCCGGTGAGCAGCAGGGCCACCCAGGCGTCCTGGGCCTCCTGCGTGACCTCCACCCGCGTGACGCCCCGGCGCGTGGCCTCGGCCACCACCGTGGCGATGGTGCGCCCGGAGTCCGTGAGGTTGTGGGGGACGTTGGAGATCAGGTTCGCGCCCTGGGTCGGCTGGACGAAGAAGGCGTTGGGGAAGCCCCGGACATGCAGGCCGTGCAGGGAGCGCATGCCGTCCGACCAGGCCTCCGAAAGCTTCAGGCCGCCCACCCCCGTCAGATCGAAGCCGGTGCGCCGGGTGTAGTCGGTGCCGACCTCGAAGCCCGAGGCGTAGATGATGCAGTCGACGGGATACTCCACGCCCGCCACGACGACGCCGGTCTCGGTGATCCGCTCCACGCCCTTGCCGTCGGTGTCGATCAGCCGGGCGGAGGGTTCGTTGAAGGCCTGCAGGTAGGCGTCATGGAAGCACGGCCGCTTGCAGAGCTGGCGGTACCAGGCCTTGAGGTCCTGGGCCGTCTGGGTGTCGCCGACGATGGAGTCCACCCGGGCGCGGATCTCCTCCATCTTCTCGAAGTCGGAGTCCTCGAAGGCGGCCAGCATGGCCTGCGGGCTCATCTGCTCCCGCGGTATGGTCTTCATCTTCTCGCGGATGCGGCGGGACAGGTCGGTCCAGCCGTCCTGGACCAGGTCTTCCTCGGCGCCGCCGCCCGCCTGGTTCTCGGTGAAGTTCTCCAGCCAGCGCTGCTGCCAGCCGGGGGTGGCGATGGAGGCGAACCATTCCGGGTCGATGGGGGCGTTGGCGCGGACGTCCACCGAGGACGGCGTGCGCTGGAAGACCAGAAGCTCCTTGCAGGCGCGGGCAAGGTGCGGGACGCACTGCACCGCCGTGGCGCCCGTGCCGATGATGGCCACCCGCTTGTCGCCCAGCTTCGAAAGCGGCGCGCCGAGGGGGTCGCCGCCGGTGTAGCCATAGTCCCAGCGGCTGGTGTGGAAGGAATGCCCCTTGAAGCTCTCAATGCCCGGGATGCCCGGCAGCTTGGGCACGTGGAGCGGGCCGGTGCCGGAGCCCAGGAAGCGGGCCGTGAAGCGGTCGTCGCGGTTGGTGGTGATGATCCAGACGTCGTTCTCCTCGTCCCAGGTCAGGTCCTTCACCTCGGTGTGGAAGAGGGCGTTGTCATAGAGGTTGTACTTGCGGCCGATGCGCTGGCACTGCTCGAGGATCTCGGGGGCGTGGGCGTACTTCTCCCGCGGGATGTGGCCGGTCTCCTCCAGGAGGGGCATGTAGATCATCGAGGCGGTGTCGCACTGGGCGCCCGGATAGCGGTTCCAGTACCAGGTGCCGCCGAAGTCCCCGCCCTTCTCGATGATCCGCACGTCGGTGATCCCGGCCTCGACCAGGCGGGCGCCGGCGACGAGGCCGGCGAAGCCGCCGCCGATGAAGGCGAACTCCACGTGGTCGGTCTTGGGCTCGCGGGGCTGGAAGGGCGTGTAGGGATCATCGAGATAGCCGGAGAAGACCCCGGCCACCCGGATGTACTGGTCATTGCCGTCGGCCCGCAGGCGCTTGTCGCGTTCGGCCCGGTACTTGGCCTTCAGGGCCTCTTTGTCGAGGGGGCGGACGGGGGCTGCGTCGTCGGCGGGCGTCATGGGGGTCGTACTCCTGACCGGTCCTGGGGTTTCCTCTTGGCGGCGGAGTTTGGCGCCGCCACCGCAGGAGGCAACCTCAAAGCGCAGGTTCAGCCAGAAACCGCCGCCCGCCAGGCGGCGTAGGGGCCGCGCGAGAGGACCCTGTCCTGGACGTCCGACAGGGCCTTGTTGACCGCCGTGGTGACGGTGGTGTCCGGATGGACCGGTAGGCGCAGGGGGCGATCCCCCGACGGAAGGGCGATGAGGCCGGCGATGGCGCGGGCCACGTCCATCGGATCCGACCGGCGCGGGGCGGACATGGAGGCCCGGGTGATGGCGATGTGCTGGGCGTAGGCCTGGACGCGCTCGGGTTCATTCCGGGCGATCATGGCCTCGACCGCCCGGGAGCCGGTCTCCCAGATCCGGGTCGGGTAGCCGCCCGGCTGGACGATGGTCACCTCGACGCCGAGGGGGGCGAGCTCGTAGGCCATGGCCTCGAAGGCGGCCTCCAGGCCCCACTTGCCCGAGCAGTAGCCGCCCATGTTGGGCATGACGATCCGGCCGAGCTGGGAGGAGACCGGCAGGATGAGTCCAGCCTTCCGGGCCCGCATGCCCGGCAGGACGGCCCGGGCCATGCGCAGGCCGCCAAGCAGGTTGGTCTGGAACTCCACCTCCATCGCCGCCTCGTCGTGCAGCTCCAGGGGACCGGAGAGTCCGATGCCGGCGTTGGAGACCAGGACATCGAGGCCGCCCCCGGCGAGGCGCTCAGCCGCGGCGACGCCGGAGAGGACCTGGTCCGGCCGGATGACGTCGATCTCCACCAGGTCAAGCCGACCCGGCAGGCCCCTGGCCTCGTCCTTGAGGGATACGGCCTCAGGACGACGCCCCCCCTGCAGGTTCCGCATCGAGGCGATGACATGGGCGCCAAGACCGGCGAGGTGCAGGGCGGTGAGGCGGCCAAAGCCCGAGCTGGCCCCGGTGATCAGGACCGTACGACCCTTGAGCGCCCCGGCGGGCAGGACCTCCGCCGCCAGGGCGGGCGCAGCGGCGGCGGCCAGGGGCGCGGCGGCGAGCAGGGCGCGGCGGCTGGGGCGGGCGGATCGGGACATGGGTTTCCTCCGGTCTGTGGACCCGGGAGATAGGCGCCCGGAGCGGCTCTGCAAAATCCCGTTGGGAAACCGGGCCGGCCCGCTATTCTGGCGGCGAAGGGCGTCCGCGGGGGCGGATGCGCCGCGCCATGGAGGCCTGAATGTCCGACGCTGAGTATGTGCCGCCGAAAATCTGGACCTGGAACCGCGAGAATGGCGGCCGCTTCGCCAACATCAACCGGCCGATCGCCGGGCCGACACACGAGAAGGCGTTGCCGGTGGGACGCCACCCCATGCAGCTCTATTCACTCGGCACGCCCAACGGGGTGAAGGTGACGGTGATGCTGGAGGAGCTGTTGGCCCTCGGCCATTCCGGCGCCGAGTACGACGCCTGGCTGATCCGCATCAACGAGGGCGACCAGTTCTCCAGCGGCTTTGTCGACATCAACCCGAACTCCAAGATCCCGGCCCTCCTGGACCGCAGCGGGCCCGAGCCGATCCGGGTCTTTGAGTCCGGCGCCATCCTGGTGCACCTGGCCGAGAAGTTCGGCGCCTTCCTGCCGACGGAGCCGGCCGCCCGGGCCGAGTGCCTGTCCTGGCTGTTCTGGCAGATGGGCAGCGCCCCCTACCTGGGCGGCGGCTTCGGCCACTTCTACGCCTACGCCCCGTTCAAGATCGAATACGCCATCGACCGCTTCGCCATGGAGGTGAAGCGTCAGATGGACGTGCTGGACCGGCGGCTGGCCGAGAGCGAGTTCATCGCCGGACCGGACTTCACCATCGCCGACATGGCCATCTGGCCCTGGTACGGCGCCATGGCCAAGGGCGAGATGTACGGCGGGGGCGAGTTCCTGCAGGTGCACGAGTACGTCCACGTCAACCGATGGGCCGACGCCATCGCCGCCCGGCCGGCGGCCAGGCGCGGACGGGCCGTCAACCGGCCCTTCGGCAAGCCGGAGAGCCAGCTGCTCGAGCGCCACGACGCCAGCGACTTCGACAAGCTGGTCCTCTAGACCCAGCCGGCGAGGCGGGCGGCCTGATAGGCGGCGAGGCTGGCGACAAGCACGCCGACGGCGCCCGTCAGGATCCGCTGGGGCGCCAGCTTGACCATGATGCCGGCCAGGGGGGCGGAGACCAGGCCTCCGGCGACCAGGCCCGCCACCGCCGTGGCGTGGTCGGAGAGGTCCCCTGCATCGGCCCAGTGTCCGGTCAGCAGGGTCGCCAGGAAGGTCGCCGAGATGGTCGAGGTGACGAGGAACTCGGCGGTGTTCGTGGTGCCGATGCTGGTGCGGGGATCGCCGCCGGCGCCGACCATGGCGGTGGCCACCGTGGGGCCCCAGCCGCCGCCGCCGATGGCGTCGAACAGGCCGCCGAAAAAGCCCAAGGGACCGCTGTATTTCACCGGAAAG
>JADBZH010000086.1 GCA_020402585.1 Phenylobacterium sp. | reverse complement strand
TCCTGTGGGGCTTCATCGCCCGCTACATGCCGGGCGCCAACGCCGCCAGCCAGCCCCTGCTGGCCCGCCTCGCCGACTATGCGATCCATTACTACGAGGACTTCGTGAAGCCCTCGAAGCGGTTCCGCGCGCCGGACGAGCGCGAGCGCGCCGCCATGGCCGACCTCGCCGCCCGGCTGAGGGCCCTGCCCGCCGGTTGCCAGGACGCCGAGCTTATCCAGGCCGAGGTCTATGAGGCGGGCAAGGCGGCGGGCTTCGAGCCGCTGCGCCTGTGGTTCAGCGCCCTCTACGAGGTGCTGCTGGGCCAGAGCCAGGGCCCGCGCTTCGGCTCCTTCGCCGCCATCTTCGGCCTCGACCGGACGGTGGACCTGATCGAGCGCGCGCTGAAGGGCGAGCTGGCGACCTGACCTCGGCTCAGGGCTTGCGCGCCACGCCCTCGCGGCGGGGATCGGCGCCGCCGGACAGGCCCTGGGGCGCCACCATCACCCCGTGCAGACCCGAGCCCTCGGCGCCGCCTGATCCCGTCAGCACCACGCCGCGGGCCGCCAGGCCCTCGACCACGCCGGGGGCGAACTTGGTCGGCTCCGACAGGTAGGGCGCGCCCCGGGCGATCAGGTTGGGCAGGGCCACGGCCTCCTGCATGGAGAGCTTCCAGTCCAGCACGCCCACCAGGGCCTTGAGGTTATAGGCCAGGATGGAATTGCCCCCCGGCGAGCCGACGGCGGCCACGAACCGGCCCTTGCGGTCCAGCACCACGGCCGGGGCCATGGACGAGCGCGGCCGCTTGCCGGGCGCCACGGCGTTGGCGGCGGGAACCCCGTCCTTCTCGGTGGGCGAGAAGGAGAAGTCAGTCAGCTGGTTGTTCAGGAAGAAGCCGTGGACCATCCGGCCCGAGCCGAACACGCTCTCCACCGTGGAGGTCATGGAGACCACGTTTCCGTTGCCATCGACGATGACGAAGTGGGTGGTGCCGCTGGGCTCCTGGGTGGCGTCCGGCGCGCGGACGCCCGCGCCCTTTGGCTTGCCGGGAGGGGGCGGCGCGCCGGCGACCTGGGGCGGGATCAGGGCCGCCCGGGCCTTGAGATAGGCGGGGTCCAGCAGGCCCTGCACCGGTACGTCGACGAAATCCGGGTCGCCGAAATAGCGGTCGCGGTCGGCGTACATCAGCCGGCTGGCCTGGGAGAAGAGGTACCAGCCCTCAACCGTATCCGGGCCATGGGCGGCGATGTCGGTGTTGGAGAGGATGCCCAGCCCCATCAGCACCGCCGCTCCGCTCGAGGGCGGTGGCGGCACGCAGACCACATAGACCTTGTAGGGCCGGCAGACCGGCTCGGAGACCTTGGGCGTGTAGGCCTTCAGATCGGCCAGGGTCAGGGTTCCGGGCAGGGGGCCCTCGTTCGTGCGCCGCACGATGGCCTCGGCGATCTCGCCCTCCAGCAGGGCCGCGGGCCCCTCGGCGGCGATCTTGCGCAGGGTGGCGGCGTAGGCCGGGTTCTTCAGGATGTCGCCGGCCTGGATCACCTGGCCGTCGGGCTTGGTGAAGTAGGCTGTGGCGTCGGGCTGACGCCCCCAGGCGACGGACCGGGCGGCCAGGGCGGCGAGGCGCGGGGTGACGGCGAAGCCCTGGTCGGCCAGGGCCTCGGCCTCTGTGAAGAGGTCCTTCCAGGCCAGGCGCCCATGGGCCTTCTGGGCCATGTTCAGCATGGCCACGGCCCCGGGCACGCCGGTGGACCGGCCGCTGGTCACGGCGTCGACAAAGGACAGGGGCTTGCCGTCGGGCCCCAGGAACATTTCGGGCGAGGCGCCGGAGGGGGCCGTCTCGCGGCCATTGTAGGCGGTCACCTTGCGGGTCTTGGCATCGTAGTAGGTGATGAAGGCGCCGCCGCCGATGCCCGAGCTCTGCGGCTCCACGAGGCCCAGGGCCGCCTGCACCGCCACGGCGGCGTCCACCGCCGAGCCGCCGCGCCTCAGCACTGAGACGCCTGCCTCCACCGCCAGGGGATGGGCGGCGGCGACCATGCCGGTCTCCTTCGCCTCCCGCGCCAGGGCCGGGAGGGCCGGGAAGGCCAGGACCAGGACGGCGGCGGAAACGAGGGCGGACTTCAGAAGGGCAATTCGGCGCATGGGGGCCTCACGACGCAGGAACCGCCTGACCTATAGACCCGCCCGCGTGGACAAGGAACGCCATCCGGTGTTTGAGGGGCGACATGAGCCCGCCCGCCCCCGGCCCCCGCAACCTCATCACCGACGTCCCTGGCCTCGCGGTCGGCCAGGCTGAGGACGCCGCCGTGCGCACCGGCGTGACGGTGATCCTGCCCGAAGCGCGGGCCGTCTGCGCCGTGGACGTGCGCGGCGGCGGGCCCGGCACCCGGGAGACCGACGCCCTGGCGCCCGAAAACCTGGTGGAGGCTGTCGACGCCGTCGTCCTGTCCGGCGGCTCGGTCTGGGGTCTGGCCGCCGCCGACGGCGCCGTGGCCTGGCTGGGGGCCCGGGGCCGGGGCTTCCGCCTCGCCGACCGGCCGGGGGTCCCGCCCTCGCCCGTCGTGCCCGCGGCCATCCTCTTCGACCTCGCCAATGGCGGCGACAAGGCCTGGGGCGAGGATCCGCCCTATCGCGAGCTGGGCCGGCGGGCCTGCGCCGCCGCCGGCGCCGACTTCGCCCTGGGCACGGCGGGCGCCGGCTACGGCGCGGCGGCCGGGGGGCTGAAGGGCGGGACGGGCTCGGCCTCCGTCCTGTCGGCGGACGGCGCCGTGGGGGCCCTGGTCTGCGTCAACAGCTGGGGCTCGGTGACCGCCCCGGACGGCCGCACCTTCTGGGCCGCCCCCTTCGAGATCGACGGCGAGTTCGGCGGCCTGCCCCTCGACGGCCTGCGCGCCGGCCCCGGCCAGTGGGGTCCGTCCAAGGCCCCGCCCCCGGCGGGCGCCCGCCAGAACACGACGATCGCCTGCGTGGCCACCGACGTCGCCCTCACCCCGGCCCAGGCCAGGCGCCTCGCCGTCATGGCCCAGGATGGCCTGGCCCGCGCCATCCGGCCCGTCCACGCCCCCTTCGACGGCGACGTGGTCTTCGCCCTCTCCACCGCCCGCCGGCCCCTGGAGGGCGGAGACGCCGCCCTCGCCCGCCTGGGCGCCCTGGCCGCCGACACCCTGGCCCGCGCCGTCGCCCGGGGCGTCTTCGAAGCCATCCCCTGGCCCGACGCTTCGCCCCGCGAAGGCCCCCCCGCCTGGCGCGACCGCCACGGCTGACCGGGGAAGGAATCTCCCGCCCCCCGCTTGCGCTTTCCCGCCCGTGCGACTAGGTTCCGCGCCCTCGCCACAAGGCGGTGCGCGCCCGTAGCTCAGCTGGATAGAGCATCAGACTACGAATCTGAGGGTCGGACGTTCGAATCGTTCCGGGCGCGCCATTTTCCTCTCCCCAGTTTGGAGAAATCCTTGCTCCCAGCGGGTGACCGTCAGTTGATCAGGTCAACCGTTTCATGCCGGTGATAGAGGGTCGGAAGGACGGCGTGGGAAACACGGAACTGGTTCCGGCGCTTGATCCTGAACTCGCCACTTTCGGGGGTTTCCAGCTTCAGGGCTGGGTCGAGGTAGACCTGACCTCTCTCAACAGCCTTCAGAAAAAGCAGGAAGTCTGTTTCCTCGCAGGTGAGGATTCTCCCGCCGAAGGCATACTCGGGTGGCGGTGTCCGATACAGCGAAGGGACGTAAGCCGCTTTAGCGTGCTTGCGATTCCAGTGGGCCAGAAGACCCTTGAATGTCCAGGACGCTGCGATCGTATCCTGGGAATCCAGAAGGACGATGGCGCCATTCATGTCAGTGACCTGACCAGTCCCACTGTCAAAACCCGACAGTGACATCCGGAGGCCGGTGAGATGGTTCGGCGTTCGAAGACAATCATAAATGCCACCGAAGTTGAGGCGGTTTTCCCGGCCGTTGCGGTCGGGATATCCAAACCGCCGGATGAACGCCTCGGGGCCCTCGGTTCGATAAACACCTCCGGTGGGTTCCGGGGTCATGAGCGTTACGGCGGACTTGGCACGGTATGAGCGGAAGTCGGAGACTGCATACTGCTTGACTTCCCAACCCATGAAGTCGGGTTCGGCGCGTCCATTCGGGCTGATCCCCAGAAGCGCCTCAAGTGTGTAACCGCCAGCATTCCTCGCAGCATATGGTTTGGAAGCGCCGTCCGGTCCCAGTTTCATGGACTCGATCCAGGTTTGCGCATGGATCTGGCGGAGCCTTTCGAGGAGGACTTCCTTGGCAGTGGGTTCCGATGGGGACCCTGCAGAGAGATCGAGGAAGACACCTATTGAACACCAAGGTCCCCTGGCGACCTCCATTGAGATTTGCTCCCCCGGGCCGGAAGCATATCCGATGATCTCTCCAGCGCCGGTCACTCCAAGAATGAGGACCCGGCCCGGGTCTCGGGAGGTCATGACCGCCGAGGGGGCTGACCGACAGCCTTTGAGGAACCCCGAAAATCGCACCTCAGGATAGCGGGGGTAGAGGATCAGTTTTGCGTCTGGCGCAACGCTCAGACCCTCAGAGGTAAGCCATAGGAAACCCAGTTCGGCCTTTGCCCTGTCCCGCACTGCGCCAGATACTGACGAGGGGTCTGTGGTGACGTCACCGTGCGGAAGCAGATTCAGAGAAGTGAATCCGGACCCGAGGAAGACCTGGTTCTTCGAATTATCGTTTGGCGCCAACACTTTGGCGTAAAGACGAACGACGCCAGCGTGGCGCATCCGGTCCCGCAGAGTGGCGAGAGACTGGAACATGGTCAGCTTCCCCGGAGTTCAAGAAACTCGGAGTCTGACCGTAACCATCGTTGCAGGACCGATGAAAGTTCCGCGTCACTAATCCTTTCCCCGCCCCTCAAAGCGCATTCCCAGATCAGACAAACCCGCCAACCCTCAAAACGCAGCGCCCGGAGGCTCTGCTGATCCCTCATGGTGTTGGCTCCGATCTTCGCGCGCCAGAAATCTTCGCGCGTCTTCGGCCACCTGAAAGATTTGCACTCATGCCCATGCCAGAAGCAGCCATGAACGAAGATGACCGCGCGGTGCTTCGCGAGGACAAGATCCGGAGACCCTGGCAGGGACCTCTTGTGAAGGCGAAATCTGAATCCGGCTGTATGCAGGAGTTTTCGCACCCTGACTTCGGGAAATGTGTCCTTTGCCCGGATGGCGGACATATTGCGTGACCGCGTCGCCGGGTCGTGAACATCCCCCAAACTCAGGCCCTCAGTCTTACCTCTCTTCCGGCAGCCACGAGACTGTCGATGTGTGGCTTCATGATCCTGAGGACTTCCTTGAACACAGGGACAGCAACAGAGTTTCCAAACTGCTTGTACGCCTGCGTGTCGGAGACCGGGATCACGAAATCATCGTCGTATCCCATAAGGCGGGCGCATTCACGCGGGGTTAGCCGCCGGGGATTTTTGCCGGGGCCCCGGTCGATGAGGATCTCAGATCCATCCTTATAGTACCGGGCCGATAGCGTCCGGGCGACGTCGTCCCCACCCACCAGACCAAACCCAAAGCCGTTCCCGGCAGCCCTGTGCTTGTCCGCATAGTCCCGGAGGTACTTCCAGAGGTGGTCAGTCAGAACGTACTTGTCGCTGACCTTCGCCAGGGGCCCTTGGGTGTAGTGCCCTTCCGGAGCCTCGCTGCCGTTCTCGGGATGAAGAATGTCTCTGAGACGGGTGACGCCCTTGGGCGGAAGACGAAGGTCGTCCCAGCTGAACGGAACCTTCTCCTTAAAGCCTACGATAACAATGCGTTCTCTGTGCTGGGGAACAAAGTGCTGCGCGTCGATGATCCTGTACCAGACTTGGTATCCCAGCTCCTCCCGGAGCGTCCTGAGGATCACATCGAACGTACGCCCCCGGTCATGCGAATGAAGATTTTTCACATTCTCCAGAAGAAACGCTTCGGGGCGATGTTCTCCCAGTATCCGGGCGACATCGAAAAAGAGGGTCCCCTGGGTCTCGTCCGCAAACCCGTGGCTTCGCCCAAGTGAGTTCTTCTTCGATACACCCGCAATCGAGAACGGCTGGCAGGGAAATCCTGCCAGGAGGACATTGTGAGACGGTATGTCCTGTGCATCGACTTCAGTAATGTCGCCCGCCGGAGGATGGTTGTCCCGGAAGTTCGCTGAGTAGGTCTTCTGGGAATAAGGGTTCCACTCAGATGTGAAGGCGCAATAGCCCCCGACGGACTCAGCCGCCTTCCGGAGCCCACCGATCCCAGCGAAGAGATCAATGAAATTGAACCCCTGTTCGGATGAGACGGAAGATGAGTCCATTTCCCGGAGTATCCTGAGAAGAGTGGTCACAACCGACCTTCCTTGCCAGCCCGTTTCCAGATCACGCATTCGGAGCCGGTAGGACTTGACGAAAGAGAGCTGGGCCAGAACCTCGAGCCTGATACCGACTTTCCCACACCCAAGTGGAAATCGGACAACCCATATCTGGTATCTGATTCTGGGTGCACACAGCACGCAGTCTCGAAGATGCGTCGGACAGACAATCTGACCTCCTTGTCAGGGTACCCCCCGCAAGGAAGCCCTTCAGACACGAAGTTCGCTTTTTGTTCCATCTCAGTCAAGCCCTCACCCCTCCCTTAGAAACCGCCAAGTCATCATCAGCCTCGGCGCCGGTGACGCATTCGGCGCGGCGGTGTGCAGGGCCCGCATGTCCATCAGCCAGAGGTCGCCGGGGGCGCCGGTCAGCTCCACCACTTCGATGGGCACGCCGTCAGTCTCGCCCAGGGGGCCGGGGGCAGCTGGGCGGTCGGGGTGGACCGGGTCCATCAGGCGGGCGAAGGGTGGCAGGGCGCGCAGCCGGGCCTTGATGGCCTTCGACCTCAGCTCGCCCTGGTCATTGAGCAGCCGGTGCGAGCCGGCGGCGACGAGGGTAGCGCCCGCTCCCGGGCCGACCGGCGACAGGAAGGTGAAGACCTGAACCCCGGGGCAGCCGGCCTGGGGCGCTCTGGGGACGTCGGTGTGCCAGAGGATGGCGGGCAGGCTCCAGGCCGAGGCGTTGGGCAGGGTCCAGAGGAGCTGGGGCCGGCTGAGGCCGCCGGCGGTTCCCATCCTCGCCCCTGCCAGGGCTTCCAGGCCGGCGATGAGGTCGGCGGGAACCAGGGTCTCCAGAACGGCGGCCAGCCGGCGGTCCTTGAAGGCGGCCGGCGCCTTGCCGAGGGCGGGCCAGCGCGGCCTGTCGGCGCCCGCCAGGGTCCAGCCCTCGCCCTCGGTCCAGAGGCCCGCGCGCGACAGGATATCAAAGACGGCGGCCCGGGCGGCGGCCAGGCCTGCGGGATCGGCGGCGGCGGGAAGGCGCAAGAGGCCCCGGTCGCGGAAGGCGGCGACGCCGGCGGCGGAGTTCATGGGCGCGTCCGGCGGCCCGTCACCGCTGGCCGTCCGGAAGCCGTCCCCGCACCCGTTCCAGCAACGCATCCCGCCCCCCGGCGGTGTCGACCCGGATGCGGTCGAAGGCTCCGTCCTCTCCGCGAATGTCGGCGAAGAGCCCGGCCGGATCCTCGTGGAAGTGCAGGAAGGCGGCGGAGCGGTGGTAGAACACCCCGCGCTTCCTTTCCCTGAGACCAGACACGAGGCGAAGGTCCGCGAGGAGGGGGTCGAGCCGGTCGAGCGCCTCGGGGGAAGCGTGTTTCAAGGACTGTCTCCCCGCAGGATCCGCCAGGGGCTATTCTGGCGACCCTTAGCCCCGGGCTGTCAATTCCGGAGGAGCCAAACGAAGTGACGGCGGAAGATGTCCTGGAAGTCCTGGAGGCCTGCGCGGCGCAGGGGCTGCCCGTCTGGGTCGATGGCGGCTGGGCGGTGGATGCGGTCCTCGGCCGGCAGACCCGGCCGCACGACGACCTCGACCTGGCGGCGCGGGTGGAGGACAGGCCGGCGCTGGAGGCCCTGCTGGCCGGGCTGGGCCTGGTCCGGCAGGCGGGCGGGCCCGCCTGGAACCCCGTCTACAGGGACGGCGGGGGCCGGAGCGTCGACCTGCACCTCTTTCGCCTGGACGCCGAAGGGCGCGGGGTGATGGACCCGGACGATCCGGCCATCGCCTATCCGGCGGGGTCCTTTGACGGGCGCGGCGTGATTGCGGGACGGGCCGTGGACTGCCTGCCCGCCGACATCCTCTGGCGGCTGAAGACGGGCTACCCGCCCCGGGACCGGGACCTTCTGGACCTCGCCGCCCTTCAGGCCGCCTTCGGCTTCACCCGTACCGGCGACTGACGGGCCTCAAGGTCAACGCGGATTCATCATAAGATTCAGGCGCAACAGGGCGATCTGGTCACTTTTCACGCTCTATTCACGCCCGATGGCGCGCCAGCTTCACGAGGGTTGGACGCCCGCCGGAGATAGTGCCCCCATCGAAAGCGCCGGGATAACCCCGGAAGGAATGAGAGGCCGGGGGCCAGACCATGACGAAGACCGAGACCCAGGACCAGAGCCCCAGGCGCGCGACGACCGCGGGCCAGGGCGCACCGCTGGCCAGTGCGGCGCCCCGGATCATTCCGGCGGGACGGCCCGTCCCCCGCCGGCTGGGGGCGCCCTGGCGGCCCCTCTACATCGGCGTCATCGGAGCCTGATCATGCGGAAGCTGACCCTCGAGACCGCCACGGTGCGGATCGCCGCCTTCCCGGAAGGCGGCCGCCTTCTGACCGTCCGCGCCACCTGCTTCGGGCCGACCGCCGCCTGCCTTTCGGCCCGCCTGGTTCCCCGTCGCCACGCTGTCACCCCCGAGGACGGCCTGTGGGACATCGACCTGGTCTGCGCGCCGGCGACGCCGGACGAAGGCCCGACCGCCTGGCGGGACGTGGTCTTCACCGGAGAGGCGGACTGGTGCGAGGGCGTGCGGCTGCACAGCCCCGGCGGGGTCCTCGAGCACAGGATGGATCCCCAGGCCCCCGGGCGCTCGCCCCGTGCGGACCGGGCCGAGGCGAGACAACGGGAAGCGGTCGCCAGGGCGCCGGCGCCGCCGCCCCCGGGACTCCGGAGCCGTTTCGACGCCCTCCGCGTGGCCATGGACGGGGTGGCGGCGGCCATGCTGCTCGCGGGCCTCGCCCTCCTGCCCATGGCCCTGCCCGCCAACGCCGCCGAGCCCTCACGGGCCTCCTCCGCCCTCGCCGCTGACCCCACGGACGCCGGGCGCTGCCACCACCGGTCTCTGCTGGCGCACCTGTCCTGAGCAAAGGGGTCCGGGCGGTCCAACGCCCCTTGCCCGGCGCGTCGGGAAGGCGGAGGCTGTCCCCCGAGGGCAGGAGGCTCCCATGACCCGACTGAAGCTCCACGACGAACGCCATCGGGTCACCCGGGTGGGCTGGCTGAGGGCGGCGGTGCTCGGCGCCAATGACGGCATCGTCTCCACCGCCAGCCTGATCGTCGGCGTCGCCGCCGCCTCTGCGGACCGATCCGAGGTCCTGGTGGCCGGGGTGGCGGGACTGGTGGCCGGAGCCATGTCCATGGCCGCCGGAGAGTACGTCTCGGTCAGCTCGCAGTCGGACACGGAGAGCGCCGACCTGACCCGCGAGCGTGGCGAGCTGGCGACCCAGCCGGACGCCGAACTGGAGGAGCTGGCGAGCCTCTACCGCAGCCGGGGCCTCGACGCCGAGACCGCCCGGAAGACCGCAGAACAGTTGATGGCCCACGACGCCCTGGGCGCCCACGCCCGGGACGAACTGGGCATTTCTGAGGTCACGGCGGCGAGGCCCATTCAGGCCGCCTTCACCTCTGCGGCCACCTTCACCGCCGGCGCCGGCGCGCCCCTGGCCCTCGCCGCCATCACCCCCGCCGACTCCCTGGCGGTGGTGGTCTCGGCCGGCTCCCTCGTCGGGCTGGCCCTCCTCGGCGCCGTCGGCGCCCAGGCCGGCGGGGCCCCGCCCCTCAAGGCGGCTATCCGGGTCACCTTCTGGGGCGCCCTGGCCATGGCCCTGACCGCCGGCATCGGCGCCCTGGTGGGGGCCGCGGTCTGACCCTTCAGAGGGGCCGGTCCTCGGGATCCTCGATGAGGATCCGGCTGGCGTCGCCCTGGGGGTCTTCGTACTGGTCATTGCGCAGGGTCCACCAGAAGGCGGCGAGGCCGAGCAGGGCCAGGGCCAGCGAGAAGGGCGCCAGGATGACGATAATGCTCATCTTCGGCCTCCGTTCAGCAGCCTGAGGGCGTTGAGGGTCACCACCAGGGAGGAGCCCGACATGGCCAGGGCGGCCACGAAGGGATTGACGAAGCCCAGCATGGCGGCCGGGCCGGCCACCAGATTGTAGAGGGCGGCGAAGGCGAAGTTCTCCATCGCCCGGCGACGGGCCGCCCGCGCGGTGTCGATCGCCTCGGCGATGCGCTCGGGATGATCAGCGGGATAGACCAGGTCCGCCGCAGACTGGCTGGCGTCCAGGGCCGTGCCCGGCGCCATCGAGACATGGGCGTGACTGAGGGCGGCCACGTCGTTGAGGCCATCGCCCACCATCAGGACCCGGCGGCCCGCCGCCTTGAGGTCGTCGAGCGCCTCGACCTTGCCCTGGGGGGTCAGGCCGGCGCGCCAGTCGGGGATCCCCACCCGCCCGGCGACCCGGAGGGTGGCGGCCTCCACGTCCCCGGACAGGATGGAGGCGGAGAGGCCGCGCTCCGCCAGGGCCGCCACCAGCCCCACCGCCTCAGGCCTCAGGGCGTCGGCGAAGGCGAAGCGGAAGAGGGCGCCATCCGCATCCCGGAACCAGAGCTCCGTCTGGTTTCCCGAGAGGGGCGCGCCCACGAAGGCCGCCCGGCCCAGGCGCATCAGGCCCGCTTCCGCGCGCGCCTCGATCCCCTGGCCGGCGATCTCGATGGCGCCGGTCGCCGCAGGACCCTCCCCGGCCGCTTCGGCCAGGGCGCGGGCCAGGGGATGCGACGAGGCCCGGGCCAGGGGCGCGGCCCTGGCGATGTCGGTCGGGTCGGCGTTCAGCAGGCGGGGCCGGCCCTCGGTGAGGACACCGGTCTTGTCGAAGGCGACATGGTCCGCCTCGGCCAGCCGTTCCAGCCCGGCGCCGGACTTGACCAGCACCCCCCGCCGGAACAGGCGAGAGGCGGCGGCCACCTGCACCGCCGGGACGGCGAGGCCCAGGGCGCAGGGGCAGGTGACGATCAGCACCGTCGCGGCCCGCAGCACCGCCTCGCGCACCGGAATCCCCAGCATCCAGGCGACCACGAAGGTCAGGGCCGCGGCGGTGTGGACCACCGGCACGTAGATGGCCGCGGCCTTGTCGGCCAACTGGACATAGGTCGACCGGAACTGGGCGCCGGATTCCACCAGCCTGGCGATGCGCGCCAGGGTCGAGTCCTCGCAGGCGGCCTCGGCGCGAAGGGTCAGGAGGCCTGTCAGGTTGAGGGCGCCCGCCCGGCAGGTGACGCCGGGATGGACCGGCTGGGGCGTCGTCTCGCCGGTCAGGAGGGCGTTGTCGATCTCGGACTCCCCGGTCTCCACCACCCCGTCCACGGGGACGCGCTCGCCTGGTCGCACCCTCAGCCGGTCGCCGGGCCGGACAAGGCGCAGGGGCGACATGCGCTCCGTCCCGTCTTCGGCGAGGAGGACGGCGGAGGGCGCCTGGAGGGCCAGGAGGTCGGCGGCGGCGCTGCGGGCCCTGCGGCGCAGGGCGTGGTCCATCCAGCGACCGATCAACAACAGGAAGAGCAGGGTGACGGCGGCGTCGAAATAGGTGTCCCGCCCCATCAGGAGGGTTTCCTGGAAGCTGACCACCAGGGTCAGGATCACCCCGATCGAGATCGGCACGTCCATGTTGGCCCGCCCCGCCCTCAGGGCCTTCCAGGCGGACCGGAAGAAGACCATGCCGGCGAAGACGGCGCAGGGGGCGCCGACCCCGGCGCTGGCCCACTGCATGAAGGTGCGGGTCGCCGGTCCCAGCTCCTGGCCGAACAGGCCGGCCCAGACCGGCACCGAGAAGATCATGGCGTTGCCGGCCCCGAAGCCGGCGACGGCCAGGGCCATGGCCAGTTCGCGGCCCTCCCGGTCCTGGGCCTGCCGGGCCGAGTCCGGGTCGTAGGGCGTGGCGGGATAGCCGATGCGGTCGAGGGCGCGCACGACCCGGCCGGGGTCGCCCTCCGGCTCAAGGCCCACGGCGAGGCGGCCGGTGCTCAGGTTGAGCCGGGCCGAGGCGACGCCGGGAGTGTCGGCCAGTTCGCCCTCGATCCGGGCGATGCAGGCCGCGCAATGGGCGCCGCTGACCAGGAGGTCGAGCCGCCGTCCGCCCGGCCCGGTCTCGGTCAGGTAGGCCGACAGGTCGGGGCCGCCGACCCCCTCGTCCGGCGGGGCGCCCGCCGAGGTCTGCGCCTCGCCCTCGGTCAGGGCCATGTGACCCTCCGCGAGCCCTCGAAGGCATGACCCTCGCCCCGGGCGACAAAGCTCAGGTCCCAGGCGCCGGAGAGGTCGGGAACGGTCGCCTCGTAGCGGCCGGGGGCGGTCTCTGAGAAGCGCAGGTCGGTCCGGCCCGCCTCGGTGGCGGGGCGTTCAAGCCGGCCTGTCAGCACGAGGCCGCGCAGGGGTGCGCCCGAGGCGTCGCGCATCTCCACCCGCGCCCTGCCGGGCCCGGCGGCGGCGGCGGCGGTCCAGCCGAGGCGGGCCTGAGCCTCCTGCCGGGCGATCCGGCTGTTGAAGGCGACGCCGTCCTCATAGGGGGTCTCGGAGACCTGGCCCGGGAAGGTGCTGTAGGCCAGGGTCAGGAACCAGATGTTCAGGGCGATGATGATGGCGAAGAAGCCGACGACGATGCCCAGGACATGCCAGCCGGTGAGGGTCCAGCCGGCGGCGGGGGCGGCGGTCGCGCGCGTGGGGGACGGGCTCATGGATGGGCTCATGGACGGGCTCCGGGGTCGGTGATGAAGGTCGACTTCACGGTCATGGCGCCCTCCGGCAGGGTCACGGTGAAGGCGACGGGCAGGCTCTCGCTTTCGCCCTCTCCCTCGTCCCCGTCGTCCCCGTGCTGGGAGGCGTGCTCGGCGGCGTGCTCGGGCAGGGTGACGAAGACCCGGACGGCGCGGACGGTGTTGGCCTCGATCCGGGCGCTGACCCCGTCGGCGGCGACCGGCGCCGCCGGCGTCTTGAGGAGGGCGCCGGAAGGCCCGTCGAACCGGATCCGGGCGTCGGCGTCGGCGAAGCTGCGGTTGGCGATCTTCAGGGTGTAGCCGTTGCGCACCGACCCGTCGGCCAGCCGCACCGCGATGGGATTGCGGTCACGCAGGACATGGACGTCGAAGGCCTGGCGGTGGATCAGGCCCCAGAGCATCAGGCCTGAGACCAGGACCAGGGCGGCGGCGTAGAAGAGGGTCCGGGGCCGGACCAGCCGATAGACGGCCGCCTGTCCCGCCGCCCGGGCCGCCACGGCCTTGTCCGTGTCGTAGCCGATCAGACCCCGGGGCCGGTCGATCCGGTCCATCATCTCGTCGCAGGCGTCGGCGCACAGGCCGCAGTTGATGCACTCCAGCTGGGCGCCGTTCCGGATGTCGATGCCCATGGGGCAGACCACGACGCACTGGTCGCAGTCGATGCATCCGCCCCGGCCCTCCCAGGAGGCGCCCTTCTTGTGCGGACCGCGCGGCTCGCCCCGGTCGATCCGGTAGGTGACCTGCAGGGAGTCCTGGTCGATCAGGGCGCCCTGGATGCGGGGCCAGGGGCACATGTAGGTGCACACCTGCTCGCGCAGGGTCCCGGCGAAGACATAGGTGGTGAAGGTCAGGAGGGCGCAGAAGATGTAGGCCGTGGCGGGCGCCTGGCCGGTCCAGAACTGGACCAGGACGGTCGGGGCGTCATGGAAGTAGAAGATCCAGGCGCCCCCGGTGCCGAAGGCGATGCCCAGCCAGACCAGGTGCTTGCCCGACTTGCGCCAGGCCTTGTCGAGGGACCAGGACGCCGCGTCCCGCCGCATGCGGGCGTTACGGTCGCCCTCGAACAGGCGCTCGACCTGGATGAAGAGGTCGGTCCAGATTGTCTGTGGACAGGCATAGCCGCACCAGAGCCGGCCGAAGAGGGCGCTGGCCAGGAACAGGGCGAGGGCGGCCATCACCAGGAGGCCGGTGATGAAATAGACTTCCTGTGGCCAGAACTGCAGGTCGAAGAGATAGAAGCGCCGTCCGGCGAAGTCGACCAGGACGGCCTGGTCGGGCAGGGCGCCCGGGCGGTCCCAGCGGATCCAGGGCGTGATGTAGTAGATCGCCAGGGTGACGATCATCAGGCCCCACTTGAGGTTCCGCCAGGGGCCGCGGACCTGCTTGGGATAGATGGGCGCCCGGGGCTTGTAGAGGCCGCCGCCCGGGTCGCCCCGACGGCGGGCCTTCTCCGCCGCCGAGGCGGGACCGGCTTCCTTCTGACCGGCGCGGGTCCGGTCAATGACGACGGTCATGGCGAGGGCTCATTCATTGTCCGGCGGCGTTGGCGTGGACGTAGACGGCCAGGGCCTTGACGGTTTCCGGATCCAGCCGCCCGGACCAGGCCGGCATGACGCCGCCCCGGCCTGCGTGGATCTGCGCCTTGATGTCCTGGCGCTCTGAGCCGTAGAGCCATTCCTTGTCCGTCAGGTTGGGCGCGCCCTGCAGGGGATCGCCCCGGCCTTCGGGCCCGTGGCAGGCGACGCAGTTGGCCGCATAGACCGGCGCCGCCCTCTGGACCGCCGCCGCATTCGCCGGGCGCCCGGACAGGGCGACCACGAACTCGGTCTGGTCGTCCACCTGGGCGGCGGTCAGGATCTGGTCTTTGCCGAAGGCGGGCATCTGCGAGATGCGCGCCTGGGGATGGCCCGAACGGATGCCGTACTGGAGGGTCCGGTGGATGTCCTCCAGCGTTCCGCCCCAGAGCCAGACGTCATCCCGGAGGTTCGCATAGCCCTTGCTTCCGATCCCGCCGACCCCATGGCAGGTGGCGCAGTTGTCGCCGAAGACGGACTGGCCGACGGCCAGGGCGTGGGCCTGGAGCTGGGGATCGCTCTCGATCTCCTGCAGGGAGGCCTGGGACAGGCGGGCGTTCTGCTGGCCCCGCAGGGTCTTCAGCTCAGACAGCTGCTCCACGACCGCGGCGCGATCAGACTTGCCCAGCACGCCGCGGGTGTAGCCCGTCAGTCCAGGCCAGGCCGGCATCAGGATCCAGTAGCCGATGGCGTAGACCACCGAGGCGTAGAAGATCCAGAGCCACCAGCGCGGGAGCGGATTGTCCAGCTCGCGGATGCCGTCCCACTCATGTCCGGTGGTGGGAACCGGGCCGGAGTCTCTCTGGGTTTCAGGAGCCGACATGGTCGTCCTCGTCTTCTCTCAGCGGCAGATGGGCCATGTCCCGGAAGGCCTGGCGGTTCTTGGGCCACAGGGCGTAGACAACGCCGGCCAGGAAGATGACCACGAAGTAGAGGGTGCCTCCCTGCTGGGCGAAGCGGGCGACCTGCTCGTAGCTCAGGCCGCTCATCGCAGGTTCTCCGCCGCGTCGGCCTTGTAGGTGCGGAAGTCGACCAGGGTTCCCAGCATCTGGAGATAGGCCACAAGGGCGTCCATCTCGGTCAGTCGCTCCGGATCGCCGTCAAAGTCGCGCCGGTTGACCTTTTCGCCGTAGTAGCGGGCGAGGCTGGCGCCGGAGGCGGTAGGATCGACCTGCGCCTCGAGGTCCGCCCGGGCATTCTTCAGGGCAGTCTCCGTATACGGAACACCTACCCGGGTCAGGGTCCGCAGACGGGCCTCTATATCATCGACCTTGAGATCCTTCTGAGCCAGGAAGGCGTAAGGGGGCATGATCGATTCCGGCACGACCGACCTGGGATCGACCAGGTGCTGGACATGCCAGGCGTCCGAGTACTTGCCACCCACCCGGGCCAGGTCGGGACCCGTGCGCTTGGAGCCCCACTGGAACGGATGGTCGTACATGCTCTCGGCCGCCAGGCTGTAGTGCCCGTACCTTTCGACCTCGTCGCGCAGGGGGCGGATCATCTGCGAGTGGCAGACATAGCAGCCCTCCCGCACGTAGATGTCCCGGCCCGCCTGTTCCAGCGGCGTGTAGGGCCGGACACCCTTCACCTTCTCGATCGTGCTCTCCAGAAAGAAGAGGGGGGCGATCTCGACCAGCCCGCCCACCGACACCACCAGGAGGATGCCGAGGACCAGCAGCAGCGAGTGACGTTCAAGTTTTGCGTGGTTCTTCCACATGTTCCCGTTCCCTTCAGGCCGCAGCCGCGACGATGGGACCGGAGGCCTCCGGCAGGACGGCGGGGGCCGGCTGCCGGATGGTCCGGTAGATGTTGTAGGCCATGATCACGGCGCCGGAGAGGTACATGACCCCGCCGAGGGCCCGGACGATGTTCGCCACCTGCTTGGCGGAGACGCTCTCCACGAAGCTGTTCGCCAGGAAGCCCTGCGGGGTGTACTCGCGCCACATCAGCCCCTCGCCGATCCCCGACACCCACATGGCGGCGATGTAGAAGAGCAGGCCCAGGGTCGCGATCCAGAAGTGCCACTCGACCAGGGCGTTGGAGTAGAGCCCGTCCTTCTTCCACAGCCAGGGCACGAGGCAGTAGATGGCGCCGAAGCTGATGAAGCCGACCCAGCCGAGGGCGCCGGAGTGCACGTGGCCGATGGTCCAGTCGGTGTAGTGGCTGAGGGCGTTCACCGCCCGGATGGACATCAGCGGGCCCTCGAAGGTCGACATGCCGTAGAAGCCCACGGCCACCGCCATCATCCTCAGGACCGGATCGGTGCGCAGCTTGTCCCAGGCCCCTGACAGGGTCATCAGGCCGTTGATCATGCCGCCCCAGGACGGCATCCACAGCATGATCGAGAAGGTCATGCCCAGGGTCTGGGCCCATTGCGGCAGGGCCGTGTAGTGCAGGTGGTGCGGACCGGCCCAGATGTAGATGAAGATCAGGGACCAGAAGTGGACGATGGAGAGGCGGTAGGAATAGACCGGCTTCTCCGCCCGCTTGGGCACGAAGTAGTACATGATGGCCAGGAAGCCGGCGGTCAGGAAGAAGCCGACCGCATTGTGCCCGTACCACCACTGGGTCAGGGCGTCCTGGACGCCGGCGAAGAGGGAATAGCTCTTGGTCCCCAGAAGGCTGACCGGCAGGGACAGGTTATTGACGATGTGCAGAAGGGCCACCGTCACGATGAAGGCCAGGTAGAACCAGTTGGCCACGTAGATGTGGGGCTCCTTGCGCTTCCAGAGGGTGCCCAGGAAGACCAGCAGGTAGACGACCCAGACGAGGGTCAGCCACAGGTCCACGAACCATTCGGGCTCGGCGTACTCCCGGCCCTCAGTGATGCCGGCCAGGTAGCCCACCGCCGCCATGACGATGAAGAGCTGGTAGCCCCAGAAGACGAACCAGCCGGCCATGCCGCCCGCGAGCCGGGCCCTGCAGGTGCGCTGGACGACGTAGAAGGAGGTGGCGATCAGGGCGTTGCCGCCGAAGGCGAAGATCACCCCGGAGGTGTGGAGAGGGCGCAGGCGCCCGAAGTTCAGCCATCCCGCGTCCGGGAAGTAGAAGATCCGGGGCCAGGCCAGCTGCAGGGCGATGACCACGCCCACCAGCATGCCGACAATGGCCCAGAAGATGGTGGCGATGGCGCCGGCCCGGATGACCCCGTCCTCATACCGTCCCGGATCGGCCTGGTAGCGCCCGTTGGCCACGCCGACCGTCAGGGCGGCGGCGGAAGCCAGCGCCGCAAAGGTGAAGACCCAGCCTTCAAGCCGGAACAGGGGATCGGGCGAAAGCCCCGTCGCTATCAGCGCCAGGAAGGCGCCCACCGCCGAGAGGATCAGCAGGGCCACCGCGCCGGGCGGCGAGTCCTGCTGGGCTGTAGTGTCCGTCATGACCCGCAAGTCCCCAGTGGTCGTTCAGGCAGCCATGCCGCGGCGCAGGACGGGCGGCCTTGATCCAGCGCAAACTCTCGGCCGGGCCCGGCGACCGCAAAACGGCGGGGTCGCTTTCCAAGTGGGGGGTTCGTCTGTAGCTTTGCGTCCTTCACTCCAGCTTCGACGGCCCCCATGACCCTTCCCGGGACAACGTCCGACGCCCCAGATGGCCTCCCGGCGGCGCAGGCTGGCGGGCCATCGGTTCCCGGACTTTCAGATCCGGGCCTCCTTCGCCAGGCCGCCTGGATCGGCGGCGTCGAGCGTCCCGGCAAGGCCTGGATCGAGGTGAGAAACCCGGCCAGCGGCCAGGTCCTGGGCCGGGTTCCGGATCTCGGCGCCGAGGGCGCCCTTGCGGCGGTGGCGGCCGCCCGGGAAGCCCTGCCCGCCTGGCGGGGCCGGACGGCGAAGGAACGCGCGGTCCTGCTTCGCGGCTGGTTTGAGCGGGTGATGACCGCCCGCTCGGACCTGGCCCGTCTCCTGACCGCCGAGCAGGGCAAACCCCTGGCGGAAGCCGAGGGCGAGATCGCCTACGCTGCGGCCTTCATCGAATGGTTCGCCGAAGAGGCCCGGCGGGCCTATGGCGACGTCATCCCCGGGCACCAGGCGGACAAGCGTCTCCTGGTCCTGAAGCAGGCGGTCGGCGTGGTCGCCGCAGTGACCCCCTGGAACTTTCCCGCCGCCATGGTCACCCGGAAGGTGGCCCCAGCCCTGGCCGCCGGCTGCACGGTGGTGCTCAAGCCCTCGGAGCTGACGCCCTTCACCGCCCTGGCCCTGGCCCGCCTGGGCGCGGAGGCCGGGCTGCCCGCCGGCGTGTTCAACGTGGTCACCGGCGCGCCGGAGCCGATCGGCGAGGTCCTGACCGGATCGCCGGACGTGGCCAAGTTCACCTTCACCGGCTCAACCGCCGTCGGCAAGCGCCTGGCGGCGGCCTGCATGGGCACGGTCAAGCGGGTCTCCCTGGAGCTGGGCGGAAATGCGCCCTTCATCGTCTTCGACGACGCCGACCTCGAGGCCGCGGTCGACGGGGTCATGGCCTCCAAGTTTCGCAACACGGGCCAGACCTGCGTTTGCGCCAACCGCATCTATGTCCAGTCGGGGATCTACGAGGCCTTCGCCAGCGCGATCGCGGCGCGGGCCGCCGCCCTCCGGCCGGGTGACGGCCTGGCCGGCCCCACCGACCAGGGACCCCTGATCAACGCCGCGGCCCTGGCCAAGGTGGAGCGGCACGTGGCCGACGCCCTGGAGGGCGGCGCCCGGGTGCTCACCGGGGCCCGCCGTCTGCCCGGCGAGGGGCTCTTCTACGCCCCGACCGTCCTGGCGGACGTTCCCTCAGGCGCTCTGATCAATCGCGAGGAAACCTTCGGCCCGGTCGCCGGTCTCGTCCGCTTCACCAGCGAGGCCGAGGTCCTAGCCCTGGCCAACGCCTCAAGGGCGGGGCTGGCCGCCTATGTCTTCACCCGCGACGGAGCCCGGACCTGGCGGATGAGCGAAGGCCTGGAGACCGGCATGGTGGGGGTCAATACCGGCCTGATCTCCACGGAGGTCGCACCCTTTGGCGGGGTCAAGGAGTCCGGCCTGGGCCGCGAGGGGTCCAGGTATGGCCTCGAGGAATACCTCGAGACCAAGATGGTCTGCCTCTCGGTATGATCGGGCGCGGGCCGGGCGCGGGGCGCCCTTGCCGAACACCCGGGAGACTGGTCTCTATCACCAGTGATTCCGCGGATGCGCCAGGATCGGGGAGGCGGAGACTCAGGTGAAATCAGGGTCCAGGCTCGCAATCTACCACCCGCCCGGCCGGATCGGCCTGAAGGCGAACCCGTTCGGCAAGGACGTGGCCAACCTCCAGCTCTACCGGGCCCTGGCGGCGTACGGCGGGTACGCCCGGGTGGACCTGTTGTCGAACCTGCCCGTCGCCGATGCCGACGTGGCGACGGACCTTTTCCCGGAGGGCCATCCCCCCTGCGGGCTCGCCGGCGGCAGCGTGCTCTCCACCGAAGCGGCGGCGGAGGGCGGGGTCCTGTTCCGCGGGCAGCCCGAGCTTGACGCCCTGGCCTGGATCCGGCGCAAGGCGACGGGCGACCGGGGCTACAGCCTGGTCGGCCTGATCCACACCCTGGCGCCGCCCGCCATGCGCCAGATGATCGCCAGCGCCCTGACGGCGCCCGTCCAACCCTGGGATGCGGTCATCTGCACCTCGCCGGCGGTCCGCGACGCCGTTTCACGCATGTTTGACGGATGGGGCGACTTCCTGGGCGAGCGCTATGGGGGCGAGGCCCGGCCGCGGCCGCAACTGCCCGTCATTCCCCTCGGCGTCCACGCCCAGGAGATCCGCGAGAAGGCCGACCGGCCCGGCGCCCGGGCCCGGGTCCGCTCCGACCTCGGCATAGAGGGCGACGAGGTCCTGGTGATCTGGGTCGGGCGCCTGTCCTTCTTCGAGAAGGCCTTTCCCCAGCCCATGTTCCGGGCGGTAGAGGAGGCCGGGCGGCTGACCGGGCGGCGCATGCACTTCGCCCTGGCCGGCTGGTTCCCGGGCGGTGAGGCGGACCGGGCCCGCTACGAGCAGGCGGCCGCCGCCTACGCTCCGTCGGTTCAGGTCGACTTCCAGGACGGCAACGACCCCGAGGTGGTGGCCGACCTGTGGGCCGCGGGGGACATCTTCCTGTCCCTGGTCGACAACATCCAGGAGACCTTCGGCATCACGCCGGTGGAAGCCATGGCCGCGGGCCTGCCGGTGGTGGCCAGCGACTGGGACGGCTACAGGTTCACCGTCCGCGACCGCAGCGAGGGTTTCCTGATCCCGACCCTGGGCGGCCCGCCCGGCGGTCTCGGCGAGGCCCTGGCCGCCCGTCACAACATCGGGCTGGATTCCTACCAGGCCTTTGTCGGCGCCGTGGCCCAGCACACGGCGGTGCATGTCGGCCGGGCGGCGGAGGCCATAGCCGAGTTGACCCGCAATCCCGACCTGCGCCGTCGTATGGGCGCGGCGGGCCGGGCCCGGGCCCGGGAGACCTTCGACTGGCCGGTCGTCGTGCGCCAGTTCACCGGCCTCTTCGAGGAACTGGCCGCCCTGCGCGCCGCCACCCCGGCCGGGCCCCAGACCCACCGGCTTCATCCCCTGCGGGGCGATCCCTTCGCGGACTTCGCCGGCTTCGCCACCCATGACCTGGGTCTGGAGCGGCGGCTGCGCCTGCGCCCGGGGGCGGGCGCCGCGGACCTGGCCCGGGCGGCGGGGGTGGATCTGGACGGCGCCTTCCGCATCTGGCGGGCTCCGTCCGAGGACGCCGCCCGGATCGTCGAGCTCCTGTCCGAAGCCGGAGAGATGAGCGTCCGCGACCTCCTGCTGGCCTTCCCGGTCGAACGGCGACGCCCGGTCCAGATGTCCCTGGTCTGGCTGGCCAAGATCGGCGTGCTGGACTGGCTCTAGGTCTGTTGAGTCGGATCCTGTTCGAACCGACAGCCGGCTTCCCGCGACCGGAACATCACCTAGACGCCCGCAGGTTCCAGCCAGAGGTCGCGAAGCCGGGCTGCTGTGCGGTCATCCACCCCCAGGCGGGCGAGATAGGCCCCGGTGGAGCCGTGCTCCGCCGCAATGGCGCCGAAGGCCGCCTCCAGGTAGGCGCCGTCCACCCCCAGGAAGGCCCGGACCGCCGTCTCTGAGGGCGTCCGGCCCAGACTCTCAGCCAGAGACTGCGTCACCTGCGGCAGGCGGGCCTCGATCCGCGCCGCCCGGTTTGTGAGCTCGAAATCGGCCGCCGCATCGTCCGGGTGGACCCCCAGAAGGCTGTGGGTCAGGGCCGCGAGCAGCCCAGTCCGGTCCTTGCCTGCGGTGCAGTGGATCAGCACCGGCCCGCCCGATCCGAGGGCCTCGAAATAGCGGGTGAAGAGCTCGATATGGCGCGGCTCGAAGGGCGCGCGCCGGTAGTAGTCGAGGAAGAAGGCCCGGGCGCTCTTGGCCGACAGGTCGGTCTCGCGGAGGAAGGCCACGTGCGGCGGTTCGGCCTGGTCTCCGGCGTCGCAGTCAATCACCTGGCCCGAGAAGCCGTCTGGGCGCCGGGAGGGCTGGTTGGCCCGCTCCGTGGGCCGGCGCAGGTCCACCACGGCGGTGAGGCCCAGGCCGGCGATTCGCGCCAGGTCGGCATCCGTCGCCCCGCCGTGATGGGCCGAGCGCCACAGCCGCCCGCGCACGACGCGCAGTCCGCCAGGGACCGCATAGCCGCCATAGTCGCGGAAGTTCTCGACGCCCTCCAGGGGCAGCAGGCGTTCATCCGGGGTCATGGAAGGCCTTCTCGCTCAGGTGTGTGACGGTTTCGGGACGGAGACACCCCGGGCGGCGAGGAAGGCCTCGACCCCCGGGGCGACGGCGGCCAGGCCCTTGTAGCGACGAAAGTCCTCCGGCGCCTCGGCCCAGGCCCGGGCGAAGACCTGGACGGCGTCCGGGTCGGCGTCCAGGGCGAGGAGGGGGGTGACATGGATGCGGATGGTGAAGAGGACCCCGCCCGTCCGGGGCAGGCGGCGCAGGGTCTGGCGCTCACAGCGCAGGTAGAGGCCGGCCCCGGGGCGTCGCGGCCTCTGGGCCAGGGCCCGGCTGCGGGCCGCCTCCGCCTCCGGGGCGTAGAGGCCGCGCCAGGCCAGGACGGACCAGTTGCGGCGTTCGAGAATCTCCTGCTCAGGAAGCTTATCAAATATCCTCCGTACACGGACCAGGAAGCGATCTGCAAAGCCGGGAACTGGTCTGTGGAGGGCCGCCAGGCTCTGTCCCAGGGCCTCATCGGCGGTGAAGAAGGAGCCGGCGCTCAGGCTCAGGGCCGAGACCGCCCAGTCGCCATCCCGCCGCTCCATCAGAACCAGGTCGTCGGGCACCCGCCGGGCGGCGTCCAGCAGGGGCGGACGTCCAGAACGGCCCAGGCGCAGCCCCAGGGCCTGGCCCACCAGGCTGCAGACCTCGCCCTGGCCCGGACGGGAGCCCTCGGTCTCGCCCCAGACCTTGTTCGGGACCGTACGGAACAGCCGGTCCTTCCGCGCCCAGGGCCGGGCTTCCCCGCCCTCCAGCCAGGCGTCCCGGGCGATCCGGCGCAGGCCGATGGCGAATCCCGGGGCCGCGCCCCAGGGCGGGTCGGACAGGCGGGAGGCGGGCGTCTGCGGCATGCGCCTGCATGCTAGATCATGTTCCGATACCTGGGAACCGGCTATCGCCTCGAAAAATGATCTAACATATTGAAAATAGAGCCTGTTTCTCCATCTCAGACGTTCCGTATGACAGGAGCGGGCCCTGGCGCCGCGCAGCCTGTTTCCCTGAAGCCGGAAACACCCTAGCTTCACCGCCGCGGTCAGACGGACGGAGGATGACACATGGGCGTGGAAGCCGTGATCTGGGACTTCGGCGGGGTCTTCACCTCCTCGCCCTTCGAGGCCTTCAACCGCTATGAGTCCGAGAAGGGCCTGCCCCGCGACCTGATCCGGACGGTCAACGCCACCAATCCCGATACCAACGCCTGGGCCCTGTTCGAGCGCGCCGAGATCGACGCCGAAGGCTTCGACCGCCTGTTCCTCGAGGAGAGCGCCGCCCTCGGTCATCCGGTCCCCGGCCGCGAGGTCCTGCCCCTGCTCTCTGGTCAGCTGCGCCCGGCCATGGTCGACGCCCTTCTGGCCTGCAAGGCGGTGTTCAAGGTCGGCTGCATCACCAACAACATGGCCACCAGCCACTCGCCGGGTTCGGAGTCCACCATGGTCACCGCCATGGGCCGGGTCATGCCCCACTTCCACGCCATCATCGAAAGCTCCAAGGCCGGGGTCCGCAAGCCCGACCCGAAGATTTACCTGATGATGTGCGATCAGCTCCAGGTGCGCCCGGAGGCCTGCGTCTACCTCGACGACCTGGGGGTCAACTGCAAGCCCGCGGCGGTCCTCGGGATGCGGGCCATCAAGGTCGTCAGCGAGGCCCAGGCCCTGGCCGACCTGGCGGAGGCGACAGGCTTGTCCTTCGGCCCCGGCGCATGAGTCGGCCGGTCCGGATCGGGGCCATCGCCGCCCTCGAGAAGCTGCCCCTCTGGAGCGATCCGCCCGGCGACCGGGACGCCATTTTCCGCAACTTCGTCTTTGCCGACTTCAACGCCGCCTTCGCCTTCATGACCCGGGTCGCCCTGAAGGCGGAGGGCATGGACCACCACCCGGAATGGTCGAACGTCTGGAACCGGGTGGAGGTCACACTGACCACCCATGACGCCGGTGGGGTCACGGACCTGGATGTCGAGATGGCGGTCTTCATGGACGCCGCGGCGGCGGGCCTGGGCGCCGGCTGAACGCGGTCAGTTGATCAGGATGTTGAGCACCAGGAGCCGGGCGCCGGCCTGGCCGGCGGTGGTGTCCACCTGTTTCTGCAGGATGGGGACCAACAGGTCCAGGTTGGGCGGGGCGCCGGGCGCCAGGTTGCCCGTGTAGAGGGCCAGGCGGCGGGCGAGGTCCGACCGCAGCCGGGGGGTCAACAACGCGATCCGCGTCCTCAGCTTGGGATCCGGGACATCCACCCCGCTCTCTACCGACATCACTCCCCGGGTCCGGTTCGAGCGGATGATGTTGGCCGTGAAGACGGGCAGGCGAACGAAGCTGGCCTGCTGGTTGCCGCCGCCACCACTTGGGGCCGGCGGGGCCGCGGCGAGGGCCGGCCCGGCCAGGAGGAGGAGGGACGGAAGTCCGAGGAGGGCGCGCCGGAGCATGCCGTTCTTTCCCAGATTATGGTTAGCAATCTCTTTACGCTCGACCCTCCAGAGTCCGGGTCGATTCGCAGACCCGGAGAGCCCCGTTGGACCGCTTCAGAACAGACTCGGGCGCGCTGGACGGCAAGACCGTCCTGGTGACCGGCGGCACGGGATCCTTCGGCCGGCGCTTCGTCGACACCGTCCTTTCGACCGGGTCGCCGCGCAAGCTCATCGTCTTCTCGCGGGACGAGCTGAAGCAGCACGAGATGCAGGTCGACATGGCTGCACGGTTCTCCCCCGAGCAGATGAGCCGGATGCGGTTCTTCCTGGGCGATGTCCGCGATCGCCAGCGGCTGACCCTGGCCCTTCGCGGGGTCGAGGTGGTGGTCCACGCCGCCGCTCTGAAGCAGGTGCCCGCCGCCGAGTACAACCCCTCCGAGTTCATCCAGACCAATGTCCTGGGGGCGGAGAACATCGTCTGGGCCGCCCTGGCCAACCGGGTGCAAAAGGTCATCGCCCTGTCCACTGACAAGGCCTGCAACCCGGCCAACCTCTACGGCGCGACCAAGCTGGCCTCGGACAAGACCTTCGTAGCCGCCAACAACCTGTCCGGGGACATCGGCGCCCGCTTCGCCGTCGTCCGGTACGGCAATGTCGTCGGCTCCCGGGGCTCGGTGGCGCCCCTCTTCCAGAAGCTCATCGCTTCGGGCGCCCGGGACCTGCCCATCACCGACCCCCGCATGACCCGGTTCTGGATCACCCTGAACCAGGGCGTGGACTTCGTGCTCTCGTCCCTCGCCCTGATGCGGGGCGGGGAGATCTTCGTGCCCAAGATCCCCTCCATGACCATGACCGACCTGGCGGCGGCCATGGCGCCGGACCTGCCCATCCGGGTCATCGGAATCCGCCCGGGGGAGAAGCTGCACGAGATGATGATCTCGGCCGACGACGCCCGCCACGTGGTTGACCTCGGCGACCGCTACGCCATCGAGCCGGCCTTCGTGGAGTTCTCGCGGGCCTCCTTCGCCGCCGCCCATCCCCTGGTGGAGGATGGGTTCTCCTACGCCAGCAATACGAATGACGAGTGGTTGTCCCACGAGGGCCTGATGGCCCTCCTGAACGACTCTTCGACAGGGTTGACCGCGCCGGCGGCCGGGGGCTGACGTGACCGGTCGGCCCTTCCTTCCCTACGGCCGGCAGGACATTGACGAGACCGACATCGCCGCGGTCGCCGAAGCCCTGAGGTCCGACTTCCTGACCACCGGCCCGCGGGTCGAGGCCTTCGAGCAGGAATTCGCCGCCGCGGTGGGGGCGCCCTTCGCCGTCGCCTGCTCCAACGGCACCGCCGCCCTGCACCTGGCCATGCTTGCCCTGGATGTCGGACCTGGCGACCGGGTCGCCGTCCCCTCCGTGACCTTCCTGGCCACCGCCAACTGCGCCCGCTTCGTCGGCGCCGAGGTGATTTTCACCGACGTCGATCCCGCCACGGGACTGATGACCCCGGACACCTTGCGGGCGGCCCTCGACCGCGCGCCGCCTGGCCCGCTCAAGGCGGTGCTGCCGGTCCACCTCCGGGGCGATGCGGCGGACCTGCCCGGCCTCTCACGGGTCGCCGGGGAGTTCGGCGCCGTCCTGGTCGAGGACGCCCCCCACGCCCTCGGCACGAAGGTCGACTTCGGCGACGGCGCCCAGGCCATCGGCTGCGGCCGCTGGTCGGCGGCGGCGACCTTCTCCTTCCATCCCGTGAAGACCATCGCCACTGGCGAGGGCGGGATGATCACTACGGCGGACGAGGGCCTGGCCGCCCGCATGCGCCGCCTGCGCAGCCACGGCATGGAGCGTCCCGTCGGCGCCGATCCCTGGCTCTATGAGATGCGCGAGCCCGGCTTCAACTACCGGCTGCCGGACATCCTCTGCGCCCTGGGCCAGTCCCAGCTGCGCCGCCTGCCCGCCTTTGCATCCCGCCGCCAGGACCTTGCGGCCCGCTACGCCGCCGCCCTGGCCCCTCTGGCGCCCCACGTGCGGCTGGCCGTAACCCCCGAGTGGAGCCGTCCCGCCCTGCACCTCCTGACGGTCCTGATTGACTTCGAAGCCCTCGGCCGACGTCGGCGGCAGGTGGTCGAGGCCTTGGCGGCGGAAGGCATCGGGTCCCAGGTCCACTACATCCCGGTCCATGCCCAGCCCTTCTATGTGCAGCGCTACGGCCCCCTGGACCTGCCGGGCGCTGCGACCTGGTACCGCCAGTGCCTGAGCCTGCCCCTCTTCCCCGCCATGGCCGACGCCGACGTCGACCGGGTTGTCGACGCCCTGTCCCGGGCCCTGGGCCTGGACTGACCGCGCCCATCGCCCCCAGAGGGAAACTCCGGGCGAAGCGGGGTGAGGGGTGCGAGGCGCTTCAGCCCACGGCCAGCAGGACGTGGCCGGCCTTGATCAGGACGCGGACGTAGATCACCCGAGAGTAGACGAGGACCCCTGCCGTCGCCTGGGCCGGCCCCACGCCGCGAGTGGACAGGCGAACCCCCCTGGCTGGCCCGCTCCTGCTGGAAGGAGAGCCTGAAGGTGGCGGCGAATTGGATGGAGACCTGAGTGCAGCATCGCAATCCACGGATCGAAATATTCCTTGATAAATCAATAATATGAGTGCCCTCTAGAGGGATCCGAAGGCGCTCCAGAGAGTTGAAGGCGCCGGACAGAATGCTGCGCTCTCTCGAATTCATGTTGCGCAGCATTTCGGCCGGCGGGGTTGGGACCGGGATCCGGGCGGCGAGAGCCCGGAAGGCGGCCATCAGGTGCAGTTTGGCGGCCAAGGCGGTTGTTCGCAGGAACGGAAAAGCTTTAGGCCGCGCACCTGCACAACGGCCCGTGGGTCAACCGGCTTCGCGATCCGGTCCGGCGCCGGGCACGGGGGCGAGGCTCGCGCCGTCGGGGGTCACGCTCCGGAAGAAGCAGGTGCGCGCGCCGACATGGCAGGCCCCGCCGTCGCCCTGCGGCCGGACCTTCAGGAGGACGGCGTCCTGGTCGCAGTCGATCCGCACCTCCTCGACGACCTGGACCTGGCCGGAGGTCTCGCCCTTCTTCCAGAGGGCCTGGCGGGCGCGGCTGTAATAGACCGCTTCGCCGGAGGCCAGGGTGGCGTGGAGGGCCTCGGCGTTCATCCAGGCCAGCATGAGGACCTCGCCGGTGTCGGCGTGCTGGGCGATGGCGGCGATCAGACCGTCGTGGCCGAAGCGGGGGGCCAGGACGTCGCCGGTCTCCAGCGCCTCGACCGAAGTGGCCGTGGGGAAGGCGGCGGCCATGGCGGCTCCTATTTGCGGTTGGCGAAGTCCAGGAAGCGCTGGCGCAGGCCATCGTCGGTCTTGAACACGCCGGTGAACTGGGTGGTGATGGTCGAGACGTGACGATGATGCAGGCCGCGGGTGGTCATGCACTGGTGGGCCGCGTCGACCAGGACGGCCACGCCGGCGGGGCGAAGGCTGTCGTTGATGGCGTTGGCGATCTGCTGGGTCAGGGTCTCCTGGTTCTGGAGACGGCGGGCGAAGATGGTCACCACCTTGGCCAGCTTGGAAATGCCCACGACGCGGTTGGTCGGCATGTAGGCCACGTAGGCCTTGCCCAGGAAGGGCGCCATGTGGTGCTCGCAGTGGCTCTCCACCTCGATGTCCCGCAGCATGACGATGTCGTCATAGCCCTGGACATCCTCGAAGGTCTTGGACAGCTCCTTGGCCGGGTCCTGGCGGTAGCCCTCGAACCAGTCCTGGTAGGCGTCGATGACCCGCTTGGGGGTGTCGATCACGCCCTCGCGGCGCGGATCGTCGCCAGCCCAGGCGATCAGGGTGCGGACGGCCTCCATGGCCTCCTCGCGGGTCGGACGGCGCAGGGGCTCCAGCCCGGCGGGCACGGCGGCGGCGTTGGTGTCGGCGGGAGCGGCCATAGCGTCCTTCCTGTGATCGCGGCGTCCTGGCCCTGGAGCGGTCCCCAAAGTCCTTGGCCCGCCGGAGGGCCAGCCTGTATACGGGAGCCGCCCCGCCGGGGGCAACCTCGCGCCGCAATCCACCAGGTCCAGCCCGTCCCATGCCCCTTTCGCTGTACGACACCCAGGCCCGCGCCAAGCGGCCCTTCGTCCCCGCCGATCCGGCCCGGGTGACGATGTATGTCTGCGGCCCGACGGTCTACAACTTCGTCCACATCGGCAACCATCGGCCGGTGGTGGTCTTCGACGTCCTGTTCCGACTGCTGCGCCGCATCTATGGCGAGGCCGCCGTGCTGTACGCCGCCAACGTCACGGACGTGGACGACAAGATCAACCGCAAGGCCGCCGAGGAAGGCGTCGCCATCGACGTGATCACCGAGCGCTACCTGGCCGCCTACAACGCCGACATGGCCGAGCTGGGCGCCCTGCAACCGACCTTCCAGCCCCGGGCGACCCGGACCATGGACGCCATCATCGCCCTGATCGGGCGGCTGGTCGGGAAGGGCTCGGCCTACGCCGCCGAGGGTCATGTCCTCTTCGACACCCAGGCCTGCGAGGACTACGGCGTCCTGTCGGGACACCCCATGGACGAGATGATCGCCGGCGCCCGGGTGGAGGTGGCCCCCTACAAGCGCCACCCCGCCGACTTCGTCCTGTGGAAGCCCTCCAAGCCCGGCGAGCCGGTGTGGGACAGCCCCTTCGGCCCCGGCCGCCCCGGCTGGCACATCGAGTGCACGGCCATGATCGAGCAGTCCCTGGGCCTGCCCATCGACATCCATGGCGGCGGCATCGACCTGTTGTTCCCGCACCATGAGAACGAGCGGGCGCAGGGCGCCTGCATCCATGACCACGCCCCGGACAGGGACCGCACCTATGCCCGGTACTGGGTGCACAACGGCTTCCTGAACTTCGGCGAGGAGAAGATGTCGAAGAGCCAGGGCAATGTCGCCCTGGTGAAGGACCTGGTGAAGACCGCGCCCGGAGAGGCCCTGCGCTGGGCCCTGCTGGTCGGCCATTACCGCGCGCCCCTGGAATGGACCGGCGACCTCATCGCCCAGTCGGTCAAGGCCCTGGACCGGCTCTATGGCGCCCTGCGCCGTTCGGCGGGGGTGGAGGCGGCCGACACGGGTCCGGACCCGGCCTTCCTGGCCGCCCTGGAAGACGATCTGAACACACCGGCCGCCATGGCCGAGCTGTTCGGCCTGGCCACCGCCCTGGAGACGGCGACCGGTCCGGGACGGGCCGAGGCCAAGGGCCGGTTGCTGGCCTCCGCCGGGCTGATGGGCTTCCTGTTCGGGGATCCCGAGGCCTGGTTCCAGGGCGGGGCGAACGAGGCCCTCAAGGCCCGGATCGATGACCTGGTGGCCCGCCGGTCAGAGGCGCGCGCCGCCAAGGACTGGCCGGCGGCCGACCAGATCCGCGACGAATTGGCCGCCCTCAACGTCGAGGTCATGGACGGCCCGTCCGGCGCGACCTGGAGACTGAAGGAGAGAACGTGATGGCGATCCGCCCGCCGCCCATGTTCGGCATGAAGGGGAGCGCTCCCAAGGCGACCGGGGGCGCCGTCCCCTTGCGCGTCGAGCACCGGATCGGCGCCCAGGTCCCTCCGGAGATCCTTTGGGAACTCCTCGTCGAGGTCGATGGATGGGGCGCCTGGAACCCCCTCTATCCGCAGGCCCAGGGACAGATCCGGATCGGTGCGCAGCTGGAGCTGACAGAGGTGCTGCCTGGCCGCACCCCACGCCAGGCCCGCCCCGTGGTGCTGGAGTGGGTGCCCCTGGAACAGATCCACTGGCGGGATTCCCGGTCGGAAGGCTGGGTCAAGTCGGTCCGGTTCATAGAGATCGACATTGTCAGCCCCACCGGCTGCATCATCTCGAACGGCGAGATCTTCACCGGCTTCCTGGCCAAGCGGCACTTCAAGGCGCACCGGAGCGCTCATCTCCAGGGGTTCCGCGCCATGAACGAGGCCCTGGTGGACCAGGCGACGCAGGTCTGGGCGGAACGGGGCGGCGCCCCGCCGGCGGCCTCATGATCGACGACATCTATTCCGCCAATGTCCTGGCCCTTGCGGCCAACCTCCCGCACCTCGGCCGGCTGGAAGCTCCGGACGCCTCGGCGGAGAAGACCTCGCGCCTCTGCGGCAGCCGGGTGACGGTGGACGTGGGGCTCGACGCTTCCGGCCGGATTGACCGTTTCGCCCAGGACGTGAAGGCCTGCGCCCTGGGCCAGGCCTCGGCCGCCATCCTGGGCGCCGGGGCGATCGGCGCCAGCCTGAGTGAGCTGGAGTTGGCGACGGACGCCTTCCGCTCTATGCTGAAGGCGGGCGGATCCCCGCCCGAAGGACGTTTTTCGGATCTCGCCATGCTCGCCCCGGTGAAGGACTATCCCGCCCGACACGCCTCGACCCTGCTGGCTTTCGAGGCCGCGCTGGAGGCCGTCCGCCAGGCCCGGGCCCGAACTAGCGCCGCCGGCGCGGCTTGATCCGGCGGACTCCCCGGGATAAGCGCAAGCGCAATTCGCAAGCCTGCGAGCCGGCATGACCCTCTATGTTCGCTGCGTCAGGGGCGCCCATCGCGCCTACAAGCTGACGCTCTCGCCCCTGATCGGGCGCCAGTGCCGGTTTCTTCCGACCTGTTCGGATTACGCGGCGGAGGCCCTGATCACGCACGGTCCCTGGAAAGGCGCCGGACTGGCCGCCAGCCGACTGTGCAGATGCAATCCCTGGGGGGGATCGGGCTTTGACCCGGTGCCGCCCCGGAGCCCGAACGACCCCGCCGCGGCGGAGTCCGAGGCTCCGAATCGGACGACCTGAACCATGATCGAACTCATCTTTCCCGACGGCTCCAAACGCGCCTTCGATGACGGCGCCAGCGGCCGGGACGTCGCCGCCTCCATCGCCAAGTCGCTGGAGAAGCGCGCCCTCCTGGTGCGCCTGGACGGCCAGCTTCTGGACCTGGATCGCGCCCTTCCCGGCGGCGGGACCTTCGAGATCCTGACGCGCGAGAGCCCGGACGCCCTGGAGGTCATCCGCCACGACGCCAGCCATGTCCTGGCCCAGGCGGTGCAGGAACTCTTCCCCGGCACCCAGGTGACCATCGGGCCGGCCATCGAGGACGGCTTCTATTACGACTTCGCCCGGGACGAGCCCTTCTCGCTGGACGACCTGGCGACCATCGAGGCCCGCATGGCCGAGATCGTCGACCGGGACGAGAAGATCGTCCGGGAGGTCTGGGACCGGAATGAGGCCATTGATCACTTCCGGGGGATCGGCGAGGCCTACAAGGCCGAGATCATTTCCGACCTTCCCGGCGACGAGGTGATCACGGTCTACCGACAGGGGGACTGGAAGGACCTGTGCCTGGGCCCGCACCTGCCTTCGACCCGGCATGTGGGCAAGGCCTTCAAGCTGACCAAGCTGGCGGGCGCCTACTGGCGCGGCGATCACCGCAACGCCCAGTTGCAGCGCATCTACGGTACGGCCTGGGCGAGCGAGGCGGACCTTGAGGCCCACCTGAAGCGGATCGAGGAGGCCGAGCGCCGGGACCACCGCCGGATCGGCCGGGCCATGGACCTCTTCCACCTGCAGGAAGAGGCCCGGGGGATGATCTTCTGGCATCCCAAGGGCTGGACCCTCTACCGGACGGTGGAGTCCTACATGCGCCGCCGCGTGGAGGCGGACGGCTATGTGGAGGTCAAGGCGCCGCAGATCATGGACCGGGGGCTCTGGGAGAAGTCCGGGCACTGGGAAAAGTTCGGCCAGGCCATGTTCACCTGCGAAACGACGGAGGGCGAGGAGCTGGCCGTCAAGCCCATGAACTGTCCGGGGCACGTCCAGATCTTCAACTTCGGCCAGAAGAGCTATCGCGACCTGCCCCTGCGCATGGCCGAGTTCGGCGCCTGCCACCGGTATGAGCCGTCCGGCGCCCTGCACGGGATCATGCGTCTGCGCGCCTTCACCCAGGACGACGCGCACATCTTCTGCCGTGAGGACCAGATCGAGGCGGAGACGACCAGGTTCGTGAAGCTGCTGAACTCGGTCTATTCCGACTTCGGCCTCGACCTGCACAGCGTGAAGCTGGCGCTGCGCCCGGACATCCGCGCCGGGTCGGACGAGGTCTGGGACATCGCCGAGGCCAAGCTGGACCGCGCCGCCCGCCAGGCGGTGAACATGGAGGTCGAGCCCCTGCCCGGCGAAGGCGCCTTCTACGGCCCCAAGCTGGAGTTCCACCTGCGCGACGCCATCGGGCGGACCTGGCAGTGCGGCACCCTGCAGCTGGACTTCGTGCTGCCCGAGCGCCTCGACGCCGAGTACGTGGCCGAAGACGGCTCCAAGCAGAGGCCGGTCATGCTGCACAGGGCCATCTGCGGCTCCATGGAGCGGTTCCTGGGGGTGGCCATCGAGAACTACGCCGGGGCCTTCCCCCTGTGGCTGGCGCCCACCCAGGCGGTGGTGGCCTCGATCACCTCGGACGCCGACGATTACGCCCGCGAGGTCGCCGCGACCCTGAAGGCGGCGGGGCTGAGGGTCGAACTCGACCTGCGGAACGAGAAAATCAACTACAAGGTGCGCGAGCACAGCCTGGCCAAGACCCCGGTCATCGCTGCGGTCGGGCGCCGGGAGGCCGAGACCCGCGCCCTGGCCATCCGCAGGCTGGGGTCCGAGGGTCAGACCGTCCTGCCCCTGGACGAGGCGGTGGCGGCCCTGGCCGATGAGGCCATCCCTCCCGACCTGGCCCGCGCTGCGCTGAGAGGCTGATGCTCAGGCGTTCCAGCCCCGAGGTGACAACGGCGCCAGCCCCCCCGATCGCGGCGGGGGCCTCGGTCGTGCTTGTGGTCTTCATGACCGGGGAGTCCCTCTTCCCCTCCGTCGACAGCGCCCTGTCCCAGACAGAGGTGACCGAGGTCATCGTGGTCGACAACGGCTCCCTGCCTGAGGACGCCGCCCGACTCGCCGAGCTGGCGGCCCTCAATCCCCGGGTCCGCCTGGTGACCGGGCAGGGCAATGTCGGCTTCGCCCGCGGCGCCAATCTCGGCGCGCGCCTCGCCCGGGGCGATCTTCTGGTCTTCCTGAACCCCGACGCCTTCCTGGGCGCCGGCGGCGTCACCGCCCTGGCCCAGGCCCTCTCCGGCCGGCCGGCTCCGAGCCTCGCAGGCGCCCGCATCGTCAACAGCGATGGATCCGAGCAGAGGGGCGGCCGTCGGGGAGAAATCACCCCGTTGTCCACCCTGTTGAGCCTGTCGACCCTGGCCCGGCGAGCGCCGGCCCTGCGGCGGTTCGAGGTCCACCTGGAGGATCAGCCGACCCCAGCCGGGGTGGTCGAGACGCCGACCGTCTCGGGCGCCTGCTTCGCCATGCGCCGGGAAGACTTCGAAGCCCTGGGCGGGTTCGACGAAGGCTACTTCCTGCACGTCGAGGACATCGACCTGTGCTGGCGGGTCCGGCGGGCGGGAGGCCAGGTGGTCTTCCAGCCGGCCGCCCCGGTGGTCCACGTGGGCCATACCAGCCGCGCCAACCCCTTGCGGGTGGAGTTCGCCAAGGGTCGCGGCCTCGCCCGGTTCTTCCGGAAGCGCGCGGGCACCCCCCTCGAGGCCCTGGCGGCCTTGGCCCTCGGGCCCTTCATTGTCGCCCTGGCGGTGGTCCGGCCGATCCTTTGGCGCCTGAAGGGTCCGCCGGGCTAGTTCATGCCCCGGTAAGCCGGAGCCGGGTATCGGATCGAAACAGGCTCTGGGTTTCAGGCCGGAAGCGGAAACAGCCCCGCCCGCGTGACCGAAGCTGTGGGCGTCTTGCCAAGAAGGCTGCAGACCCACTCAGCGGCCGAGATCAGGGCCGGCAGGTCGTAGCCCGTCTCGAAGCCCGCGCGCTCCAGCATGTAGACCAGGTCCTCGGCGCCGATGTTGCCGGTGGCGTTGGGCGCGAAGGGGCAGCCCCCCAGCCCGCCGCAGCTGGCGTCGAGGACGTCCACCCCGGCCTCGATCCCGGCGAAGGCGTTGGCGAGGCCGGTATTGCGGGTGTCATGGAAGTGAAGGCGCAGTCGCTTGCCGGCGGCCTCGGAGCGACAGGCCTCGACCAGCCGGCGCACCGCCCAGGGATCCGCCACGCCGATGGTGTCGGCCAGGGCGATCTCGTCGAGGGGCAGCCGGGCCGCCTCGCGGACCAGGTCGATCACCCGGGCGGGGGCCACCTCGCCCTCGAAGGGGCAGCCGAAGGCGACGGAGAAGGTCACCGACAGGCGGGGGCCGCCCTCAGCGGCCCGGCGCTCGGCGATGGCGGCAAGGGTGGCCATCTGCTCGGCGGTCCCGGCGCCCTGGTTGCGCATCCCGAAGGCGTCGGAAGCGCAGACCACCACATTGGCCTCGTCGCACCCGGTGGACACGGCGCGGTCCCAGCCGCGCATGTTCAGCACCAGGCCGATCCGGGAGCGCAGCGGATCGGCGGGAAGGGCGGCGCAGACCTCCTCGGCGCCGGCCATCTGGGGCACGCGCGCGGGATTGACGAAGGAGACGGTCTCGATCCGCCGGGCGCCGGCGGCCTCCAGCCGACGGATGAACTCGACCCTCTGTTCCGGGCTGAGGATGGTCTTTTCATTCTGAAGGCCGTCCCGGGGTCCGACCTCGACGATCTCGATGAAGCGGCTCATGGGCGGACCTCAGCTTGGGGGCGGGGAGCCGGGGCGTAGACCGTGAGCTCGGTCTCGTCGCCGTTGGAGTAGTTCAGCCCCGTCACACGGCCGACCTCGACCGGCTGGATCCCGGCCCGGGCCAGGGCCTGGCGGAAGGCGGGCTGCTCACGGGACTCCACCACGGCGGCCCGACCGGAGGCCAGGGCGGCTGCAGCGTCGTCCGCATCCCCCAGCCCGGTGTTGGCGCCCACCTGGAAGACCAGGCTGGGTTCGGCGTAGCCCGCGACGGCCACCGGGCCGGGCACCACGCCCTGGGCCGGAAGGAGGCGTGCGCCGGCCAGCATGTCGACGGTCCGGCCGGAGAGCATGAGGGGCTGAAGACCCGGGACCAGGAGGGCGGCCAGGGCCGCATGGGCGAGCACGCCCGCTGGCAGGGCCCAGGTCAGTGCGCGCCGGGGCTGGCCGCGCAGGAGAAGCCAGCCGCCCGCACCCCCTGCCAGGAGGAAGAGCCCGGCGGTCAAAATCGCAGCGGGCGCGTCCCGCCCGTCTCCGTAGGTCACGACCAGGCCGACAGCGACAGCGGCCAGGAGGACGCCCGCCAGCGCATGCAGCGCCGCCCCCGCCCGCCGGACGACAGGACGGGTCGCCTCCGCCAGGCCGGCGGCGCAGAGCCAGGCCAGGGCGGCGTAACAGGGCAGCACATAGTGCGGCAGCTTGGTCGGGGTCGCCTCGAAGACGATCCAGGCGGGAATGAGCCAGGCCAGGGCGAACCGGACGCCGGGCTCGGCCCGTCGGCGCCAGGCGACGACCGCTGCGGCTGGAAGCAGAAGGGTGGCCGGGAAGGCGAGGATCGGCGCGGCGAGGGCGTGCATGCCGGGCGGTGCGCCGTGGCTCTCATGGCCTCCGGCGAGCTTGGGCGCCAGGTCGCCGCCGATCGCCACAGACCAGAAGGCGCCATCCGTGGCGATGGTCACCGCCCAGGCCCAGGGCCCGACGATCGCGGCGAACAGGATCAGGCCCCAGGTCCAGCCAATGGGCCGCGCAGTCAGGGGCCGGCGGTCTGCAAGCCGCAGAGCGAGGGCGGCGAGACCGGCCACCAGGAGGGCGATGGGCCCCTTGACCAGCACGGCGAGGGCGAGGGCCGCCCAGAAGACCGGCGCCGCCAGACGTCCCGCTGGAGGTCCTCCCCGCGCCTCGGCATAGAGGCGCGCCAGCGCCGCCATGGCCAGCACGGTCAGGCCGGTCAGCATGGCGTCCGTCTTGGCGATGAAGGCCTCGGTGGACAGGAGCAGGCCGCCGCCGAGCAGCAGTCCCGACAGCAGGGCCGTGCCTCGGCTGAAGAAGCCGGCGGCGCCCCAGACGCAGGCCGCCGCCGCAAGCATGGCGCCCAGCAGGGACGGGATCCGGTAGAGCCGGATATCCCTCTGCTCGGCGTCTCCGAGGGTCGAAACGGCGGCCGCCTGCATCCAGTGGATGCCGACGGGCTTCTTGAAGCGCGGCTGGTCCTGGAAGCGGATGACCACATAGTCATCCTGCTCCAGCATCTGTGAGGTGGCCTGGGCGAACCTGGCCTCATCGCGGTCAAGCGGGGGAAGGGCGAGAAGGCCTGGCAGCCCCGCCAGAAAGGCGAACAGGGCCGCAGCCGCCGGACCGCGCCAGCCGCCGGGCCGCCGGAAGGCGTCAATGATGTCCGCGAGCCACATGGACGGCTGGTTAGCATGATCCGAAGGCGGCGTCGTTTCCCTTGAGCCCCGAAAGATCGTAGGGTGAGACATGGCTTCCGCCCCCTCACAGACCCCGCTGGCTGGCCCTGCGCCCGGTTCCGGGCCCGAGGTCTCGGTGGTGGTCCCCGTGTTCAATGAGTCCGGCGCCGCGCCGGATCTCGCCCGGGAGATCGCGACCGCCTTTTCCGGATGGTCCGTCGAAATCCTCTTCGTGGACGATTGCAGCCGGGATGACACCCGCGAGCGCCTTGCGGCGTTGAAGGCTGAGATTCCCGCCCTGCGCCTCCTCGCCCACAGCGCCAATTCGGGGCAGAGCCGGGCGGTGCGGACCGGGATCCTGGCGGCCCGCGGCGACATCATCGTCACCCTGGACGGGGATGGCCAGAACGACCCGGCGGATGCACCCAAGCTGGTCGAAGCCCTGCGGGCCGGCCCGCAGGACCTGGCCCTGGTGGGCGGCGAGCGGGTTCGCCGGCAGGATAGCGCCGCCAAGAAGATCGCCTCCCGGATCGGCAACGGGGTCCGTCGCCGACTCCTGAGAGACACCGCCAACGACACCGGCTGCGGCCTCAAGGCCTTTCGCCGGGAAGCCTTCCTGCGCCTGCCCTATTTCGATCACATCCACCGGTACCTGCCGGCCCTGATGCTGCGGGAGGGTTATTCGACCCTCTTCCTGCCGGTTGGTCACCGCCCGCGGACCAGCGGCGCCTCCAAGTACACCAACCTTGGCCGGCTCTGGGCCTCGGCTTCGGACCTTGTTGGAGTGATCTGGCTCCAGTCCCGGGCGCGCCGGCCGGGGCCGATCCTGGAGCTCTGAACCGGTCGGGACCCGGCGGTCAGGTGAAGGCGGTGAAGATGGCCACGACCAGGGCGATCTCGAAGGCGCGGGCGGCGATTGCGGGCATGGGGGAGCTCCGGAGAAGGGTTTCGCCAGGAGCCCAGCAAGGCCTGAGCCAGGACTTGAGCGTTGAAAAACAGGCGGAAAGTTATCTCTGGAGCGCCGTGTGCCCGGGCAATCCTGTCCGGGCGGCGGAATTGACCCGGCGCCGGGTCAGGTCTTGATGCGCGCCTTCCGACCGGACTTCTTGCGCCGGTCGGCCCCGCCCGACCACTCTGCGCTCTCGTAGGCCGAACGGGCGGCGTCGAGGACAGGCGCGCCGCCCCGCAGGCCGCGGCGGGCCCCGTCCTGGCCGATCAGATGGGCGCTGAGGGCTGCGGCCCCTTCGGCGAGGGGCGCCTCCGGCGGCGGCTTGATCCGGTCGCTCCGCCCGGCGCCGGTGTTGGTCGGCGGAACCTCTGGAACCGGATCGATGGACAGGGTCCGGGCTTCGCGGGTCCGTCGGGTGCGGCGGAGGGGATCGATCGGCTTGGTCATCGTCCCGCGGCCAGCCTGTCGATCTGGGCGGCCATCTCCTCCATGCGGCGCTTGAGGTCGGAGATGGCGTCCTCGGAACTCTTCTCGGGCGTCGCCGGGGCGGCTGGCTGGGCGCTGGCTGGCGGGGCGGCCGGGTCCGTCGCCGCCCCGTCCGGCCGGCTATAAGCGAAGGGCGAGAACATCTGCATGGCCTGGCTGAACAGGGCCATGTTCTTCTTCACCTGGTCCTCGTAGGCCGAGAGGCTGGCGGGCGGGCTCATCCCTGAGAGCTGCTGGCGCAGGCGCTCCTGCTGCTCGGCGAAGGAGGCCAGGGACATTTCCAGGTAGGAGGGCAGGAAGGCCTGCATGGAGTTGCCATAGAAGCCGATGAGCTGCCGCAGGAACTGGATCGGCAACAGGCTCTCCGACCGGCTCTCCTCATCGAAGATGATCTGGGCCAGCACCGCGCGGGTGATGTCGTCATTGGACTTGGCGTCGTAGACCACGAAGTCGACGCCCTTGCGGACCATGTCGGCCAGGTGCTCGAGCGTAACGTAGGTGCTCGAGGCCGTGTTGTAGAGCCGGCGGTTGGCGTACTTCTTGATGACGACCGGGCCATCGCCCGACTTGGCGCCCTTCGCTTCGGCCATTCCGGTTCCTTCCTGCGCGGTTCCGCGCGAGAGGCTGCAGTATTGCATTGCAGTATTGCCGATGCGAGCGTCTTCTGGAAGGTGAAGTAAGCGGCCGCCGGGTCAGGCGCGGCCGTTCCCCTGCAAGGAGCCCCCGCCATGACCGACGTTGTCATCGTCTCCGCCGCCCGGACCCCCGTGGGGTCTTTCAACGGCGCCCTTTCGGGCCTTCCCGCCCATGAACTCGGCCGGACCGCCATAGCCGGCGCCCTGGAGCGGGCGGGCGTGGCCGCCGCCGATGTCAGCGAGGTCATCCTCGGCCAGGTGCTACAGGCCGGCGCCGGCCAGGGCCCCGCCCGCCAGGCGGCGATCAACGCCGGCGTCCCGGTGGAAGCGCCGGCCTGGAGCCTGAACCAGCTCTGCGGCTCAGGCCTTAGGGCCGTGGCCCTGGGCGCCCAGCAAATCACCGACGGCGCGGCCCGGGTCGTGGTGGCCGGGGGCCAGGAGAGCATGAGCCAGGCCCCGCACGCCCAGCACCTGAGGGGTGGCCAGAAAATGGGCGACCTGGCCCTGGTCGACACCATGATCAAGGATGGGCTCTGGGACGCCTTCCACGGCTATCACATGGGACAGACCGCCGAGAACATCGCCGCCCGCTGGCAGATCACCCGCGAGGACCAGGACCGCTTCGCCGTCACTTCCCAGAACCGCGCCGAAGCGGCGCAGAAGGCGGGCCGCTTCGCCGCCGAGATCGTCCCGGTCACCCTGAAGGGCCGAAAGGGCGACACGGTGGTCGATCAGGACGAATACATCCGCCATGGGGCGACGCTGGACAGCGTCTCGGGACTGCGCCCGGCCTTCACCAAGGACGGGTCGGTGACGGCGGCCAACGCCTCCGGGCTCAATGACGGGGCGGCGGCCCTGGTGCTGATGTCGGCGGCCGAGGCCCGGGCCCGCGGCCTGACCCCCCTGGCGCGGATCGCCTCCTGGGCGCAGGCCGGGGTCGAGCCCGAGATCATGGGAACGGGGCCCATCCCCGCAACCCGCCGGGCCCTTGAGCGGGCGGGCTGGAGCGTGGCGGACCTCGACCGGGTGGAGTCGAACGAGGCCTTCGCCGCCCAGGCCCTGTGCGTCGTGCGCGAACTGGGCCTCGACCACGACAAGGTCAACGTCAATGGCGGGGCCATCGCGATCGGCCATCCCATCGGCGCCTCGGGCGCGCGGATCCTGACCACCCTTCTGCACGAAATGAAGCGCTCCGGGTCGGCCCGGGGACTGGCGACCCTCTGCGTCGGCGGCGGCATGGGCGTGGCCCTCTGCGTCGAGCAGGTCTGAGATTCTGAACCCCCACGGAGGCGGCGATGGCGAGAGTGGCGTTTGTGACGGGCGGGACCCGCGGCATTGGCCGGGCGATCTGTGAGCGCCTGAAATCCGACGGCATGAGGGTGGCCGCCGGCTACTCCGGCAATGAGGAGGCGGCCCAGGCCTGCGCCCGGGAACTGGGCGTGATGGTGGTGAAGGGCAATGTCGGATCCTTCGAGGATTGCGACCGGGCGGTGCGGGCGGTGGAGGCCGAGCTTGGGCCGGTGGACGTGCTGGTCAACAACGCCGGCATCACCCGGGACGGGGTCTTCCACAAGATGTCGCCCGCCCAGTGGTCCGAGGTGATCCGGGTGAACATGGACTCGGTCTTCAACATGACCCGGCAGGTCATCGAGGGCATGCGCGAGCGCGAGTGGGGCCGCATCGTCAACATCTCGTCCATCAACGGCCAGAAGGGCCAGATGGGCCAGACCAACTACGCCGCCGCCAAGGCCGGCGTGATCGGTTTCACCAAGGCCCTGGCCCTGGAGAATGCGCGCAAGGGCGTGACGGTGAACTGCATCTGCCCGGGCTACATCGACACGGAGATGGTGCAGGCCGTACCCGAGAACGTCCTGGCGTCGATCATCGCCCAGATCCCGGTGGGCCGGCTGGGCCGCGGCGAGGAGATCGCCGACATGGTGGCCTTCCTGTCGGGCGAACACGCCGGCTTCGTTACAGGCTCCACCCTTTCGTTGAACGGCGGGCAGTACATGGCGGGATGAGGACAGCGTCCAAAATCCGCCCCAGTCGTTGTGCTATGATCGTCCGTGATGCCTACCGCCGGACATCCTGACCGAGCGTCCCCAAGCCGCCGCGGCCTCTTCTCCGCCCTTCTGGCGGTGGGAGTCGTCCTCGCCTTGCCGGTCGATGCGCCCGCCCAGTCGGCGATGGGGACCCGGGGCGTCCTCTTCAGTCCGCCCGCCGGACAGGCGGGGCCGGCCGGTGCGCCGCCGGTGGCGCGCTATATGAGTGAGACCGGGGTCCGCTTCACCTTCGACCGCAGCCAAGGCCTGCCCCTGATCAAGTTCGACCGCAGCCCCGAAGTCTGGGTCCTGAGGCCCCAGCCGGCGCCTCGGGGCGACATCCTCTACCTGAATGACCTTGGGGAGCCGATCCTGCGGGCCAGCCGGACCGGGGGCCTGACGGTCTTCACCACCGACCGGCCGGACGGCCTGGCCGTGGCCCTTTCAGGTGGCGGCGGCGCCCTCAGGATGACCGCTCTCGGGCCCCAGCAGCTCCTGGAGCGACTGGCCCTGGCCAGCACCCGGGCGACCCGGGCGGCCCGGCGCCTCATCCCCTTTGAGGCCGACGCCTCCCCGGCCTCCTCCGCCCTCACCGCCGACGCCGCCATGGTCGCCGCAGAGGCCATCATCCGCATGACGCGGCTGCCCGATGGGCGGCTGGTCCTCGGGGCGGTGGAGCGGGTCCGTCTGGTCGAGGGCCGACAGGCCCGCGCCGACCTTCGCCAGGGCGTGATCGAGATCACCGTCGCCCCCGGCCAGGGGATGTCGGGCCGGCCCTCCTCCGACAGGATCCTGGCCGCCGCGGGAATCCGCTAGGTCCGCAGCCCCGGGCGGACGCCGATCGAGACGCCGTTGACCCCCTCACCCGCCTCCGGCGGGAGCTCCCCCTTGGGGGAGCAATGGCTCTGTAATTCCTCCCCCCAGGGGGAGGTGGACCGCGCAGCGGGCCGGAGGGGGTCAGCTGAGGGGCCGTTGACCCCCTCACCGATCTTCGGTCGGAGCTCCCCCTTGGGGGAGCAATGGCTCGGTAATTCCTCCCCCCAGGGGGAGGTGGCGCGCGCAGCGCGGCGGAGGGGGTCAGCCGCGGAAGCCGTCCTTCTCGGACCGCAGGGCCGCGAAGGCCTCGTGCGGAGGAAGACCCGGGCGAAGCCGGGGCGCCCGCAGAAAGGGGTTGGTGGCCTTCTCCTCGGCCAGGGTGCTGGGCACGGTGGGCTCGCCCCTCTCCCGGGCCGCAAACACCGCTTCGGCGCGGGCCTTCACCGCCGGGTCGGAATCCACGGCCAGGGCGAAGCGGGCATTGGAGGCGGTGTACTCGTGCGCACAGTAGATCCGGGTGGCGTCCGGCAGGGCCGCGAGGCGCTGGAGGCTGGCCCACATCTGCGCCGGAGAGCCCTCGAACATGCGACCGCAGCCGAGGGCGAACAGGGTGTCTCCTACGAAGGCCGCCCCGGCGGAGGGGACGAAGTAGGCGATGTGGCCAAGGGTGTGCCCGCCGGACTCCAGCACCTGGAACTCGGTCTCGCCGAGAGTCACGGTCTCGCCGGGCGCAAGGACCCTGTCGACCGGGAAGCGGCCGGTCACCTCGGCCGGACCGAGGAGCTCGCAACCGGTGGCGGCCTTGACCTCGGCGTTCCCGCCGGCGTGGTCCGCGTGCCAGTGGGTGTTGAGCACCAGGTCCAACCCCCAGCCCAGCCTGCCCAGCTCGGCCAGGATGGCGGCGGCGTCCGGGGTGTCGATGCAGGCGGTCCGCCCGGACGACTCGTCCCGGACCAGGTAGCCGTAGTTGTCGGACAGGCAGGGGAACTGGTGAACGGTCAGGGTCATGGCGTCCTTCCTCCGGCGCGCCCTCCGGACCTTCCGGGGCTCGCGGTCGGGCGCGACTAGGCCTAAATCCGCGTCATGCGGCAAGACATCTCTGATCTGGCGGCCTTCTACGCCTCACCCCTGGGCCAGGCGGCTCGGGACATGACCCTGCGCAAGGTGCTGGAGAGCTGGGGTGACTGCGCGGGGCTGGAGGTGCTGGGGGCGGGCTACGCCGCTCCGGTCCTGGCGGCCCTTTCGGATCGGGCGATGCGGGCGGTGGCCGTGATGCCTCCCGAGCAGGGCGCCAAGGCCTGGCCCACGGCCCGCCTCAATCGCGTGGCCCTCGCCGCCGAGGACGCCCTGCCCTTTCCCAACGCCCGGTTCGACCGGGTCCTGCTGGTTCACGCCCTGGAGGAGAGCCCGCAGCCGGAGGCCCTGCTCAGGGAGATGACCCGTGTCCTGGCGCCGGCGGGCCGGCTGATCGCCGTGGCCGCCGCGCGCAACGGGCCCTGGGCGCCCTTCGAGTCCACGCCCTTCGGCCACGGCCGGCCTTTCAGCCGCCGCCAGCTGGCGGGGCGACTTCGCGAGGCCGGGCTTGAGCCTACCGGCTGGACCCGCGCCCTCTATGTCCCGCCCTTCCCCTGGCTGGCGGGATGGGCCGAGGGGTTTGAGCAGGCCGGCTCCCGCCTCTGGCCGCCTTTCTCGGGACTGATCCTCATGGAGGCCGTCAAGCAGACCCTCGCCCTTCAGCCCCGACCCGAACGCGCCGGCGTCCGCAGGCGCACCGCCCACAGGGGGGCGACGGTCGGGGCGAGCCCGCAACCCGCTGGCCGCCGCCCGGCGGGGGCTTGATCCGGCGCAGCCTCATCGCCACCCTCACAGAGATCAGGACAGGAGACGGCATGGACCGAAGACTCGCCCTCGTGACCGGCGCCTCCGCCGGGATCGGCGCTGCACTGGCGCGCAGCCTGGCCGCGCGGGGCTATGACCTGGCCCTCACCGCCCGGCGGCGCGAAAGGCTGGACGCCCTGGCGGATGAGGTGCGCCTGCGTTTCGGGGTCGAGGCCCTGGTCCTGCCCGAGGACCTGGCCGACCCCGCCGCGCCCGGCCGGCTCCTGGCGGCCGTGGACGCTGCGGGCCGCGATATCGACGCCCTGATCAACAACGCCGGCTACGGCCTTCCGGGGGTGTTCGTCGAAACGGGATGGCAGGAGCAGGCCGACTTTCTGCAGGTGATGCTTCACGCCCCCACCGAGCTGTCGCACCGGGTCCTTCCCGGCATGACCGAACGCCGCTTCGGGCGCATCCTCAACGTCGCCTCCCTCGCGGGCCTGTTGCCCGGGACCCGGGGTCACACCCTCTACGGCGCCACCAAGGCCTACCTCGTACGCGCCTCGCAAAGCCTGCATCTGGAGACCCGCCCCCTTGGCGTGCACGTCAGCGCCCTGTGCCCGGGATTCACCTGGTCGGAGTTCCACGACGTCAACGGGACCCGGGACCTGACCCGTCAGGCCACCCCCGCCTGGCTCTGGATGGGCGCCGACGAGGTGGCCGAGGCCGGCCTCGAGGCGCTGGAGGCGAACCGTCCGATCTGCGTTCCCGGAGCTCCAAACAAGGCCATCGCCGCCATTGCGAGATTGATCCCTGAAGACTGGGCCCTGGCCCTGGCGGACGCCCAGGGCGGGCGCTTCCGCAAGCGCTGAGCCGGATCAGGACTTGTAGGGCTGGGAGGCCTCTTCGAGGATCAACCCGCTGGTGGAGTCGGCGATCCCGGACAGGATGAACTGCACCGCCATGGCGCAGAGGATCAGACCCAGCACGCGGACCACGATGGCCAGGCCGATCCGGCCCAGCAGGCGGGAGATCAGCGGGGTCGCCCAGAAGGACAGCATGGTCGACAGGGCGACCAGGACGATCACGCCCACCCCGGTGGCGATGCCAGCCACGCCATAGTCACGCGCCTCGCTGGCGTAGATGATCACCGTGGAGATGGCGCCGGGGCCGATCAGCAACGGCATGGCGAAGGGCACGATCATGGACTCGAAGCGGCGCCGGGCCTGGGCCGTCCGCCCCCCCTCCTGCAACTCCTCCGGACCGGCGGCGACCGACTCGGCGAAGTCGTTCCGGGTCATGTCGAGGCCGAGAAGCAGGAGCAGGATTCCCCCCGCGATCCGGAAGGCGGGCAGGGAGATGCCGAAGAAGGCCAGCAGGCTGAGCCCGGTGAAGTAGAAGAAGATCAGGAAGCCCATGACGAAGAGGGCGACGAACACTGCGATGAGCCGGGCCGTGCTGTTCTTCACCCCGCGGGTCGCCGCTGCGAACAGGGGGACATTGCCCACCGGGTCAATCAGGGCGAAGAGGGCGATGAAGAAGTTGACGGCGAAAATCTCGGGGATCATGGGAGGTCCATACCCCATTTCGCCGCCGCCGCCGACCCCGGAGAACCCAGGATGAAGACGCCCGCCGCGGATCCCCGCCTCATCGTCCCGCTGGATCAGCCCGGCCTTGCCGAGGCCCGCGCCCTCGTGGAGACCCTTGGCGACCGGGTCAGCTTCTACAAGGTCGGGCTGGAGCTGTTCGCCCGGGGCGGCATGGAGCTGGCGCGGGAGCTGAAGGGGAAGGGCAAGCAGGTCTTCCTTGACTGGAAGCTGCACGACATCGGCGCCACGGTGGAACGCGCCGCCGCCGCCCTTTCGGACTCCGGCTGCGATCTCCTGACCGTGCACGCAGAGCCCCAGGTCATGGCCGCCGCGGTCCGGGGCGTGGGCCGGTCCGACCTGAAGGTCCTGGCCGTCACCGTCCTGACCAGCCTGTCTGACGACGACCTGAAGGCGATCGGTTACGCCTCGGGCGCGCGAAGCCTTGTGGAGCGGCGCATCCATCAGGCCCTTGAGGCTGGCTGCGCCGGCGTGGTGGCCAGTCCCCAGGAGGCCGAGCTGGCCCGGCGGATCGGCGGGAAGGACTTCCTGGTGGTCACGCCAGGGGTTCGCCCGGAATGGTCGGCGAAGAACGACCAGGTGCGCGCCGCGACTCCGGCGGAAGCCTTGCGCGCCGGCGCCTCGCACCTGGTGTGCGGCCGACCGATCTCGGCGGCGAACGACCCGGCGGAGGCGGCCCTGAAGGTGATCGCCGAGATGGCGGCGGTTCCGGCCTAGGACCCGAGAGTCAGGAACGGCGGTTCCGTTGACCCCCTCAGTCAGCTTCGCTGACAGCTCCCCCTTGGGGGAGCAATTGGTGCTCTAATTCCTCCCCCCAGGGGGAGGTGGCGCGCGCAGCGCGTCGGAGGGGGTCAGCCGAAGCGGGGCCTAGAAGTCGACGGCGATGCCCTTGCGCTCCCAGTCGCCGAAGCGGGTGGGCTCAAGGCCGGCGGGGCCGCCCTGTTCGGCCAGTCGTTCGGCCTCCGCGGCCTCGGCGGCCTTGCGGGCGGCGGCTTCCTCCAGGGCCCGGCGGGCGGCGGGGCTGAGGGCCTTGCCGGGGGCGGCGTTGGGGGGCGCGTCGTCTTCCATGATCCCCATCTAGGCGTCCGGGACGCGAAACGCCAGTTGCCATGGCCGCCGGAACCGGGCAGGCGGCTCTGCGTGACCGAACCCCGCCTTCCCACCGGATTGCCCGCCCGCCGCGCCGCGCTTGACCTCCTGGCTGCAGCCCTGTCCCACCGCGCCGGCCTTGAGGACGATTCCGCCGCGCCCGGCCTCGCCGGCCTTGAGCCCCGGGACCGGGCCTTCGCCCGGATCCTGGTCCTGACAGCCCTGCGGCGACTGGGACCCCTCGACCGCGCCCTCGACGCCCGAATCCCTCGCCCGCCGCCGGAGATCGTCCGCAACATCCTGAGACTGGGCGCCGTCCAGGCCCTGGTCCTGGGCGCCCCGCCCCACGCCGCCGTCAGCGCCAGCGTCGACCTTGCGGAGTCCCTGCCTGAGGCCCGCCGGTTCAAGGGCCTGGTCAACGCCGTCCTGAGGGGCCTGATCCGCGAGCCGCCGGACCTTTCCGACCCGGAGGCCCTCGCCCCGTCCTGGCTCCTGGCCCGCTGGAGCGCAGCCTTTGGCCGCCCCAGCGCCCTCTCGGTCGCCGCCGTGATCGCCGGGGAGCCGGACACAGACCTGACCCTGAGGGGCGATCCCGGAGCGCTGACCGAGGCCCTGGAGCTGACCCAGGTGGCCGCCGACACCTGGCGCACCTCCCGGCGAGGTGAGGTCTCGGCCTGGGAAGGTTTTGCGGAGGGCCGCTGGTGGGTCCAGGACGCCAGCGCCGCCGTCCCCGCCCGCCTTCTGAACCCCCGGCCAGGCCTCACTGTCCTGGACCTGTGCGCGGCGCCCGGCGGAAAGACCCTGCAACTGGCGGCCGCCGGCGCAGAGGTCACCGCCCTCGACAGGTCGCAGGGCCGCCTGCACCGGGTGCGGGAGAACCTGGAGCGGACCGGCCTGACCGCCGAGGTCATCGCCGCTGACGCCGGGACCTGGGACGATGGACGAACCTTCGACGCCGTCCTGCTCGACGCCCCCTGCAGCGCCACGGGGACTTTCCGCCGCAACCCGGATGTCCTCTGGGCGGTGAAGCCGGGCGACATCGCCGCCCTGGCGGGCGCACAGGCCCGCCTGCTGGACGCCGCCGCCCGGCGGGTGCGGCCTGGCGGTCGGCTTGTCTACTGCGTCTGCTCGCTGGAGCCCGAGGAGGGCGAGGGCCAGGTCGCGGGATTCCTGAAGCGTTGCGCCGACTTCGCCCTGGACCCGATCGCCCTGGGCGAGGGCGGCGCCCCGCCCGGGAGCCGCCTCGAAGACGGGACGCTCCGCATCCTGCCGACCCATCGCGCCGGTGGCGCGGACGGCTTCTTCATCGCCCGCTTCGCCCGCAGGCCGAACCGCCGGGCCCGCCGGGACTTGGCGCAGGCCGCGGGGGCGGCTAAGTCCGAGGCATGAGCCTGCGCCCGATCATCGCCCCCTCGCTCCTCGCCGCCGACTTCGCCCGGCTGGGCGAAGAGGTCCGCGCCGTGCAGGCCGCCGGCGCCGACTGGCTGCACATCGACGTGATGGACGGCCATTTCGTGCCGAACATCACCCTTGGACCTGACATCGTCCGGGCCCTGAAGCCGCACGCGACCGTCCCCATGGACGTGCACCTGATGATCGCCCCGGTGGACCCCTACCTCGAGGCCTTCGTCGAGGCCGGCGCCGACATTGTCAGCGTGCATCCGGAGAGCGGGCCGCACCTGAACCGGACCCTGAAGCGCATCCGCCAGCTGGGCGCCCGGGCCGGGGTGGTCTTCAACCCCTCGACCTCGCCCTCGGTGATCGAGTGGATGATGGACGAGGTCGACCTGATCCTCGTCATGTCCATCAACCCGGGCTTTGGCGGCCAGACCTTCATGCATTCCCAGCTGGCCAAGATCGAGGCTCTGAGGCGGATGATCGACGCCAGCGGCCGGGACATCGTGCTGGAGGTGGACGGCGGGGTGACCGCCGAGACCGCCCGGCTGTGCGTAGACGCCGGCGCCACCGCCCTGGTGGCCGGAACCGCGGTGTTCCGGGGCGGTCCCGACGCCTACGCGGCCAACATCGCCGCCCTTCGCGGCTGACGGCCTCGCAAGGCGGCGGTTTCCGGGAATCGCCGGCTGGGCTAGAAACCCGTTGTCCTGCGTGACTGGCGAAACAGGTGGTCCACCACCGGGGAGCGCACGGACGTCAATGCGCCGCTCGCCTGGGCCAACCTTCCGAACCGCCACGGAGAGCGCCATGCCTGCCGCCCCTGACTTCCCGCCTGCGCCTGATCGCGTTCCCGTCCGCCGCGCCCTGATCTCGGTTTCGGACAAGACGGGGCTGGTCGAGGCCGCCCGGGCCCTGGCCGAAGGGGGCGTGGAGCTGGTGTCGACGGGCGGCACCCGGGCGGCCATCGCCGCTGCAGGGCTGGCCGTGAAGGACGTCTCGGACCTGACCGGCTTTCCGGAGATGATGGACGGCCGGGTCAAGACCCTGCACCCGGTGGTGCACGGCGGCCTCCTGGGCGTGCGCGACGCGCCGGCCCACGCCGCCGCCATGGCCGAGCACGGGATTGGCGGGATCGACCTCGTCTACGTGAACCTCTACCCCTTCGAGAAGACGGTGGCCGCCGGGGGCGACTTCGCCAGCGCCATCGAGAATATCGACATCGGCGGTCCCGCCATGATCCGCTCGGCGGCCAAGAACCATGGCTATGTGGCGGTCTGCACCGAACTGGAGGACCTGCAGGAGGTCCTGGCCGAGCTGGCGGCGGAGGGAACCACGAGCCTGGTCCTGCGCAAGACCCTGGCGGCCCGCGCCTACGCCCGCACGGCGGCCTACGATGCGGCCATTTCCACCTGGTTTGCGGGCCAGCTGGGCGAGGCCGCTCCCCGTCGGCGGACCCTGTCGGGCCGCCTGGCCCAGACCCTCCGCTACGGCGAGAACCCGCACCAGGCCGCCGCCTTCTATGTGGAGGAGGCCCCGCGGACCGGGGTGGCCACCGCCCGCCAGGTGCAGGGCAAGGCCCTCAGCTACAACAACATCGCCGACACCGACGCGGCCATCGAGCTGGTGGCGGAGTTCGACCCCCAGGCCTCCGCCGCTGTGGCCATCATCAAGCACGCCAATCCCTGCGGCGTGGCCCTGGGTTCGGACCTGAAGACCGCCTACGCCCGCGCCCTGCAGTGCGACCCGGTCTCGGCCTTCGGTGGGATCGTGGCGGTGAACCGCCGTCTGGATGCGGCGGCGGCGAAGGAGATCATCAAGATCTTCACCGAGGTGGTGGTGGCTCCCGAGGCCGACGACGACGCCATCGCCCTGTTCGCCAAGAAGAAGGACCTGCGCCTCTTGCTGACCGGCGGCATGCCCGACCCCCTGGCCCCCGGCGACCTCTTCAAGCAGGTGGCGGGCGGCTTCCTGGTCCAGGGCCGCGATGCCTCGCGCCTGACCGCCGCCGACCTGAGGATCGTCACGCGCCGTCAGCCGACCCCGCAGGAGGTGCAGGACATGCTGTTCGCTTTCACCGTGGCCAAGCACGTCAAGTCCAACGCCATCGTCTTCGCCCGGGACGGTCAGACCGCGGGCATTGGCGCGGGCCAGATGAACCGCAGGGACTCTGCACGAATCGCCGCCCTGCGCGCCGGCGAGGCGGCCGAGCAGGCCAGCCTGCCCGAGAGCCTGGCCAAGGGGTCGGCCTGCGCCTCCGAAGCCTTCTTCCCCTTCGCCGACGGCCTCATCCAGGCGGCGGAGGCCGGGGCCACCGCGGTGATCCAGCCGGGCGGCTCGATCCGCGACGAGGAGGTGATCGCCGCCGCCGACGCCGCCGGCGTGACCATGGCCTTTACGGGCGTACGCGTTTTCCGGCACTAATCAGCGCTAACGCCTTCCCTTCTCTTCAGACACAGGGCCCCTTCATGACCCCGTTCCGCCCCCTCGCCCTGGCCGGCCTGAGCCTGGCCCTTGTCGTCCCGGTCCTTGCACCCGCCCCCGCCCTCGCTGCGCCCAAGGCCGCGGCGTCGCCGGCGGAGACCGCCACCTGGTCCTCGGCCACCCTCCGACGGCCGGTAAGCTTCGCCGCGACAGCAGCGCCGAAGTCCGGCGTGCTGGTGATCGCCGCCGGCTCCGTCGCCGAGGCCGCCGAGCGAGCCTCCGTCCTCCTCACGCCGGATGCGGGCGCCGGCCTCCGCCGGGCGGTCGAGTCGGCGGCGTTCGACTTTTCCAGCGGCGACATGCTGGTCCTGAGGGCCTTTGGCGGGCTTGAGCAGGTCGTCGTCCTGGGCCTGGGCAAGTCGCCGCAAGGCGCGAGCCTGCAGGGCGCAGGCGAGGCCCTCGGTCGGTCCCTGGCCAAGGTGAAGTCGCCTGTCACGGTGTCAGGCGGATCGCTTTCCGCGGACAGCCTCGCCGCCCTGGCCATGGGCTTCGGCATCGGCGAGTACCGTTCAGACCTCCTGAGCGCGGACCGTCCGACGACCGCGCCGGCGGGCGTCGTCTTCACGGGCGCTGGGGCGTCCGGCGCGGAGGCGACCTTCCGGGGTCGCGGCCAGGCCTTGGTCGAGGCGGTCCAGTGGGCCCGGGATGTCTCCAACCTTCCCGCCAACCTGATGTACCCCCAGGCCTTCGTCGACAGCGCCCGGGCGGCCTTCGCCGGCGTTCCGGGGGTGACGATCGAGGTCCTGGATGAGACGGCCATGCGCCGGCTGGGCATGGGCGCCCTGACCGGCGTGGGGATGGGCTCGGCCCGGCCGCCCCGGCTGCTGGTCGTGCGCTACCGGGGCGCCGGCGCCCCCGCAGGCGGGCCCCTCGTCCTGGCGGGCAAGGGCATCACCTTCGACAGCGGGGGCCTTTCGATCAAGCCCGGCGCCGGCATGGGCGAGATGAAGATGGACATGTCCGGCGCCGCCTCGGTGACCGGGGCGGTCCTGTCCCTGGCG
>JADBZH010000085.1 GCA_020402585.1 Phenylobacterium sp. | reverse complement strand
GTGCTCGGCGACGTCGGTGGCGAAGGGGCCGACGCAGATGGTGTTCACCCTCACGTTCGGGCTGTAGGCGGCGGCGAAGCCGGTGGTCAGGACGTTCAGCGCCGCCTTGGCGCCGGCATAGGGCAGGGCGTAGGGCGAGGCCTCCAGCGAGGCGATGCTGGAAGTGTTGATGATCGAGCCGCCCTCGCCCCGGTGCATCCTGGCCCCGACCAGGGCGGAGAGGCGGAAGGGACCCTTGAAGTTGACCCCGATGACCTTGTCGAAATTGTCCTCGGTCACCTCCTCCAGGGAGGGATAGAGGGGCGACATGCCGGCGTTGTTGATGAGCACATCGATACGGCCGAGGCGCCGGTAGACCGCGTCCACCATCGGTTCGATCTCGTCCCAGGCGCCCACGTGGCAGCGGTGGGCGAAGGTCTCGACCCCCAGCCTGGCCAGTTCAGCGGCGGTTTCCTCGCAGGCGGGCAGCTTGCGCGAGACGATGGCGAGGTGGGCGCCCGCCTCGGCGAAGGCCTGGGCCATGGCGCGTCCGAGACCCCGCGACCCGCCGGTGATCAGCACCACCTTGCCCTGCAGGTTAAAGTCCATGGTTCCGCCCTCCCTGGCGCCGGTTTGGGCCAGCAAGGCGACCCCGGGGCCGCCTGTCAATGCTGACCGGGCGTCACCCGGCGGCGGCCGGCTTCACGCACATCCAGCGCGCCCGATGGAAGTTCTCCACATTGTCCGTCCAGCCGGTGATCCGCGGCGAGACCAGGGCGCGGCTGACCGCCTGGAAGACCGGAATGATCCCTTCCTCATCCAGCATCAGCTGTTCGGCCTTAGCCAGGATCAGGGCCCGCCTAGCGGCGTCGGGCTCACGGTCGGCCTGGTCCAGCAGGGCGTCGTAGCGGGGATTGACGTAGCCGGAGTAGTTCTGCTGGCCGGTGTCTGACCGGAACAGGCCCAGGAAGGTCAGGGGGTCGTTGAAGTCGGCGAACCAGCTCAACATGCCAGCCTGGAAGTCCTTCTGCCGGTAGGCTGCGAAGGCGATCTGGCCCTCGTTCTGGACCGTCGTGACCTTGAGGCCCAGGGCGGCCCAGTCCGCCGCGACGGCCTGGGAGATCAGCAGGGTGTCAGGGGTGTTGCCGGTCTTGATCTCGACTGAGAGCGGCCGCTGCGGTCCATAGCCGGCCTCGGCCAGCAGCTTGCGGGCGAGGACCTGGCGCTCCGCGAACGGCATGTCCGCCCATTGCAGGCGCACCCCCTCGCCATGGCCGGCCGTCGCCGGCGGGACAAAGCTGTAGGCGGGCTTCTGCCCGGCCCGCATCAGTTTGCCGGTGATGAATTCGCGATCGACGCCCATGGAAAGGGCGCGCCGCACCCGGATGTCCTGGAAGGCCGGGACGCCAGGGACATTGAGGGCGATGTAGAAGGTGGCCAGGGCGGGATAGGCACGGACATAGCCCGGCAGGGTCTCCCGGAGCCGCTGGACCCGGCTGGACTGGAAGTTGGTGTTCAGGTCGAGCTCGCCCCGGGCGACCCGGCGCTCGGCCATCACCGAGTCCGGCGTGGGGAAGTAGTCGATCTGGTCCACGCAGACGGAAGGCGCATCGTAGAACGCGGGGTTCTTCACCACGCGGATGTGGTCGCCCAGCTTCCAGTCCACCAGCCGGAAGGCCCCGTTCCCCACGAAGTTCTCAGGGCGGGTCCAGGCGTCGCCATGGGCGCGCACCGTGTGGGCGGGGACCGGAAAGAAGCTCTGATGCTTCAGCAGGGCCGGAAGGTAGGGCGCGGGATGCTCAAGGGAGAGCACCAGCGTCAGGTCGTCAGGGGCCTTGACCCCCAGGGTCTCGGGGCCGGCCTTGCCCTCGTTCACCGCCTGCCCGTTGCGGATCAGATAGAGGAGGTAGGCGTAGCTGGAGGCCGTCGCCGGATCGAGTATGCGCCTGTAGGCGAAGACGAAGTCGTTCGCCGTGACGGGTCGCCCATCGCTCCAGGTCGAGGGCCTGAGGCGGAAGGTCCAGGTCAGGCCGTCGGGCGAGACCGTGTAGCTCTCGGCCAGGGCCGGGATCGGCGAGGCTTCCGGGCTGTCGGTGAAGAGGCCGGTGAAGAGGTCGCCGATGATGGCGAACTCATCGACCAGGGTCGCCTTCTGGGGATCCAGGGACCCGGCCTCGGTGTTGTTGCCCCAGGCCAGGCAGGTCTTCCCGGGCGGGCAGGCCGGTCGGCTGACCTGAGGCTGGCAGCCGAGGATGGCGAGGGTGCTGGCCAGGGCGAGGAGAACAGGGAGCTTCACGTGCGGATCCGGGGCTACTCGCGCCTGAGGGCCTCGATGGGATCGAGGCGGGCGGCGCGCCAGGCAGGATAGGCGCCAAAGACCAGTCCGACCAGACTCGAGAAGCTGAGGGCGACGGGAATGGCCCAGACAGGGAGGGCGAAGGGCCAGTCGGCGATGGCGGCGATCCCCGCGGCTCCGAGGAGGCCGATCCCCAGTCCGATAACCCCCCCGACAAGGGACAGGGCGACGGACTCCAGGGCGAACTGGGTCAGGACGTCGCGCCGGCGGGCGCCCAGGGCCATTCGCAGGCCGATCTCACGGGTGCGCTCGGTCACGGCGACCAGCATGATGTTCATGATCCCGACCCCTCCGACGACCAGGGACACCGCGGCGATGGCCGCCAGCAGGACAGTGAAGGCCCCGATGGCCGCCCGAGAGGCCTCGAGGATCGAGGCGAGGTTCTGGGTCTGGAAGTCGTCGTCCTCGCCGGGCCCGATCGTGTGCTCGGTGCGCAGGACCGCGTCGATCTCCTCCTGCACGGTCCCCAGTTCGCCCTCCGAGACCGCCTTGACGTAGATGGTCTGGACGCTGTCGGCCTTGATGCGGCGACCGATGATCCGCGAGCGTACCGTCTCCAGAGGCGACAGGATGAGGTCGTCCTGGTCCCTTCCGAAGCTGGACTGGCCTTTGGAGCCCAGGACGCCGATCACCTCGAAGGGCGCCCCCCGGATCCGGATCCGCTTGCCGATCGGGTCGGCCTCGCCCCAGAGCTGGGTAACCACCGTAGGGCCAAGGACGGCCACCTTGCGGCCCTGCCGGGCGTCCCGGTCGTCGAACATCCGGCCCGAGGCGACCGTCAGGTCCCTCGCCTCCAGGTATTCCGGAGTCACGCCGACGATCGAGGTGTTCCAGTTGGCGCCGTCCGCCGTGACCTGGGCCATGCCGGTGACCGCGGGCGCCACCGCCGCCGCCTCTTCGACCTGGCGCTCGATGGCCTCGGTGTCGGCGTCCGAAAGGCTCTGGCCCGATCCCGCCCCGCCCATCACTCCGCCCGCCGTGCGGGGCTGGAGGGGCGTGACGATGATCAGGTTCGAGCCAAGGCCGGAGATGGTGTCCGTCACCCGCTTCTGCGCGCCCAGGCCGATGGAGGTCATCATCACCACCGCCGCGACGCCGATCACCACCCCCAGGGAGGTCAGGCCTGAACGGAGGGGATGGGCGATGATGGCGCCGGCGGCGAAGCGGACGATCTCGGCGGGGGAGGCGCCGCTCATGACCGCACATCCTCGGTTACGCGCCCGTCCCGGAAGGCGATGCGCCGGCGGGCGGCGTCGGCGACGCCCCGGTCATGGGTGACGAGCACGACCGTCAGCCCCTCGGCGTTGAGTTTCTGGAAGAGGCCCAGGACCTCGATCCCCGTGGCGCTGTCCAGGGCGCCGGTGGGCTCATCCGCCAGCAGCAGGTCGGGCTGGTTCGCCAGCGACCGGGCGATGGCCACGCGCTGCTGCTGGCCGCCCGAGAGCTGGTTGGGACGGTGTCCCATGCGCGATCCCAGGCCCACCCTTTCGAGAAGCTCTGCGGCGCGTTCCCTCCGGGCCCGGGGCGTTGCGCCGGCATAGACCATGGGCAGCGCGACATTCTGCAGAGCGGAAAGTCGGGGAAGCAGCTGGAAGGACTGGAAGACGAAACCGATCCGGCGGTTCCGGAAGTCCGCCAGCTGGTCGTCAGAGAAGCGCGCCACCTCGTCGCCCTCGAACCGGTATCGGCCCCGGCTCGGCCGGTCGAGCCCGCCGAGAATGTTCATCAGGGTCGACTTGCCCGATCCGGAAGGCCCGATGATGGCGATGCTTTCGCCGCGGCCGATGGTCAGGCTGACACCGTCGAGCGCTGTGACGGTTTCGTCCCCCATGACGTAGGTCTTGGTCAGGTCCTCGATCTGGATCATCGCGGCCTCGCCCATGGCCGGTCAGCCCCCGCCGACGCGCATCTTGGGCTTGGGGCCGCCGCCCACGATGAGGGTCTCGCCAGCCTTGAGGGGGCCGCGCACCTCGGTCATGGCGCCGTCGGTCGGTCCGACCTGGATGACGACAGGCTGAGGCCCCTCCGGCGTGAGGCGGTAGACCGAGCCGGCGACAAAGCCCGCCGGATCCGGGCCGACCTCGAAGGCGAGAGGCCGGAGCACCTTCAGGCGCGCCTTCTGGCGGTCATCAAGCCGGGCCTCCAGCTGGGACAGGCCTTTGTCGATGACCTGCGCCACCGCCTTGCGTCCGGCCTCGCCGCCCGGTGCGCCGGCGGCCGTCGCCTGCACCCGAAGCTCGGCCTGGATTTCTGACCAGGCCCTCCGCTGACCGGGGTCGAGGCCCAGCTGGCCCACCACCTTCTGGGCGGCGCCCGAGCCAGGATAGTCGGGACCCGAATCGTTGCGGATCGGCGTGCCCGGCGGGCCGCGGGGCGCGGCCTGGACCTGGGCTGGCGGGGACCATCGCAGGGCGGCGACCGGGACCTTGAGCACGCCGTCGCGGCGCTGGAGGATGATATCGGCGTTCGCCGTCATGCCGGGCAGGAGGCGCGCCCCGGTGTTCGCCGCCTCGGCCATGACGGTGTAGGCCACGACATTCTGTTCGGTCACGGGTTGCTTGCGGACCTGAGTGACCACCCCTTCGAAGACCTGGTCCGGAAAGGCGTCCACGGAGAAGGTCACCGCCTGGCCTTCCCTGACGCCGCCGATGTCCGCTTCGTCCACGGAAATCTTCACCTTCACGCGGTCAAAGTCCCGGGCGATGCGGAACAAGACCGGCGCCTGGAAGCTGGCGGCCACGGTCTGGCCGGGTTCAATGGCCCGCAGGACGACCACCCCGTCGATGGGCGAGACGATCCGTGTCCGGGACAGGTCCACCTCCGTGGTCCGGAGGCTGGCCCGGCTCTGCTGGACCCGGGCCCGGGCGACCTCAAGGGCTGCGGCGCTGGTCCGCGCCTGCGCCTCCACCGCTTCAAGGGCGGCCTGCGAGTAATAGCCCTGGGCGGCGAGGGACTTTCGGCGCGCGAGTTCCTGTCGCGCCTGCTGCGCCTGGGCCTCAGCCTGCCGGACCGCGGCCTCGCCCGCAGCGACATCGGCCTGGCCCAGTCGAAGGCGGGATTGGAAGGTCTGGGGGTCAAGCTCGGCCAGCACCTGTCCCGTTGTAACCCGGTCGTTGAAGTCCACCATGATCGCCTGGATCTGGCCGGAAGTCTGAGATCCGACCTCCACCGCGACCATGGCCTCGATCACCCCTGAAGCCGATACGGTCTGGACCAGGGCGCCGGACTCCACCTCCCCGGTCCGGTAGGGCGGCGCCTCCGGCTCGGACCTGAAGCTCCGGACGCCAAACGCCACCAGGCCCAGAAGCACCAGTCCGCCGAGGATGAGCACCGCCCGGCGGCGCCAGAGGGGTCGGGTGGTTGAGGTCATTGCGCGCCGTCCCCGTCAGGTCTCTTCAGGATATGGGCCAGGTCCGGGGTCTTGGGAAGGGTCGCCTCTCGTCAGCAGGTCCCGGCGCTCCGGCGCGGTCAGGCGTCGCCAGCGACCTTCGGGAAGGCCCTCCAGGGACAGGGGTCCGATGCGGGTCCTCTGCAGGTCCGTGACGCGCAGCCCCACCAGCTCGCACATGCGCCGGATCTGCCGGTTGCGGCCCTCGGTCAGGACAAAGCGAAGCCGGTCCTCGCCCCTCCGGAAGACACCTGCCGGCTTCAACAGCCGGCCGTCCAGCGACAGGCCGTGGCGCAGGCGGGCGATGCGGTCGGCCGTGAGGGCGCCGGCGACCCGCACCTGGTACTCCTTCTTCAGCATCGAGGCCGGCGAGATGATGGCCCTGGCCACCACGCCGTCTGAGCTGAGGACCAGGAGGCCCCGGGACTCGCGGTCCAGCCGGCCGGCCGGGGGCAGGCTGAGGTCGGTGGGGGGAGGGGGCTCTCCCCCCTCGGCGCGGTCTGCAGTGAGGAGGCTGCGAGCCTCGGCCTGGCCGGGCTCCGGATGGGCGCTGACCAGGCCCGGCGGCTTGTTCACCAGGATGGTGACCGGGCCCTCGCCGGGGGAGGCCTCGTCGATCACTTCAAGGGTCTGGCCGGGCAGGATCTTCCGTCCCGGGTCGGCCACCGTCTCACCCTCGATCCGGACACGGCCCTCGGCAATCAGGGCCTCGGCCTCACGACGCGAGCAGACGCCCTGGTGCGCCAGCCAGCGGTTCACCCGCTCGGGCGCATCGCCGTGAAACCTTCCGGACCAGGACATGTCGGCAGACTTCCTCCGCGGGCGACCTTCAGGTTCCCCGAGTAAACTGGAAGTCCCGGGCTCGGCCAGACCTCTTGGGAGAAGGGATCCGGGGGGATCGTGACATCTGGCGCCGGATCAGGCCGTCGGACGGGTCCCCAGGAAGAAGAACCTGGGCGTCCGGTCCTCATCCGTGCGTTCCTGGACGGTCTCGACGTCGAAGCCTTCCTCCGCCAGCCACCCTTCCCAATCCGTCCTGGCGAAGACGCCGACCCGGTGGCTCTCGGCCATCGAGGACATCCGTCCATCGGCCTCGCGAAGCAGGAAGGCGTAATGGACCATGGCCGTTCCGTCGGCCTCACGTTCACAGACCCATTCCATCGCGCGCGCCGACCGGCCGTCGGGAGAGTCGCCACCGAAGGCTTCGGCCTCTCCGGGCTCGAAGGTTTCCAGCACTTCGTCGGGAATGAAGAGGACGAGGCCGCCGGGCTTCAGGTGTCGATAGGCGGTCGCGAAGGCCGCCCGCAGGTCGGCCTCCGTGGTCATGTACGAGATGGCGTCGTGCGCCAGCACCAGGTCGAATCGGCGATCGAGGTCCAGGGTCCGCATGTCGGCCGCAAGGTGCCCGCACTCGGGGTTGAGGCGACGGGAGACCTCCAGCATGTCCGGGCTGAGATCGGTCAGCAGACAGTCGAGGCCCGCCTTCACGTGGAAGGCGACGTGGCCGCCGCCACTCCCAAGTTCCAAAAGGCTGCGCCCAGCCGGGCGAGCCTCATGGAGGACCCGGCGGATCTCTGCGCCTTCACTGGCGTACTCCTCCAGCGGGGAGATCACCGGCCACCATTCCGCGATCCGACCGTAGAAGACGTCCATGCTCCCTCCCGCCCATATCCGGCGAATGAACCTGGGGTACTGGGAAAGGATGGCTCCCCGAGCAGGACTCGAACCTGCGACAAGTCGGTTAACAGCCGACTGCTCTACCAGCTGAGCTATCGGGGATCACCTGGAAGGACCGGGGCTATAGACCGCGCCGCAGAGGTGCGCAAGCGGGTCCGTCGCCCTGGCGCTTCAGTAGCCGGCGGCCTTGCCGTTGGGCTGGCCGTCGACGATCTGGTCCAGGTATTCCGACAGGCCATAGCCCACCAGTTCGCCGCACCGATACTCGGTCATGCCTTCGGTGATGCGGGTCTGGAGTTCGACGCCCTCGGGGGTGGTGCGCCGGTTTCGCAGGGGGATCAGCGACATCACCCGGCCGGTCACGGAATAGGCCTTGCCGCCCTCGGTCTTTACCTCGGCGCGCAGGTGGGTCTGATAGCCGTGCGCGTCCCAGTCGCTCTCGATCCGGCACTCGGTGATCAGGTCGTAGATCCCGTCACGGAAGACCATGCCCCCCTGCCGGGCGCCGCCCTTCCCGTCGCCGATCACCGACAGCATCATTCCGAAATCGCGGCCGAAATTCATCGGGCACCAGCGATACCAGTCGATG
>JADBZH010000084.1 GCA_020402585.1 Phenylobacterium sp. | reverse complement strand
CTTGCGCAAAGCAGGCGAAGGCTGTCTGTCGCGGGACGGTCAAGGACGCTCTCAAAGGCTGGCGCCAGCATGCCCGCCGCCACGCCGGAAGCGGTCCGCCCCGGGACGGTCTCAGCCACCAGGCGCACCTTGAGGCCGGCTTCGGCCAGGGCGAGGCCCGTCGCCAGGCCGAACACTCCGGCCCCGACCACGATCACGGAAGCTGCGCCCGACCCGCCCATGCCCTCAGGCGCCGGATTCCGGCGGGGAAATCAAGGGCGGGCCGAAGTGCACGCCGGACCCTCGCGCATTTGAGGCGGCCGTAGGTGGTGGCGGCCGGGCGGCTTCGGGGGTAGGACGCGCCATGCCTGTCATCAATCTCGACGACCTGCCCCCCACCCTTCCCCGGAAGGGCGCCCTGACGGGTGTGGATGCGGGTGAGAAGACCCTGGGGGTCGCCTTCAGCGACGCTCTGTGGACGGTGGCCACCCCGCATTCCGTCATCCGCAAGACCAAGTTCACCGACGACGCCGCCGCCCTTTTCCGGCTCATGGACGAGCGCGGCTCCACCGCCCTCGTGATCGGCCTGCCCCTCAACATGGACGGGACCGAGGGGCCCAGGTGCCAGTCCTGTCGGGCCCTGGGCCGGAACCTGCTCCGCCTGCGCCCTGACCTGATCGTCACCTTCCAGGACGAGCGCCTCTCCACCGCCGCCGTGGAGCGCACCCTGATCGGCGAGGCGGACCTGTCCCGGGGCAAGCGTAGCCAGGTCGTGGACCGGGCGGCGGCGGCCTGGATCCTCGACGCGGCGCTGGACCGGCTTCGGGCCATCGGCGGCGTCTGAGCCTTTTCCTTGGCTTGGGCGGGAAAGCCCCCTAAGACGGCGCTTTGATGAGCGGCATCGAACACGGTCTGAGCGAGGTCCTGGGCAGGACCTTCCCCTTTCCCCGCCGTCATTTTCTGTCCGTTCTTGACCTGAACCCTGTCGAGGTGGCCCAGCTTCTCGACCTCGCCGAAGGGTTTGTCGCCCTGAACCGGCAGGTGTCGAAGAACCTGGACCTCCTGAAGGGTCGGACCCTCATCAACCTGTTCTTCGAGAACTCGACCCGGACCCAGAGCTCCTTCGAGCTGGCGGCCAAGCGGCTGGGCGCCGATACGATCAATATGAGCCCCGGCGGCTCCTCCATCGCCAAGGGCGAGACCCTGATCGACACGGCGGTGACGCTGAACGCCATGCGGCCGGACATCCTGGTGATCCGCCACGCCGCCTCCGGCGCGGCCTCCCTGCTGGCGCAGAAGGTGTCGTGCTCGGTGATCAACGCCGGCGACGGCCAGCACGAGCATCCGACCCAGGCCCTGCTGGACGCCCTGTCCATGCGCCGGGCCTTCGGGCGCATCGCCGGCCTGCGGGTCGCCATCTGCGGCGACATCCTGCATTCCCGCGTGGCCCGCTCCAACGTCGGCCTCCTGCAGATGATGGGCGCCGAGGTGCGGCTGGTGGGCCCGCCGACCCTGATCCCGGCCCAGGCGGACCGGTGGGGGGTCCAGGTGTTCAACGACCTGCGCCAGGGCATCGCCGGCTGCGACGTCGTCATGATGCTGCGCCTGCAGCTGGAGCGCATGGACGGCGCCTTCGCCCCTTCCCCGCGGGAATACTTCCGCTTCTGGGGCCTGGACCGGGAAAAGCTGGGCGCCGCCGCCGACCATGTGAAGGTCATGCATCCGGGCCCAATGAACCGGGGCGTGGAGATCGACTCCGACGTCGCCGATGATCTGACCGTCTCGCTCATCCAGGACCAGGTCGAGATGGGCGTCGCCGCCCGGATGGCCATCCTGGCCGCCCTCGCCGCCCGTCTGGAGAACAGCTGATGCGCAGCATCTGCGTCTTCTGCGGCTCCAGCCCGGGCTTCCGTCCGGTCTATGCCGAGGCCGCCGCCCAGACGGGCCGGACCCTGGCCGAGGCGGGGCTCTCGATGGTCTTCGGCGGCTCGAAGGTGGGCCTGATGGGCGCAGCGGCCGACGGCGCCCTGGCGGCCGGCGGCGAGGTCTTCGGTGTTCTGCCCCGCGCCCTGGCCCGCAAGGAGCTGGAGCATACCGGCCTGACCCGGCTCGAGATCGTCGAGACCATGCACCAGCGCAAGGCGCGCATGGCCGAGTTGTCCGACGCCTTCATCGCCCTGCCCGGCGGCGCCGGAACCCTGGAGGAGGTCTTCGAGATCTGGACCTGGGGCCAGCTGGCCATCCACGCCAAGCCGGCGGCCTTCCTGAATGTCGAGGGCTATTACGACCCGCTTCGGACCTTCATCGACCACGCAGTCGGCGAGGGCTTCCTGCGTGAGGCGCACCGGGACATGCTGATCTTCGGCGAGGACCCGGCGGAGCTCGTCACGGCCCTGGCGGCCTACGAGGCGCCGGCGCAGGAGAAGTGGCTCGAGAGGTTCCAGCTGTGAGCGCCGCAACCGACCGCCCCCTGGCCCTCCTCAACGCCCGCATCGTCGATCCGGCGAGCGGGCTCGACGCCCGGGGCGCCCTGTTCGTCCGGGACGGCCGGATCGAGGCGATCGTCACGGATGGCGACCCCGGCGCCGTGGGCGCCGACTACGAGACCCTCGATGCGGCGGGCGCCCTCCTGATTCCCGGGCTGGTCGACCTCCGCGCCAAGACAGGCGAGCCCGGCTTCGAGACCCGCGAGACCCTGCGCTCGGCCTCGGAGGCCGCCGCGGCCGGCGGGGTGACCACCTTCGTCGTCCAGCCCGATACCGACCCGGTGATCGATGAGGCCTCGGTGGTGGATTTCATCCGCCGCCGGGCGCGGGACTCCAGCCTGGTCAACATCCTGCCTGCCGGCGCCGCGACGCAAGGCTGCCTGGGCGAACGCATGGCGGAGATCGGCCTGATGGCCGAGGCCGGCTGCGTCTACGTCACCGACGCCGACCGCCCGATCGTCAACTCCAAGGTGATGCGGCGGGTCCTGGCCTATGCGAAGGGATTCGGGATGCTGGTGGCCCACCGGCCCGCCGATCCCTGGCTGAGCGAGGGCGCCGCCGCCACCTCCGGCGAGTTCGCCGGGCGGATGGGCCTGCCCAGCGCCCCGCCCGAGG
>JADBZH010000083.1 GCA_020402585.1 Phenylobacterium sp. | reverse complement strand
TGGAGCCCGGGCCCAGGGACTGGACGACATCACCTTCGAGGCGGAGCCGGGAACGACGACGGCCCTCGTGGGTCCCTCGGGGGCGGGAAAGACCACGATGGTGCGTCTGGCCCTGCGGCTGGTGGATCCCCAGTCCGGTGCGGTGACCCTCGATGGGGTGGACCTGCGGGACCTGGCCCGCGGCGACCTTCGGCGGGCAGTGGCCCTGGTCCCCCAGGATGTCGCCCTGTTCAACGACACCCTGGGCGCCAACATCGCCTTTGGCCGGGCCGACGCCACCGGAGAAGAGATCCTGGCGGCGGCCGAGGCGGCGGAGCTGGGAAGCTTCATCCGCACGGTTCCAGGGGCGCTGTCCGTCAAGGTCGGCGAGCGCGGCCTCAAGCTGTCCGGCGGCGAGCGTCAGCGGGTGGGCATCGCCAGGGCGCTCCTCGCCGATCCCCGCCTCCTGATCCTCGACGAGGCGACCTCAGCCCTCGATGGGCCGACGGAGGCGGCGATCCAGGAGACCCTGCGCAGGGTCCGGAGAAATCGGACAACCCTGGTCGTCGCGCACCGGCTGTCGACCATCGTCGACGCCGACCAGATCCTGGTCCTACGGGAAGGCCGGATCGTCGAACGCGGGGGACACGCCGGGCTCCTGGCGAGGGACGGCGAGTACGCCGCCCTCTGGCGCCGTCAGACCCGCGAAGCCTGACGCCTACTCCGCAGGCGCCGGAGACGGCGCCTCCGGACCCCCTTGAGGGATACGAACCCCCTCGTAGGCCCGCTTCCGCGCCCTAATTCCTACGCGGCGGCGGATCGCGTCGAACACCGTACCGAACCTTTCCGAAAGCACCTTCGGCATGGCGAGCATGACCGGGGTGAGGATCAAGGTCAGCAGGGTCGCAAACGAAAGCCCCCACACCACGGCGGCGGACAGCTGCACCCACTGTCCCGAGCCCGGAGCCTGGTACTCCAGCACCAGGTTATGGAAGTTGGGGTGGAACTGGAACATCAGCGGCAGCAGCCCGACCACGGTCACCAGTGTGGTCAGCATGACCGGGCGGAACCGCAGCGCCGCCGACCGGACGGCGGCCTCGTGCGCATTGTAGCCCGCTCGACGCAGCTGGTAGAAACTGTCCACCAGGACGATGTTGTGGCCCACCACCACCCCGGCGAGCGCCACCACGCCTGTCCCCAGCATGATCACCGAGATGTAGTTGAAGGTGTTGGCGACATTGACCACCACCCCAAGAAGCACGCCGACGGTGGACAACAGCACGGCGAACAGCGTCACGGCCACGCCCCAGAAGCTGTTGAACTGCCAAAGGAGGATGATCATCATCATGAAGAGGGCGGCGAAGATCGCCGTGATGAAGAACAGAACCGCGGCCCGTCCCTCCTCGTCCGCCCCCGTAAACTTCCATTTCACGGAGGCGTCGAGGGGCGCCTTCTCGAGCCAGGGGCGCAGCTCGGCGATCTTCTGGTTGGACGCCACGCCATCGGGAACGTTGGCCTGGATGACAACAAGCCTCTGTCCGTCCCGGCGCTGGATCTGGGTCACCTGCTGAGCGGGCTGGCGGTCCACGAAATAGCTCGCCGGGACCGGCCCAAAGGGCGTGCCGATCTTGAGCGAGTCGAGGGCGTCGAGATTACGCCCGTCAGGTGTGAACCGGACCCGGATGTCCAGTTCGTCCTCAGCGTCATCCGGGCGGAAGCGCCCCACCAGCACGCCGGTGGTGGTGTACTGGATCGCCTGCCCCACGGTCAGGACGTCGACGCCGTACCGGCCCGCAGCCTCGCGGTCCACGGCTAGGTTCCACTCGATCCCCGGCGAGGTGCGGTTGTCCTCGAGCTCGATGATCTGAGGGTCCCCGCTGAGCTTGGCCTTGATCAGATCCGCTGCGGCGTTGATCGCGGCGGGATTGTTGCTGCGGAGTTCGACCTGGATCGCCTTGCCGGTCGGCGGGCCGGCCTCCGGGGCGCGGACCTCGGTCTCGATGCCGGGGATGTCAGCGACGCGACGACGCACCTCGGCTGCGAGTTCCGAGCCCTTCAGCCCAAGCCGCACCCGGTCCTCATACTTGAGGAACTCCACCTCCATCGTCCCGATGGTGTCGTTCGGCGCTCCGAAGCGGCCTCCGCCAAAGGAGGATCCAGGGCTGTTGCCTGTCCGGACGTACAGCGCGCGCACGCCTTCCATGCCGAGAACCCGCGTCTCGACCTGGCGTACAAGGTCGTCCTGGGCCTGGGCGTTCAGGTTACCCCGGGCCTTCACATAGACCTGGACGCTCTCCGGATCCTCGTCGAGGAAGAACTCGACCCTGTGGGGCGTACTGGCGAACCAGACAAAGATCGCGATGACGATCGCAAACGTGGCGGCCAGCACCCGGAAGGGATGGTGGGACAGGGAGTCGACCGTCCGGGCGTACCAGCCCATGAAGCCCTTCATCTCCCTGGGGTCGCCGCGTTCAGCCTTCTCGAGTTCAGCCAGTTCCTCCGCATCCGCCTTGCGCTCTTTTGCGAAGATCGATCCCAGGGCGGGGGTGAAGATCAGCGCGATGAAGATTGAGGCCCCCAGCACGAAGAACAGGGTCAGGGGCAGGAAGCTCATGAACTTCCCGGGGATCGAGTTCCAGAACATGAAGGGGACGAAGGCGCAGAGGGTCGTCAGCGTCCCGTTCAGGACCGGCCAGAACATCCGCTTGCCGGCGACGGTGAAGGCCTCGAGCTTGTTCATGCCCTCCGCCATCTTCCGTTCGGCGTACTCGACCACCACGATGCCGCCATCGACCAGAATGCCCACGGCCAGCACCAGGCCGAACATGACCATCTGGTTCAGGGTGACGTCGATGGCGTTCAGCATCATGAAGGCGAGGGCGAAGCAGGCCGGGATCGCCATGCCCACCATCAACCCCTGGCGAACGCCGAGGCTGGCGACGATGATCACCATCACCAGCAGGGTCGCCGAGAGAAGGCCCCCTTCAAGGATCAGGAGGGTCCGCTCGATGAACTCCGACTCATCGAAGGTGTAGTCGACCTTCACAGTCGACGGCCACGCCTTGCTTTCGGCCTCGACCGTCTGGCGGACCGCAGTGACCGTGTCGAGAACGTTGGCTCCAGCCCTCTTCGAGACCAGTACGGAGTACGCGGCCTCGCCGTTGTAACGGGCGATGAAGGTCGGGTCTTTGAAGGTGCGACGAACATCGCCGATGTCGCCAACAGTGACGAGCCGGTCCCCGTTCCGCTTGATGGGCAGGGAGAGGATATCTTCCGGCTTCTCGATGACGCCCGGCACCTTGACCGCGAACCGGCCGGACCCGGTGAGCATGTCGCCGGCCGGAACGAGCTGGTTGTTCCGGGCGATCACCTGCGCCAGTTCCCCGGAGGTGACCTTGTAGGCCTCCATGCGGATCGGATCGACGGTGACCTCCAGGAACTCCTCCCGGGCGCCCGAGATGTCGGCCTGGAGCACGCCGGGCAGGGATTCGAGCCGGTCCCGGAGGGCGTTCGTGATCCGGACGAACTCGCGTTCGGGCGCCGCGCCGGACAGCACGATGCCGATCACGGGCTGGTCGGTGAAGTTGGCTTCCTGGACGATCGCCTCTTCGGCGTCCGGCGGGAACCGGCCCCGCGCCAGGTCCACCTTGGCACGCACCTCTTCAAGCGCACGGTCCTTGTCGAAATCCGGCTCAAACTCGAGTGTGACGAAGGCCGAGCCCTGGCGGGCGACCGCATTCATCTGCCTCACGCCCTCGATCGACTGAAGGTTTGTCTCCAGGGGCTTGACCAGAAGCCTCTCGGCATCCTCCGGACTGACGCCGGGGTAGGGCACAATGACCGCCACGAAGGGCAGGTCGATGTTCGGGTTCGCCTCCCGCGGCATGGTGTTGTAGGCGATCAGGCCAAAGATCGACGCGATCAGCGTGACCCCGAGGACGACCTTCCGGCGCTTGATCGCGCCTTCAATCAGGGCTCCGATCATGATGCGCCTCCCGCGCGGGCCGGGGTCGCGACGACCTTCTGACCTTCTGCGACATAGGACTGGCCTACGGTGATGACCCGGACCGCGCCCTTCAGGCCCGCCACCCAGGCGCCCGCCGGGGTCTCCTCGATCAGGGTCAGGGGCGCGAACCGGACCACATTGCCCTCATCCACGTAACGCACGCCCTGGCGGCCGGCGGAGTCCAGCACCAGGCTGGAGACCTGGATCAGGTGGGCTGGGCCCTGGCCGGCGCTGACCCGGACATCGGCGCTGAGCCCCGAGCGGGCGGTCAGCTTCGCGTTCGGCGCCGAGATCTCCACCCGATAGGTCCGAGTCTGCGGATCTGCATCCTGGGCGATGTAGCGAACCACGCCGTTGAGCGCGTCCCCGCTGACCAGCGTGGCCACGGCCTGGGCGCCGACCTTGAACTTTCCGGCCTCCGTCTCGGGCAGGTCAGCCACGATCAGCAGCGGGTTCAGCTCGATCATGGTGCCGCAGGGCTGGCCGGGCGCCAGATAGGCGCCGACCTCGGCGTCGCGGCGGTCGAAAACGCCGTTGAACGGCGCGCGGATGTTTGTCTGCTCCATGGCGATCTCGGCCTGGCGAAGGGCCGCCCGGGCGCTATCCAGGTTGGCCGCGTCCTGCAGCACCTGGGTCTGGGACCGGTACCCCTTTGCCGCCAGTTCTTCCGTCGCCTGCCGGGTCAGCTCGCGGGAGCGAAGGGCCGCCCGCGCCTGCGCGAGGCTGGCCTCCCGCGCGTCCACGTTGAGCCTGCAGAGGACCGTGCCGCGGGTCACGTACGTGCCTTCAACCGCGGGCGTCGCGGCGACGATTCCCGCCGTCTCGGACCGGACGCTCACGGTGCGGGCCGCTTCGGTGCGGCCCCGGACTCGGACGCTGTAGGGATGAACGCCCTCGGGCGTCAGGGTCACCTGGACCTGGGGCTGGGGGGTGGGCCCGGCGCCCTCCGCCTTGGTCTCGGCGGCGGTCTCTTCGCCCATTCGCGCGTTGTGCAGCAGGGTCCCGGCCGCAAAAGCCACCACCACCACGACGACAATGCCGATCGCAAACTTATGGGCGGACGTCAGACGCATTCTCATCCCCGGAACCTGAAGCGGGACGCTCGCCGCCCGTGTTAGGGTCAGCAGCCCCCCGGCGCTGCGCCTGTTGGCGCTGGGTTCCAATGATGCCAGTTTGGCGCCCGCACAAATGAATTCGCGGATAGGATTGCTGCAGTGCGGAAATCCGGTCCGGGCGTGTCGTTTCCGCCGTCGCCGAGGGCGCGCCGGGGCGGCCTTCGAGAGGAGACACACCTTGCGTTACCTGCACACCATGGTCCGGGTCCGGGACCTCGATGCGTCCCTGAAGTTCTACTGCGACCTCCTGGGTCTGGAGGAGGTTTCCCGCAGCGAGAGCCCGCAGGGGCGGTTCACCCTGGTCTTCCTCTGCGCCCCGGGCGACGGGGAACTGGCCCGGGAGCGTCGGGCGCCCACCGTCGAGCTGACCTACAACTGGGACCCGGAGGACTATCAGGGCGGCCGCAACTTCGGACACCTGGCCTATGCGGTCGACGACATCTACGCAGCGTGTGAGCGGTTGCAGTCGGGCGGCGTGACCATCAGCCGCCCGCCGCGGGATGGTCGCATGGCCTTCGTCCGGTCGCCGGACGGAATCTCCATCGAACTGCTCCAGGCCGGTCCCGCCCTGGCGCCCGCTGAGCCCTGGGCCTCGATGCCGAACGTCGGCGCCTGGTGAGTCAGGCCTCGTCCGGGAGGACGTGAGTCCCGCCCCAGGGGTCAGTGGCGGTCAGCCCTGTTCCCGACGGCTCAATCCACGCGGGCCCCGCCGGGACTTTTCCGAAACCACCTGGAATATCGAGGACATAGGTCGGCTGGCAGAGGCCTGAATAGCGGCCCCGCAGGCCCCGGACCAGGGCCTGGCCCTCGGCGAGGGAGACCCGGAAGCGGGCTGTCCCCGGCGCCGGGTCGGGATGGTGCAGGTAGTAGGGTCGCACTCCCCGCTCCACCAGGGCGCGCATCAGTTCCCCCAGGATCTCCACCCGGTCATTGACCCCCCTCAGCAGGACGGTCTGGCTGAGCAGGAGGGCGCCGGCGCCCGCCAGGTGCGCCAGGGCGGCATCGGCGGCAGGGGTCAGCTCCCGGGCGTGGTTCACGTGGACGCCCACGGCCAGCCTGAGGCGCGAGCCGGACAAGGCGTTGACCAGGGCCTCGTTCACGCGCTCCGGCTCCGCCACGGGCAGGCGGGTGTGGACCCTCAGGATCTTCACGTGCGGGATGTCGGCGATGCGCCGGACCAGGTCCCCGATCCGGCGCGGCGACATCACCAGCGGATCGCCGCCGGTCAGGATGACCTCCCAGACCTCCGGATGGCCGGCGATGTAGGCGAGGGCGGCGTCCAGTTCCGCCGCCGTCAGCCCCCCCGCGCCGCCGGGCCCCACCACCTCGCGCCGGAAGCAGAACCGGCAATAGACGGCGCAGGCGTGGGTGGCGGTCAGGAGCAGCCGGTCCGGATAGCGGTGGACGATTCCCTTCAGGGGAGAATGGATGCTGTCGCCAATGGGATCGGCCTGTTCATCCGGCGTCGTTTCCAGTTCCTCCGGCGAGGGCAGGTACTGCAGGCCGATGGGATCAGTAGGATCGGCGGGATTGATGAGAGCGGCCACCGCCGGGGTGACGGCGATGGCGTAGCGGGCGGCTACGGCCTCCAGCTCCGCCGCCGCCCCTGCAGGCGCGAGCCCCGCGGAAACCAGGTCCGCCGGCGTGTGGAGGACCTTGGTCATGGCGCCTCCGCCATGGGGGTCCAGAGCACGTCCTCGATCGTCCGGGCGCCGGTGGCCAGCATGACCAGGCGGTCAAAGCCCAGGGCCGCGCCCGAGGCCTCCGGCATGTGCGCCAGGGCCGCCAGGAAGTCCTCGTCCAGGGGATAGCGCTCGCCGTAGAGGCGCGCCTTCTCGTCCATCTCGGCCTCCAGCCGCCGCCTCTGTTCGACCGGGTCTGTCAGCTCGCCGAAGGCGTTGGCCAGCTCGACCCCGCAGGCATAGAGCTCGAAGCGCTCTGAGACCCGCGGGTCGTGCGCACAGCGACGGGCCAGGGCCGCCTCGGGGGCGGGATACTCGCAGAGCAGGGTGGGGCGTCCATCCCCCAGGACAGGCTCGATCCGCTCCACCAGGACCCGGCTGAAAACGTCGCTCCAGGTGTCGTCCGACGCCACGCGCACCCCGGCGGCGCGGGCCGCCTCGGCCAGGGCCCCAGCCTCGCCCGTCCCGTCCGGCCCGAGGGTGGACAAGAGGTCGATGCCGGCCAGGTCCCGGAAGGCCTCGGCCAGGGTCAGCCTGCGGGGCGCAGAGAAGGGATCGCAGGTGCGGCCGCGCCAGGTCAGGGCCGTGGTTCCCGATGCCTCGGCGGCGAGGCCCAGAAGGGCGGCGCAGTCGGCCATGAGGACCTCCCAGTCCTCGCCCGCCCGGTACCACTCCAGCATCGTGAACTCGGGATGGTGCAGGGGCCCCCGCTCGCGGTTCCGGAAGACCCGGGCGAAGTCGAAGATCCGCGTCTCGCCGGAGGCCAGCAGCTTCTTGCAGGCGAACTCCGGCGAGGTGTGCAGGTAGAGGGGCGCCGCGCCGCCCTCCAGGGTCAGGGCCCGGGTCTCGAAGGCGTGGAGGTGGGCCTCGTTGCCCGGCGAGACCTGCAGGGCCGCCGCCTCGACCTCGGTGAAGCCCTGCGCCTCGAACCAGTCGCGGATCGCCCGGCGGACTCGCCCCCGGGCCTCCAGGCGCGGCCGGCGGTCGGGCCGGCGGTCCGGGCTCCACCAGGGCGAGGGGGAAGGGGACGAGGGGGTCAAGGACGGCTCCGGAAAGGGCTCTGCGGGCGGCCGCCGCGCAAGGGTGACTGGCGAAGCGGGCGCTGATGGTTTAGGTCCGCGCCATCGCCGCGCGTCCGCCGGCTCCTATAGGCTCGAGGAACAATCACGTGAAGGTCGCCGCAAGTTCGCTTCGCAAGGGCGCCGTCGTCGACATGGACGGCAAGCTCTATGTCGTCCTGACCGCCGAGAACATCCATCCCGGCAAGGGCACGCCCGTCACCCAGCTCAACATGCGCCGCATTTCCGACGGCGTGAAGGTGTCCGAACGCTGGCGCACCACCGAGCAGGTCGAGCGCGCCTTCGTGGACGACCGCCCCCACACCTTCCTCTACCAGGACGGCGAGGGCTTCCACTTCATGAACCCTGAGAACTACGAGCAGGTCGTGGCCTCAGAAGACGTGGTCGGCGACGCCTCCCAGTGGCTGCAGGACGGCATGACCGTGACCCTGTCCACCCATGAGGGCGTACCCATCGCCCTGGAACTGCCGCGCACGGTGACCTTCGAGATCACCGAGACCGAGCCGGCGGTGAAGAACCAGACGGCCTCGTCCTCCTACAAGCCCGCCATCCTTTCCAACGGCGCGCGGATCATGGTGCCGCCCTACATCGCGGCGGGCACCCGGGTGGTCATCCTCACCGAGGACGGCTCCTACCAGGAACGCGCCAAGGACTGATCCGGACCCGGCGGGCCGCCCCGGTGGAGCGTTTCGACGTCGTCGTGCTCGGGGCCGGCGCCGCAGGCATGATGTGCGCCGCCGAGGCCGCTCTGCGCGGCCGTCGCGTGCTGGTGCTGGACCACGCCCGGGCGCCGGGCGAGAAGATCCGCATCTCCGGCGGCGGGCGGTGCAACTTCACCAACCTGGGCGTCCACCCCTCCCGCTTCCTGTCGGACAACCCCCGGTTCTGCATCTCCGCCCTCAGCCGCTACACCCCGGCCGACTTCATCGCCCTTCTGGACCGCGAGGGGATCGCCTGGCGTGAACGCACGCTGGGCCAGCTCTTCCTTGAGGGCTCGGCCCGGCAGGTGGTGGACCTCCTGGTCCGGCGTATGACGGCGGCGGGGGCGGAGCTTCGCCTGTCGACCCCGATCCGCGACCTGTCCCCGGCCGAGCCCGGCTTCCGCCTGGTCCTCGACAGCGGCGAGGTCCTTGCCGACCGGGTGGTCCTGGCCACGGGCGGCAAGTCGATCCCTAAGATGGGCGCCACGGGCTACGCCCTCGATGTCGCCCGACGCCTGGGCCTGGCCATCGTCGAGCCGCGGGCCGGCCTCGTGCCCTTCACCCTGACGCCCGACCTGCTGGAGCGGCTGTCGCCCCTGGCCGGGGTCTCGGCGCCCGCCCGGGTGACGGCGGGCGGGACCGCCTTCGACGAATCCCTGCTCTTCACCCACCGGGGCCTCTCAGGGCCCGCCGTCCTCCAGGCCTCGTCCTACTGGCGCGAGGGCGAGGGGGTGACGGTGGACCTCGCCCCCGGCGTCGATCTCATGGCCCGGTTGAAGGCCGAGCGGGCCCGGGCCGGCCGGCAGGCCCCCGCCGCCCTCCTGTCGGATCTCCTTCCCGCGCGCCTCGCCCGCACCCTGGCCGAGGGGGTCGAGGCGCCGCCCCGGCTGGGCGACTGCAATGACGCCGCCCTGGCCCGCCTGTCCGCCGCCGTGAACGCCTGGACTTTCCGGCCCGCCGGGACCGAAGGCTACCGCACGGCCGAGGTCATGCTGGGCGGGGTCGACACCCGCGAACTCGACAGCCGCACCTTCGAGGCCCGCAAGGTCCCGGGCCTGCACATCATCGGCGAGGCGGTGGACGTCACCGGCTGGTTGGGCGGCTACAACTTCCAGTGGGCCTGGGCCAGCGGCTGGGCGGCGGGGCAGGCGGTGTAGGGGCGGTTGCGTCCGGAACTGGCGCAGGAGGGGTCTACCCGGGGAGTCTGCGACGCGCCGTCGCACCGGGAGTTCGCCTTGAGTCGAGAAAATCTTGCCATCGCCCTCATCCTGGGGGTCCCGCTGCTGGTCGGCGCGGCCATCGGGGTCGTGGCCGGCGCCAACCTTCCCTACCGGATCGCCCAGCATGCGCCGCGGCCGCTTCCCGCCATGTGGGAGCGGATGGGCGAGACCCCCGGGACGAAGGGTCCCGAATGGGCGGTCTCGCGCAACACCCAGCAGAAGGTCTATCCGCCGCCCACCGAGGAGCTGACCCGGGTCCTCGCCTACGAGTTCTTCGTCCACTACCGGCAGGAGGGAATGATGGGGCTCACGAGCCGCCTTAAGAACTGCTACGGCGTCTACCAGGGCCTCGAGGCGGTTCGCAGTCGCGCGCTCCTGATGCGCTGCACCGTAATGGACCACGCCATCACACGGTTCGATCAACTCTTCCGGGA
>JADBZH010000082.1 GCA_020402585.1 Phenylobacterium sp. | reverse complement strand
GGGGCCGTGACCAGGGCGCGGGCCTCGCCGGCAAGGCAGGCCCGGGTCGCCGCGGCGATCCAACCGGTGACACATGGCGCCGCGCTCGTGGCGGGATGACCCGGCCGAACGGGCTCCGGCAGGGGCAGGTCGATCACCGGCAGGAAGGATGAAAAGACCCCGGCGGCCTCCGCCGGCGCCCCCACGAGGGCGATGGGCGCGCCCAACCGCCTCAGGGTCCCGGCGTCTCCAAAAACCACGAAGGGTGGATCGCCCGTCGTCCGGCGTGACCAGGCGGCGGCGATGATCTCAGGTCCGATCCCGGCGGGATCGCCGAGGGTCACCGCAAGGGGCGGGCTCACAACGCCGCCGCCTATCGCGTCTCAATGGTGGCGGCGGTGCGGAGGTCGCGCATGTAGCGCCGGGCGATCATCGAAAGCTGCTGGCCATAGATGCGCCCCTCGACCTGCTCCCGGCTCACATCACCGGCCCCACCCGACCCGCGGCCGCAGACCGTCAGGATGTGGAGACCCACATTGGTGCGGATCGGCTCCGACGTCTGGCCAGTCGAGAGACCTTCAACGGCGCTTCGGAAGGCTGGCGAAAGATCCTTCAGCTCGGCTTCGCCAAGATCACCGGCGACGACGCCCTGGACCCGGTTCGCCTCGGTCTCGACCGCTTCGCAGCCGCTGATCCGGCTGCGAAGCTCGCCCAGCCGGCCGGCGGCGGCGCGGACGTCTGCCTCCGGCGCCGTCTGGGGAAGGGCGATCGCAGCCTGTTTCAGGCTCACCGTCTGGGTAGAGGCTCCGGCGCGTCGGTCCCGCATATAGACAATGTACACGCCGTCCCGGACGGCGATCGGCTGGGAGAGCTGGCCCGGGCGCATCTGCTCAAGGGCGGCGTCCACTTCCGAGGGCATTTCCCCGGCCGTGATCCAGCCGACATCGCCACCCGTGGCGGCCGTCGGCGAGGCGGAGAACTGGCGGGCGACCGCGGGGAAGGGCGCTCCCTGCTGGATCTGGGCCACGAGCTGGGTGGCCCCGTTCACCGCCACCTCCATCCCACCCACGCGCGCGGCGTCGATGAAGACCTCGGCGATCTGGTACTGAGGGCGTGTGGCGGCTGCGGAGATGCGCTCCATCTCCGCCTTGACCTGGTCGTCGCCGACCCTCAGCCGGGAGCCGTATCGACCGCGAACCCAACGCTGCCACCCCGTCTGAGCCCGGACCTGTTCGCGAAGCGTGGCGATGCCGATCCCCTGGGCCGCGAGAGCGTTGGTAAATTGTTGCAGGTTCGCGTTGTTTTCCCTCGCCATTTCGGTGAGTTGTTCATCCACCTCAGCGTCTGTCGGAACGATCTCGATCTTCTGTTCCTTCTCGACCCGGCGCAGCTCCTGGATCTGCAGGCGTTCGTCCACCAGGCCGCTGAGGGCCTCGCGCTGGAACTGGGGCAGATTCTGCTCGGTGGGCTGGACCCCGGAGGTCGCGATCAGGAGGCGCATCCTCTGGGCGAGGTCGAAGGTCGAGATGACTTCGTCATTGATCACCGCCGCGACGCCCTCGGACAGCCCGGCCGGCGCAGGCCGGCCCTGGGAGAAGGCCGGGCCCGCAACGACCCCCAACACAAGGCAGGCGGCGGCGAGGGTGCGACACCCCTTCATCGCGGCGCGGGTCATGACAGACACTTCGTCCTTCAAGCTCATGGTGAGGTTCGGCTGCCTTCTGACATGGGTGTGGCCTTCACTCCAGAGGTGTGACGTTAGAGCCTGTCGCCTTCAGACGGAACGCCCGACGGGACAAGACAGGCTCCAGGTCCAGTACGTGAGATCATGCTTCGATCCGATAACCGGTTCCACGCATCGGAGCATGCCCTATCGGGTGGCAAGGGGGCCTCCCAATGTGGCGAGGGTGAGGCGAAGATTGATGGAGGTCGAGGAGCCCAGTCGTCCGACCTGCAGGTCTTCCTGCCGGTAGATGATGTCCAGGCGGGTGCAGTCGTCCCGGTACACAAGGCCGATATCCCGAATCACCCAGGCGCTCGCGGCGATGTCGTGGTTCCCGTAGAACGACACACCCCACCTTTCGTTGAAGAAGACCTCGCCGCCAAGGTCTGCGTTCTCACGCCGCCCGGACCCGGGCCCGGTCTCTTCCTTGAGATAGCGGAAGTATCCAGACCCCCTTCTGACCGAGACGTTCGCGCCGGCCTCTGCGCGGCGGACGCTGAGATCTTCACCATCAAGCCGGCTTCGGGCGAAGAAGCTGACCCCGGTCAGAGGCTCGGCCTCCACGGCGACGATCCAGTCCGACGCCTTCCGGGACAGGCCCGAGGTGGTCGAGAACACCTCTGACTCGTTTGACCGGAAACTGCGTCCCAGCACGAGGTGTGCGCTCCGGCCACTATCCCAGAGAATGCTCGTACGGGCCGCCAGGTTCATCCGGAGACCGTCTTCGGTCAGGTCATACCCGGGAAACTGGTTGAGCCGGAAAAGGCTGGTCTCGTCGAAGACCACCGTGGCCGAGTCCTCGTTCAGGTAGATCGGCGCCCCCGCCGGCGTGCGACCCACGCTGATGAGGGCGGCGCCTGCGGACGCCACAAACTGGGCGGTCGGTTCGATCACCACGAGCGCATTTGAGGTCCGTCGGGCCATAGGCAGGGAGACATCCGCTCCCGCCGTCGCCAGGGAGCGCCCCTGCGAGACATTCCGGCCCGCGACGCCGTCAACATCGCCGAGGTTGTAGCCGTCCATCCTCAGATTGCCGAAGGCCGAGATGCGCAGGCCGCCCAGGCTGGTGGATGTGCGGCGCCAGTCGCTTTCGAAGGTCACCCTCCGGCTGTCCAGCCCCGGCGTCCCGGCCGGGCTGGCCGGCGCGGCGTCCCGGGTCAGGGCCACGGCGGAGGCTCGGACCCGGACGCGGCCGCCATAGAGATCCGTGATCGGTTCGAACCGGCTTTCGATGAAGGGACCGACCTGGGGGAAGGTCCGGTCATCGTCTTCGGGCCGCAGCCCCTGGATGCTGAAGGCGCCCGCAGAGACCCACGAACGCGCCGTCTGGCGGGTGGCGTAGACCTGCGAGATGAGGCGCCGGTCGTCCGGAACGAACGGACCCCGGGCGACATAGACCTCGCCGACGTCGTACTTCTCGAACAGCAGGTTGTCGGAGGTCCGCTCGGCGCTGAATCCCCAGCGCCATTCCGGTGTGAGGGCGAAGGCCCCCGACGCCAGGATGTAGCTGCGGGCGGTCGGGTCGCCGAAGGCGTTGCCGTCGCCGTCGAAGTCACGGTCGTAGGTGAAGCCCCCCCGAACATCGATCGCCCCCGTCCTGAAGCGCTGGCGATAATGGCCGTTCAGGAAGGGAAGCACCCGGCTGTTGATCTGGGGCGAGAGGGTCAGGTCCGCCGAGGGGCTCAGCACGAAGACGTACGGCTGCTCGTAGGACAGCCCCCGGCGCCCGGAGGTCTTGATGTCGGGGGTCAGGAATCCCGAGCTGCGCTCGGCCTGGGGATCGGCATGCCAGAAGACCGGCATCCAGAAAACGGGGGCGCCTCGGACGCGGATGACGGCGTTGCGGTAGGACACCACCTGCCGCTTGCGGTCCTGGGTGATCCTTTCGGCCTGGATCGACCAGGACGGGTCCTTCGGTTCGCCGCTCTTCGCGCAGATCTCGCAGGGCGTGTAGATGGCCCGGTTCAGTTCGTTCAGCGTCTCGCTGCGACGCACAGCGCTGGCGGCGGCGATCTTGACCTGGCCTTCGCTGCGGGCGGCGAACCCGGCTGCGGCCCCCACGGACAGGTTCTGGTCGAGGACCAGTTCGTCGGCGAACTGGGCGGTCCGGTCGGGGTTGATGATCCGCACATTCCCCTTGGCCCGGATGATGCGGGTGGCGGCCTCGAAGGTCACTTCGTCCGCTGTCAGGGTGCGTTCCTGGTACCGGGCCTGGACCTTGCCGCGGGCGACGGTCAGCCCCTTTTCGTCATCCCGGGAGACGGTGTCCGCCTCCAGGTAGAGCTGGTCAGGCGTCAGGCCGTCGGCCCCGGCGGCGGGCGGAGGTGTGGCCAGGGCAGGGGCGGCCGCCATCAGGACGAGGCTGGTCAGCCAGGCCGCAACACCCCATCCCTTGAAAGCCAACCGCTTCATCGACGCCTTGTCCGGGCGGCCGGGCTGCGATTCGACAGTCCGGACGTCCACCTCATCCGTCTTCCGTGTAACAGAGCACGGCGAGGCCGGACAGGAGGGCGAGAAGGGGAGGCGCCCAGGCGCCGAGCAGGGGGGGGATGATGTCCGCTGACGCGAGCGCTCCCGTCATCTGGTTGAAGAAGAAGACCAGGAAGCCGATGGCCGTTCCCGCCCCGACCGCGAGGGCGAGGCCGCCCTGGCGCGCAAGCCGCAGGGAAGACGCCGCGGCGAGGACGGCCATGGCGGAAAACAGGATGGGCGTGGCCATGAGCTGATGCAGCCGAAGCTGGAAGGCGCGGGCGCTGAAGCCCGCCAGCTCGGTCTGGCGGATGGCGGCGGGCAGGCTCCAGAAGGTCACGGCCTCGGGTGAGGCGAACCTGTCAATCGCCCCGTCCGCCGTCAGCGTGGAGCGGATGGACAAGGAATCGGAACGGACGGCGCTCTGCCCTGCCGCCGCCTCGCGCACATCCCGGAGGTTCCAGAGTCCGCCCCGGAGGACGGCTTCGGCGGCTTCGATCCGGCGCCGGAACTGAAGCCGCCCCTCCGAATCCTTCTGGTAGACGAACAGGGACACGGCCCTCAGGCGGATGGCGTTGTCCTGCACGTCCCGCGACTTGGCGTGGATGACGATCAGGCCGCGGTCATCCCCCTGACGCAGCCAGACCTCCTTCGGCGCGTCCGCCAGGTAGGACTGCATCAGCCGGGCCCGGTCGACTTCGAAGCGGGCCGTGAGACTGGCCGCGAGGGGGTTCAGGACCGTCACCACGAAGACGCCCGCCGTGAAGGCCAGAACAGCGGAGGGCGCGATGAACCGCCAGGCCGAGACGCCGGCCGCCCGCATGGCTGTCAGCTCGCTTGACCGGTTCAGGCTCACATAGGCGGCGATCCCGCCGAAGAGGAAGACGAAGGGCGAGAGCAGGAGGATCAGGCTCGGCGAGCGCAGCAGGGTGAGCCACAGGATATCGCTGACCGCAGCATCGGTGCGCACCCCTACGGACCGGGACAGTTCCTCGAATTGAATCAGAAGGATAACGGCTGAAATGACAGCGAAGGCGCCCCCGACGGCGCGCGCCGCGCCTCGCAGCAGGTAGAGGTCGAGTATGCTGAAGATCCGGGTCATGCGGCCGCCTCCGCCTGCGGGCTGCGGACACGGCGGGTGGTCAGGGAGATAAACCGGGACGGCCGTTGCCGGAAGACGGCGCGGAGGGCCCAGCCCAGGACCAGAAGCGGTATCATGTACTGAAGAAGATTGAGCCATACCGTTGATTCAGATGCGGAAACGGCAATGAATCCAAGTATGCGCGTCACGGCCGCGACGCCGCCGGCGACGGCGATCCGACGACCGTATCCGAGGCGCGAGAACGCCCCGCCGACGATCGCCCAGACCGCCAGTCCCATGAAGGTGAGGTTATAGAGCGGGGTGGCCAGGCGGGCGTGGCCTTCCGCCAGAAGCTTCAGGTGATTCCGCTTCTCCCAGTCCTGGGTGAGGTCAGCGAACAGAAGCTCATGCAGGAACCGGTCCGACGGCTTGTAGTGAATCCGCTCTTCCGAGCGGATAAACTCATTGAGTTCAAACGGATAGTCCTCAAAGCTCAGAAAATTGAGGACACCCTCCGGGGAGAGCTCCTGGGTGGATCCCCTGAAGAGCCGAAGGATCGGAGCCCCGTCCTTCATCACCAGCCGGCCGGTGTCCGCGGTGTAGGTGGTGGCGCCGCCGTCATCCTTCGCCCGGTGGATAAACAGGTTCCGGATCTCGCCGTCGCGGTCGATGGACTGGGCGTAGACCGTCAGTCCCGGAGCGGGCTGGGTGAATTCGCCCTCCCGGATCAGGGCGGAGACCAGGTTGGTGCGCACCTCGAACAGCACTTCGCGCATGGCCCGGTGCGAGGCGGGCTGGATCCAGAGGTTGATGACCAGGGACAGGAGGGTCAGGACGGCCGCAAGCCGGAAGGCTGGGGCGATCACTCGCCATCGGCTCATCCCGCCGGCGAAACAGACCACGAGTTCCTGGTCGGTCTGAAGCCGGTTGAGGGTGATCAGGGCCGCGACGAAGAGACTGACCGGCAGCACCATGTTGATGAGCTGGGGCATGGCCAGCCCCGTAGCCTTCAGAAAGACCAGGGCGTTCTGTCCGCCTGCGACGATCAGGTCGAGCTGGGTGAGGGAGGTGGAAAGGAGGGCCAGGCCGGTGGCGGCCGCCACCGCCCAGAGGGTCGGCGCAACAAGCTGGCGCAGGAGGTAGCGGTCGATCAGGCGCATGACGAAATATCGATCCCAGCTGGCGATTTGCCGCGCCTGAAGCTCCAGCCTGTTCTAATCATGACCCGCACTAGGGACGCAACCGCCGTGGATGTCGCCCATGAGGCGGCCCGGCGAATGGAAGTGGAGAACCATGCAGATCGAATTCGTTTCGCCCGACGCCGGACTGGCCCCCAGGACGGTCCTGGCCATCGCCGTTCCTGAGGGTGAGGCGTCCAGCGTCAACGGCGGCGCCTTCGCCGCGGCTGTGGCGGCGAGCCGCTTCACCGGGGCCCGGGGCCAGGTCCTCGAAGTCTCCGGAGCGGCCGACCGGGTCGTGCTGATCGGAGCCGGCAAGACAGCGGAGTTTGACCTTCTGGCTGCAGAGCAGACGGCCGCCGCCGCCTATGGCGCGGTCAAGCTCTGGGGCCTGGAGAACCTTCGGCTGGTTCCCGCAGTGGACACCGGAGAGCTGGCGGCCCGCGCCGCGCTCGGCCTTCGCCTGGCCGCCTACAGGTTTGACAAGTACCGGACCAAGGAGCCCGCGGACAAGAAGCCCTCCATCACCGCCGCACAGGTGGCGACCGGGCATGGGGCGGCCGCAAGCGCCGCCATGCCGGCGCTCTCGGCGTTGGCCAATGCGGTGGTCTTTGCACGCGACCTGGTCTCGGAGCCTCCCAATGTCCTCTATCCGGCCGAGTTTGCGCGGCGCGTGAAGGCCCTGGAGGCCCTCGGGCTCTCCATCGAGATCCTGGGCGAGGAAGAGATGGGCCAGCTGGGCATGGGCTCGCTCCTGGGCGTCGGCCAGGGCAGCGTGCGGGAAAGCCAGCTGGTCGTGATGCGGTGGAACGGCGCCGCCGATCCCGCCGCCCAACCCGTGGCCTTCATCGGCAAGGGTGTCTGCTTCGACACCGGCGGCATCAGCCTGAAGCCCGCTGACGGCATGGAGGACATGAAGTGGGACATGGGCGGCGCCGCCGCCGTGGCCGGCGTCATGCACGTGCTGGCCGGCCGCAAGGCCAAGGTCAACGCCGTCGGCATCCTCGGCCTCGTTGAGAACATGCCCGATGGCAACGCCCAGCGCCCCGGCGATGTCGTCACCTCCATGTCCGGCCAGACGATCGAGATCATCAACACCGACGCCGAAGGCCGCCTCGTGCTGGCCGACGCGGTCTGGTACTGTCAGGATCGCTTCAAGCCTCGGTTCATGATCGATCTCGCCACCCTGACCGGCGCGATCATCATCTCGCTGGGCAATGACTATGCCGGCCTCTTCTCGAACAATGACGAGCTGGCGGACAACCTCTTGTCGGCGTCCAAGGGCGAGGAAGAGCCGCTGTGGCGGATGCCGCTTCCCAAGGCCTACGACAAGCAGATCGACAGCGTCATCGCCGACATGAAGAACACCGGCGGACGGCCCGGGGGGTCCATCACCGCCGCCCTGTTCATCCAGCGCTTCGTCAACGGCCTGCCCTGGGCCCATCTCGACATCGCGAATACGGCCTGGAAGAAGCCTTCCACCGTGCCGACGATTCCCGACGGCGCCACCGGCTACGGCGTGCGCCTCCTGAACCGGCTGGTCGAGGACCACTACGAAGAGCGCGCATGACGGCCTGCGAGGTCTGGTTCTACCACCTCGAACGCCAGGGCCTGGATCAGGTCCTGCCGACCCTCCTGGAGCGGACGCTCCAGAAGGGCTGGCGCGCCCTCGTCAGGGCGAATTCCCCCGAGCGGGTTGAACACCTGGACGGCTGGCTCTGGAGCTATCGGGACGACAGCTTTCTGCCGCACGCCGCCGACCCGGGCGGAGACCTGGCGGACCCGGTGGTGCTGACCCTGCAGGCCGGCAATCCCAACCAGGCCGAGGCCCTCTTCCTGGTGGACGGCGCGGAGGCTGGGGACCTCTCCGGGTTCCAGCGCTGCTCCGTCCTGTTTGACGGAAGGGATGATGTGGCCCTTCAAGCGGCCCGCGCCCAATGGCGCCGGTTCCGAGAGGCTGGGGTCACCGCCACCTACTGGCGGCAGGGAGAGAAGGGCTGGGAGAAGGTGTCGTGAAGCGGTCGCTGCAGGCCCTGGCGCTGACGGGGGGCCTCGCCCTCCTTTCGGCCTGCGCTGCGCCGTCAACGCCCCCGCCCGCGCCGGCGCCTCCGCCCGTCGCGCCGAAGCCGCGCGTGGAGCCGCCGGACACCTGTGGTCTCAGGGCCGTGAGGGACCTGGTGGGGCAGTCGCGGTCCGCCATCCCGGTCCCGGTCAATCCGCAACTTCGTCGGGTCACCTGCACACGTTGCGTCCAGACCCAGGACTACAATCCCCGGCGGCTGAACATCTACTATGACGCGGACACCGGCGTGATCGAGCGGGTCGCCTGCGGCTAGATCATGTCCTCCCGCCTCGCCTACACGACCCTGCTTGTCGATCAGTACGATGCGGCGCTGGAGTTCTTCCAGTCGGCGCTCGGCTTCGTCGTTCTCCAGGATGAGGCGCTGGGCGGCGGCAAGCGATGGGTGGTTGTCGCGCCGTCACAAGAGGGCGGCGCCTTGCTGCTCGCCAGGGCAGCGACTCCGGATCAGGTCGCCATGATCGGCAAGCAGGGCGGCGGCCGGGTGTGGCTGTTCCTGCATACCGATGATTTTGAAAGGGATTACCAGCACCTGCAGAGGCATGGCGTCCGGTTCGAGGACGCGCCGCGTGACGAGGCCTATGGCCGCGTGGCGGTCTTTGTCGATCCCTGGGGCAATCGCTGGGACCTGATCCAGCCGACTCTATGAGCCTTCAGGCCTTCAGGACTTCGAACGCCTCCACCGCCTCCAGCCAGGCCTGCTCTGCGGCGTCCAGCGCCGCCTGGGCCTCGGTCCGCGCCTGGCCCAGCTTCGCTGCGCGACGGGGATCGCCTGAGAAGGTCGCAGGGTCTGCGAGGGCGGCGTCGACTTCCGCCAGCCGCGCGGCGGCCTTTTCCATGACGGCCTCAGTCGCCTCCACCCGCCGGCGGGCGTTGCCCGTAGGCGCACGGGCCCGGGGGGGCGCAGGGGGAGGGGTTTCGGGCGGGGGTTCCGGCGCCTGTGCAGGGGGGCGGGCGTCCGTGTCCCGGGCCGCCTGCCGAGCCCGCTCGACGACTCGTCGGGCATAGGCCTCCACGTCGCCGTCGAAGGGCCGGACCGAGCCGTCTTCGGCCAGCCAGAGCCGGTCGGCCACCAGCTCCATCAGCGAGCGGTCGTGGGTGATCAGGATGACCGCCCCCTCATAGTCATTCAGTGCGTCCAGCAGGGCCCGGCGGCTGTCGATATCGAGGTGGTTGGTGGGCTCGTCGAGGATCAGGAGGTGGGGGGCCTCCATCGCCACCAGGTTCAGCAGCAGTCGCGCCCGCTCGCCGCCGGAGAGGTTGGCGGCGGTCGTCTCGACCTTGTCGACCCCCAGTCCCCACTGGGCGAGGCGGCTGCGGCGCGAGGCCTCGGACGCCTCGGGCAGGCGGCGGCGCAGGATGTCGAGGGGAGTCTCTTCCGGGTCCAGGGCCTCGATCTGGTGCTGGTGGAACCATCCAACCTTGAGCCGGCGGTCCCGCCAGACCTCTCCGCCCTGCGAGGCCAGGTCGCCGGCCACAAGGCGGGCGAAGGTCGACTTGCCGGCGCCGTTGACGCCGAGGAGGCCGATCCGGTCATCGAGGTCGAGGCGCAGGTTCAGGCCCTTCAGTACCGGCTGT
>JADBZH010000081.1 GCA_020402585.1 Phenylobacterium sp. | reverse complement strand
GGGTCGGGCGCAGCTTCCGTGATCGTGGTCGGGGCCGGAGTGTTCGGCCTGGCGACGGGCCTCGCCCTGGCCGAAGCCGGCCTCAAGGTGCGGATGGTGGCGGAGACCGTCCCGGGGCGGACCGCTTCCGGCGTGGCGGCGGGCATGCTCGCGCCAGCCTTCGAGAGCGTCCTTGACCGTCCCGCGACGGACAGCCTTGGCCTGCTTTGCGCAAGCCGCGACCTCTGGCCGGGCCTGGCCGGGCGGCTGGGGGTGGCTCTCGACCGCTCGGGCGCCGCAGCAGTGGGCCCTGACGCCTGGCTCCAGGACCTGCAGGCCCAGCTCGAGGCCCTGGGGCTGGAGGTCCGGGATGCGGGTCGAGACGAGATGCAGACCTGGACGCCCGGCCTGGCGCCGCGGTTTGGTCGCGCCCTGGTCACGCCCGAGGACTGGCGGATCGAGCCGCAGGACGCCCTGGCGGCCATGGCGGCGCGGTTGAGGGAGCTGGGCGGGACGATGGAGGTCGGCGCCCTTTCCGACCGGGACCTCGCCGACTCGCCTGGCCCCGTTGTCCTGGCTACGGGCGCCGACCGGAGGTTGTCGGCCCTGGCGCCGGAGCTGGCCCTTCTTTCACCCATCAAGGGACAGATCCTGTGGCGGGCGGATCCCGCGCCGCCGAGCCGGGTGATCCGCACGCCAGGCGCCTACCTGCTGGGCTCGGGGGGCGGACTGCTGGCCGGGGCGACCATGGAGGCCGGGCGCGCGGACCTGGCGGCGGACCTGAAGGCCCAGGCGAGCCTGCGAGGAGCTCTGGCCGGGGTGATCCCGGGCCTGCCTCCGGAGGGTTGGGAGACCCGGGTCGGGGTGAGGGCGGCCAGTCCTGACGGCCTTCCCCTGGCGGGCGCCTCGGTGCGCCCCGGCGTCTTCCTGGCGGTGGGGGCGCGTCGCAATGGCTGGCTTCTGGCGCCCCTCGTGGCGGAGATTGTCACTGCGGCGGTGACCGGAGAGGATGGCGGGCGCTGGGCTCCGCGACTCGATCCCTCGCGGTTCGCAAAGGGCGCAGGGGAGGTTCAGGCATGAGCGGGTTTGACTTCACCGAGTCGCAGCTGGAGCTGCAGGCGGGGGTGCGCCGTCTCTGCAAGGGCTTCGACGCCGACTACTGGCGACAGGTCGACGAGACCGGCGACTTTCCCAAAGCCTTCGTCTCGGCCATGGCGGCGGGGGGGTGGCTGGGTGCGGCCATGCCGGAGGCCCTGGGCGGGGCCGGCCTGGGGCTGACCGAGGCGGCGCTGATCATGCAGACGGTGGCGGAATCCGGGGCGGGCTTCTCGGGCGCCAGCGCGGTGCACCTGAACATCTTCGGGCCCATGCCAATCGTGAAGTTCGGCTCAGAGGCCCAGCAGGCCAGCGCCATTCCCCGCCTGATCGATGGCCGCGACCGCATGTGCTTCGCCGTGACCGAGCCGGACTCCGGCCTCGACACGGCCAGCCTGACCACCCGGGCCGAGCGGCGGGGGAACGGCTGGGTGATCAACGGGCGCAAGGTCTGGACGACCATGGCGCAGAGGGCGAACAAGATCCTGATCATCGCCCGCACCACCCCGCGGGAGGAGGTCCGGCGGCCCACCGAGGGGCTCAGCCTTTTCTACACGGACTTCGACCGCAGCCGGATCACGGCGACGGTGATCCCCAAGATGGGTCGCAAGGCCATCGAATCGAACAGCGTCTTCATCGACAACCTGGAGGTCCCAGCAGAAGACTTGGTCGGGGAGGAGGGCAAGGGGTTCTCCTACCTGCTCGCCGGCCTCAATCCCGAGCGGGTGCTGATCGGGGCGGAAGCCGTGGGACTGGGTCGCGCGGCCCTGAAGCGGGCGGCGGACTATGCGCGGGAGCGGCGGGTCTTCGGCCGGCCCATCGGCCAGAACCAGGGGATCGCCCATCCCCTGGCGCGGGCCTGGATGGGGCTTGAGGCGGCGAGTCTGATGGCCTTCCGGGCGGCCGCCCTGTTCGACGCGGGCAAGCCCTGCGGGGCGGAGGCCAATGCGGCCAAGTATCTGGGCGGGGAGGCCGGCTTCGCCGCCTGCGAGGCGGCGGTCCTGACCCATGGCGGCATGGGCTACGCCAGGGAGTACCATGTGGAGCGATACTTCCGGGAGGCGATGATCGCCCGGATCGCCCCTGTCAGCCGCGAGATGATCTGCAACTTCATCGCCGAGCAGGTTCTGGACCTTCCCCGCAGCTACTGATATTAACGTTTCGGTAACCCCGTCTAAACAGGTATGGTTAAACACCCGTTTACCATACCGGGGCAGGTTGCGGTCATGTCGATCAGTGGAATCAGATCCGCCGTCCAGACCATCATCCAGCGCGCAGGCGCTGCGACTGGAGTCGATCCCGGCTACCTGATGAAGACCGCCCAGCGGGAAAGCAGCTTCAACCCCACCGCCCGGGCCTCCACATCCTCCGCCACAGGCCTGTTCCAGTTCACGGAGCAGACCTGGCTGGCCACCGTGAAGCAGTTCGGCGACCGGCATGGCTATTCGGCCTATGCGGCCCAGATCCGCCAGAACTCCGAGGGCCGGTACGTGGTGTCGGGCGGGTCGCGGCAGGCCGTCCTGGACCTGAGGATGGACCCGACCGCCGCCTCGGTCATGGCCGGCGAGTTCACCCAGCAGAACGCCGCTTACCTCAAAGGGCGGATCGGGCGGGAGCCCACCCAGGGCGAGCTCTACATGGCCCACTTCATGGGCCCCGCCGGGTCCGCACGGCTCATCGACGCCCTTGAGAGCCAGCCCATGGCGCCGGCGGCGAACATCTTCCCGGATGCAGCGCGGGCCAACCCGACGATTTTCTACAGGGGCGGGCGGGCGGCCACGGTCCAGGAGGTCTATGCCAACCTGGTCCGGACGGGCGCCGTACCGCCGCCCCTGCCGGCGCCGGAGCCCGTGGGCTTCATCCAGTTTGCAGGCAACAGCCGCTCCCAGGAGGTCAAGCGCGAGCAGGAGGTCCTCATGGCCCTCATCCTCGGCGGCGGCCGCGGCGACGAAAACTCAACACCCGGCTCGCGGCTGGGCGGCTCCCTCTTCTCTACCGAGATGCTCCGGGTCCTCGCTGACGCCTCCTCCGGACGGGACTCCGCCACGGCCCGCCGAGGAGAGGACCCGCTCCTCGGCTAGACCGGCGCGTCAGGCGGCGGCGCCGCTGGCGTAGAGCGCGTCGATCTCGGCCTCGGAATAGCCCAGGCCGGCCAGGACCTCACGGGTATGCTCGCCCAGGCCCGGCGGGGGCGGCCGGACGGACTGGTCCACACCCGGGAACCGGGCGGGCGCCGCGGGGGACCGGAAGCTGCCCCCTTCGCCATCCTCGACGTCGACCCAGCCGCCGGCGGCGGCCACCTGCGGGTCTGCTGCGACCTCCGCGGGGGTCTGGACCGGCGCCCAGACAAGGTCCTCGCCATCCAGCCGGGCCCGAACCTCCGAGAAGTCGAACCTGGCGAAGGCGGCCTCAAGTTCAACGACCAGGGCCGCACTGTTGATGCGGCGAGACCTGCCGTTTGCGAAACGCTCGTCGTCGGCGAGGTCCGGGCGTCCGCAGGCGCGGGTGAGAGCCTTCCAGTCGGCGCCGCCCCCGCGCGGGTTCAGCACGAACCAGTGGTCGTCTGAGCTGCGGTAGAAATTGGCCAGGGGGTCGAAGGGGTCCGTCCGCGGCCGATTGGACGCCAGACGCCCGAAGGCGAGCTGCACGGCCATATCGGAAGAGACGGTGTAGACCCCGGTGGCCAGGAGGGAGGTTTGCACCAGCCGACCGTGGCCGGTCTGCTCGCGCTCGTAGAGGGCCGCCAGAATGGCCGAGACGGTGGCCATGGAGGTGGTGTGGTCGCCCACTCCGGTGCGAAGGATGAAGGGGTCCGTCCCCTTCGGGGCGTGCATGCGGGCGACGCCGGAACGGGCCCAGAAGGCGGTGACGTCGAAGCCGGGCAGGTGGGCGTCAGGGCCCTCGAGGCCGTAGCCGGTGACCATGGCGTACACCAGGCGCGGATTGTCCCGGCGCAGGGTCGCCTCATCGAGACCGGCGCGCTTCAGGGCGGCGGGACGGACATTGGTCAGGAACACATCCGCGGTGGCGGCCAGCCGGGCGAGGGCGTCCCGGCCTTCCGGGCGTGAAATGTCCAGGACGACGGCGCGCTTGCCGCGGTTATCGACGGCGAAGGTGGGGTTTCCGGCGACAGCGTTCTTGGTGTCGGCGAAGACATGGCGCATCGGGTCGCCTTCCGGTCGTTCAACCTTGATGACGTCTGCACCCCAGTCGCCAAGGATTCCCGCAGCGCCAGGTGCGGCAATGTAGGAAGCAAATTCAATAACTTTCAAACTCTTGAGCAACATTTCCTCACCTTGTTTTCCGAGCTCTGAACGACGGCTTCCGACGAATCGCCCCAAAACGACCAGTAAATTTTTGTTAAACCTGATGCGAGATTAATGCCTCCAGTGGAGTGGTTTGGCGACCCGCCGATTGCAGGTCGCCTGAAGGAAGTCGGGAGGCGGTCATCCGCACGATCCTCAAGGGGGGCACGCCAGAAGAGCGCGCTGAGGCGGCAGAACAGGTCTGCCTGACGATCGAACGCACCTACCTGACGGAGGAGGGTCGCAAGGTCGCCGAGGAGGTTCTTCCCATCCTTGCCGACGACGCCTGCGAGCTCGTCCGGCGGGCCCTTGCCGTGACCCTGAAGGCGTCCCCCGCCATTTCGCGCAAGCTGGCCCTCAAACTTATCAAGGATGTCGACAGCGTCGCCCTGCCCGTACTGTCAGCCTCACCGGCCTTCACCGAGGCGGACCTGGCCGAGATCGCCCGGATCGGCGGTCCCACCCGCCAGGTGGTGATCGCCAAGCGCCCAAAGGTCACCTCCACAGTCTCTGAAGCCTTGGTCGACCACGGGGTCGAGCGGGCGATCGAGGCGGTCTGCTCCAATGACAACGCCGAGATTCCCGAACGCTGCCTGGTCCGTGTGGTCGAGCGCTTCTCGAGATCCCAGGCTGTGCTCAGCGCCGTGGCCTACCGAAGGACCCTGCCGCTTTCCGTGACCGAGAAGCTGGTCCGGTTAGTCAGTGACGCCGTTCTTGATCACCTGGTCAGCCATCATGAGATACCGCCCGAGGTGGCGATTGGCATCGCGCTGGGGGCGTATGAGCGGGCGACCATCGACCTGGTGGACCAGGCGGGCCTGACCGGAGATCCGGCGCGGTTCGTCAAGCACCTGAACGCCCATGAACGCCTGACGCCCTCCTTCCTGCTTCGCGCGCTGGCCAATGGCCACATGGTCTTTCTGGAGTACAGCCTTGCCGAGCTGGCCCGCGTGCCGCACCGGCGGGCCCGATTGATGGTGCACGACGCCGGGCCCCTCGGCCTGCGGGCCCTCTATGAGAAGGCAGACCTTCCGATGCGCCTCTATCCCGCCTTCCGGGCCGGCGTTGACGCCTGGAGGGCGCTTGAGGGCGAGGGCGGGATCCTCGACCGGGTCCGTCTCCAGGCCCTGATGCTGGAGCGTTTCCTGAGCTGCGAGGCGGTGGAGTTCAACGTTCTTCAGGACGACATCGCCTATCTCCTCGATCGCCTTGACGCCTGTTCCCCTGGCGCGCAGGCGGATCCGGGTCTGCTGTCACAGCCGGCCTGAGGCCGCCAACAGGCTTGCCAGCCCGTGTCGCTGGCCCTCATCATGCGGGCATGACCGACATCGCTCCCGACAGCGCCATCAAGCCCGCGGCCACTATCCTGCTTCTTCGCGACGCCCCGACGTTCGAGGTGCTGATGGTCAAGCGCCATCACCAGATCGACTTCGCCTCCGGCGCCCTGGTGTTCCCGGGCGGCAAGAGCCACGAGCGGGATCACGCCGAGGCCTGGTCCCAATACACCCTTGGCTTTGGCGAGTTCGACGCCATCCAGCGGCCTCTTCGGATCGCGGCGATCCGGGAGGTCTTCGAGGAGGCGGGCATCCTTTTGGCCAGGACCCCCGACGGCGAGGCGTTCCGGGGCGAGGCGGCGCCCATGGACATTCGGAAGGCGGTGGACGCCGGTGACCTTCCCTTCCTCGACGTGGTCAGGGACCTGGGCGTGAAGCTGGACCTGAGCGCCCTGACCGTTTTCGCCCGCTGGATCACGCCCCCCCTGACCCCGAAGCGCTTCGACACCTGGTTCTATGCGGTGAGGGCGCCCGAGGACCAACCCGCCGCCTGTGACGGACGCGAGACGGTCGATGCGGAATGGATTGCGCCCCGCGAGGTGCTGGATCTGGCCGAGCGGGGCGCCCGGAAGGTGATCTTCCCGACCCGAATGAATGTCCAGCTCCTGGCGGAGGCCTCGAGCGCAGAGGACTGCCTCATGCGGGCCAGGGACCGGACCCTGGTCACCGTGCTTCCGCGCATCGAGGATCGGCCGGGGGGCAAGGTCCTGACCCTCCCGCCGGAGGCGGGATACGGCGAGGTGGCAGAGCCGCTCGAAAGGGTGATGTAGGCTCCGGGACAGCCGGAAGCCGGACGCTCAGGCGTCGCGATCGAAGGCGGCGACCTTCGTTTCCAGTTCCTTCACCAGCGCCCGACCGATGGCGTCCTCGTCCGTAGTGATCTTGTTTCGGGCGGCGGCCTTGATGGCCTCCACATGAACCTCGATGAGGGGGAGGGGAGAGGTCAGGCGCTTCTCGGCGCTGTCGATCAGGCGGCAGAGGGTTCCGGAGATCTGAGAGATGATCGGATAGCCGTAGGTGGCGCCGAGGCCCTTCAAGTCATGGGCGCGGTGGTACAACGCCTCCATGCCGGTTTCGGAGCGTCCCTCGGCGTTGACCGTCGACATGGCTTTGTTGAGCCGGGTGATCTCGGCCTGCAGCCAGTCCTCAAAGTTCACGGACATGGCCGCAAGGGCGGCTTCCGCCCGGGCCACGGCGTCATTGTCAATCCGGAGACGTTTCGAACCTGCAGCCGTCATGGCGAGTTCTGCTCCACCTGAGAGTTCCGACTGGAACGAGCTTACTCTGGCGCAGTTAACGACCCGTGCAACTGGTCAGACGGAAAACTGTTCCGCCAGCACCCTTTCCTGGAGACCTCGCCCGGCGTCGAACAACATGGTCATGGAGACCTCCCGATCCTCAGTCACATGCACCTCGACAACATCACGGACCTCGAAGTTATCCGCCACGGCGCTGACCGGCCGCTTGTCGGCTTCGAGCACCTGGAAGCAGACCCGGGCGGCGTGCGGCAGAAGGGCCCCGCGCCATCGCCGAGGCCGGAAGGCGCTGATGGGGGTGAGGGCGAGGACCCTCGCCTCCAGGGGAATGATCGGTCCGTGGGCCGAGAGGTTGTAGGCTGTGGAACCGGCCGGCGTGGCGACGAGCGCGCCGTCACAGGAAAGCTCGGCCAGACGCACCTTGCCGTCGATGAGGATGCGCAGCTTGGCGGTCTGCCGGGTTTGCCGGAGAAGGGACACCTCATTGATGGCCATGGCGGTGAACCGTTGTCCGGAGGCGTCCACTGCGGTCATGGTCAGCGGATGAATCTCGGCCTGCTCGGCGGCGGCGATCCGCGCAAGAAGATCATCCGCCTCGAAGTCATTCATCAGGAAGCCGACTGAACCCCGGTTCATCCCGTAGATCGGGATGCGACGGGCCAGGGGCAGGTGCAGCACTTCAAGCATGAAGCCGTCGCCCCCAAGGGCCACAATGATGTCCGCCTCCTCCGGCGGGACATCACCGTAGGCGGCGGTCAGCCGTTCACGGGCGTCCATCGCTTCCGGACGATCGCTGCTCAAGAAGGTCAGCCTCGGCCGCGCGGGCGGGAACGAAGAGATCAATGGACTGATGCCTCAGCTTTCCGACGTGGCTTTTCGGAAAAGGGTCGCCGCTGATTTCGGGTTGGTCTGGGCAAAGGCCTGGTAGGCCCGCCGGTCGCCCTCGTCATTCCCGCCCGGCAGGCCGTTGTTGGTCTCGCGCAGGAGCGCCAGCAAGGAGGGAAAGACCGTGCGATCGACACCGATAGAAGCGCAGGCGAGGGCCAGGGACTCGGCCGTGGTCCCATTCACCGCCTTGCGGACGGCTGGAGCCTCGAAGCGGCCCAGGGCGGCGAGGGCGGTCACGAAAAGAGAGACCCGCTTCTCCTTCAGGGCCTTCACAAGGTAGCTCGGACGAAGCTGGCCGGACATGTCGAGCTTGGCGACGAGCTGTCGGTCCCGCCGTTCCTCTTCGCTCTCCTCGGGCTGTAGCGTCTGTAACTTCGCTCCGCCAGCCTTGGCCTGCTGCACCGAGACGGCCACGGCGGCGTCCAGGGCCTTGGTGTTCAGTTCGAAGCGGGTGGCGAGGGACTTCTGGAGCGCCGCCCCGACCCAGGCGTAGAGATAGCCCGCCAGCTCGTCGTTGAGGCGCGGGTGCTCAGCCAGGGGCGTTCTCAGGCTGGCGACCTCTTCGGCCTTCTGGACGAGCTCGTAAAGATGATCCTCGGAGACCTTGGCGGCCTCATTTCCAGCGAGGGCGGTCATGACCTCAGGCCGACCCGCACTCAGGATGGCCTCCACCACCTTGGCGCTGATGTCGGGGCGGCGGGCCACCTCGATCTGGTGTTCGAGGGTCGCCTCGACGAGCAGACGGATCAGGTCGGGATCCTCGAGGATCGGGCTCCGGGCGATGATGGGCCGGGCGATCTCGATGTCGTCGAAGGCCAGGATGTTGATCAGGCCGGAAGGGGCCCAGTCCGCAGACGCAATGTTCTCGGCCAGCCTGAGGCGGATGTCGTACTCGGCCTGGAACACCAGATCAAAGAAGACCTGGGACAACAGGGCCTGCACCCGCGGCGTGCGCAGGTCGTCGGCGCTTTGGTTGCACATGTCCACGAGCCGAATGAGCAGGCGCTCGCGATCCGCAGTGTTGCGGCTCTTGGCGAGGGCCATGATCTCGTCCACCCTGTCGCCCAAGAAGCCCCCTTCGAGGTGGTCCGAATACACAAAGCGGCGGAGCTGTCCTCCGCTACCTCAGGGCGGCGCCGGCCGCCGCTGTCGTCAACCTATAGAGTAACCTGAACTGAAAGTTGAGGGATGTCTTGTCTTCCGTGTTTCTCCTGAGCCTGGACCAGGGCACGACTTCGACCCGCGGGATCCTTTTCGACGACCGGGGCGTCGAGGTGGCCAGTCTGGGCGAGCCCCTTGAGCAGCACTATCCGGGGGATGGCGAGGTCGAACACGACGCCCTGGAGATCTTCTCGGCCTCGGTGAAGGTGCTGAAGGGCGTGCTCGGGCGCGCCGGTGTCAGCCCGTCGCAGGTGGCCGCGATTGGCATCACCAACCAGCGCGAGACCGTCGTCGTCTGGGATCGGCGGACCGGCGAGCCGGTGGGGCGGGCGCTTGTCTGGCAGGACCGCCGGACGGCGCCCGAGTGCGAGGCGCTCAGGGCCCGGGGCGTCGAGACCCGGGTGACGGCGCTCACCGGTCTGTTGCTGGACCCTTACTTCTCCGCCACCAAGCTGGCCTGGATCCTCGACAGCCAGCCGGGCCTGCGGGCGCGGGCGGAGGCCGGCGAACTGCTGGCCGGGACCATGGACACCTGGGTGATCTGGAAGCTGACCGGAGGGGCGGTGCACGCCACGGACGCCACCAACGCCTCCCGAACCCTGCTCTTCGACATCCACGCCCAGGACTGGTCCGATGAGCTCCTGGACCTCTTCCGGGTGCCGCGCGCCCTCCTGCCGCGTGTGATGGACTGCGCGGACGACTACGGAAGCACCCTTTCGGAACTGCTGGGCGGCGCGATCGCGATCCGGGGCGTGGCGGGGGACCAGCAATCGGCCCTGATGGGCCAGGGCTGCATCCGCCCGGGTGAGATGAAGGCCACCTACGGGACAGGGTGCTTCCTGCTTCTCAACACCGGGGAGACAGCCGCGCGGTCTTCCGCCCGCCTCCTGACGACGGTGGCGGGCCGACTTGGGGGCCGGGCGACCTACGCCCTTGAGGGCTCGATCTTTGTGGCGGGAGCCGCCCTGCAATGGATGAACGAGGGGCTCGGGGTTCCCGGAGGCGGCGCCGAGGTCGAGGCCCTGGCCCGACGGGCCCGCCCTGGCCACGGCGTCACCCTGGTCCCCGCCTTCACCGGCCTTGGGGCGCCCTGGTGGGACCCTGACGCCCGCGCAGGCCTCCTGGGCATGACAAGGGACACAGGTCTTCCCGAGATCGCCGACGCCGCCTTCGAAGCCGCGGCCTTCCAGACCCGCGACCTGATTGAGGCCATGCGGCTGGATGCGCCCGAAGCCTTTGGACCAGACGCTGAACTCCGCGTCGACGGCGGCATGTCGCGGTCGGTCTGGTTCTGCCAGAAGCTCGCGGACAGGACCCGTATGCCGGTGGGCCGCGCCGCCTATGAGGAAACCACCGCCCTAGGCGCCGCCCTCTTCGCCGGCCTGGGCTGCGGTTTGTTTGCGACCGCGGCCGACGCGGCTTCTGCTCGCCCGCAGACCACCCGGCTCTCGCCACAGGGGGCGGCGGGATCGGCGGACAACGCCTATGCCGCCTGGCTTCGCTCAGTTTCCCGCATTCGGTCCGACGGCTAGGACCTGCCGCCGGCCTTGACCTTTGCCTCCGCCGGGGCGACCTTCGAGCTCATAACTCTGAGGGAGGCCGCCATGGCTGATGGTTCGCTTGCAGGTATTGTCTCGCTGAAGGGCAAGGTAAGCGACGAGGAGTGGCAGGCCCGGGTCGATCTCGCCGCGCTCTATCGCCTCGCCGCCCTGCACGGGTGGGACGATATGATCTACACCCACATCTCGGCCCGGATTCCGGGGCCTGAGCACCACTTCCTGATCAATCCCTACGGGATGCTGTTCGACGAGATCACGGCGTCGTCCCTGGTCCGCATCGATGTGGAGGGCAACATCCTCCAGGAGACGCCCTATTTCATCAATCCGGCGGGTTTCACCATCCACTCGGCGGTGCACATGAACCGCGAGGACGCCCACTTCGTCATGCACCTGCACTCGGACCAGGGCGCGGCGGTCTCCTCCCAGAAGGAGGGCCTCCTGCCCCTGTCCCAGCATTCGCTGATCTGCCTGCCGCACCTCGCCTATCATGACTACGAGGGCATCGCGCTGAACCTCGACGAGCGCGAGCGTCTGGTCGCGGACCTGGGCGACAAGAGCCTGATGTTGTTGCGCAACCACGGCACCCTGGCCCTGGGCGAGAGCGCGGCGGAGTGCTGGAACGGCATGTTCTTCCTGGAGCGCGCCTGCAAGCAGCAGGTCATGGCACTGTCCTGCGGCCGTGAGAACGTCCTGATTGCACCCGAGGCGGCCCAGGAAGAGGTTCGCCGGCAGGTGGGTCGCGGCATCGGCGGAAAGCTGGGTTGGCCCGGATGCCTGCGCAAGCTCGACCGCGAGATGCCGGGCTACGACGCCTGACGGGCAGGCGTCTTCTCCGGATCGACCCGACCGCCGCCGGCTTCGCTGTTCAAGCCCCGTCCGGGGTGGACGCCGGTAAAGCGGCGGCTTAGGGAACGGTCACATTGTCTGCATGACGCCTCAGGACGGGTCTGAGCTTCGGAGTTTTTGGGACCGTGCTGAGACGGCATTACTTCCTCGCATTTGCGCTTGGCGTGGTCCTGCTGATGCTGGCGGCGGGCGGGTTCAAGTTCCTGTCCGACAGGCGACCTGCCCAGGACGGCCCCCCGGGAGCCTCCGGGGCGGCGGCGGGCGCAGCGCCGGGGCGTGCGGCGCGCGGCGGTCCCCGGGGGGATGTGCCCCAGGTCGCCCTCGTCAGCCCGACAACCCGCACCTTTACGGACCGGCTCGAACTTCTCGGCGTCGCCAAGGGGCGCCAGTCGGTGACCCTGTCCGCGGCGACCACCCAGCTGGTCAGCCGGGTCCTGTTCACCCCGGGCCAGACGGTCGCCAAGGGGCAGGTCCTTGTGGAGCTCAAGACCAACGAGCAGGACGCCGCCCTCGCCCAGGCCCGCGCCCGGGAGATCCAGGCCCGCCGGGCCTATGAGCGCTGGCGGACCCTCGGCCAGCAGGGCTTCGCCTCTGTCGCGGCCGTGGACCAGTATGAAGCCGCCTGGAAGACCGCCGTCGCCGATGTGGGCGCCGCCGAGGCCCGGCTGGGCGACCGCGTCATCCGCGCGCCCTTCGCCGGCGTGGTGGGCCTGTCGGACATCGCGCCGGGCGCAGTCATCAATCCCGGGGCGGCCATTGTGACCCTGGATGACCTTTCAGCGGTCCGGGTCGATTTCCAGATCCCGGATCGTTTCCTGGCCTCGGTCAAGGAAGGCCAGGCCCTGACCGCCAGGGTCGACGCCTGGCCGGACGCTGTTTTCAATGGTCGCATCATCCGCCTCGACACCCGCATTGATGAGCGCACCCGCGCCCTGACCGCCCGGTCTGAGTTCGCGAGCCGGGATGGCCGGCTCAGGCCCGGCATGATGCTGCGCGTCGGCGTGAGCCAGGGAGCCCGCTCGGCGCTTGCGCTGCCGGAGTCCGCCGTCGCTGTCCAGGGTGAGGGGGCCTCGGTGTTCGTCGTCGTCGAAGAGGCCGGGCGCATGACCGTCCAGCAGAAGCCGGTGGTCGCCGGCCTGCGGCAGGATGGCTGGGTCGAGGTCCTGCAGGGTGTGACGGTCACGGATCGCGTGGTCGCTGACGGCCTGAACCGGATCCAGTCCGGCCAGCCCGTGCGACCCGCTGGAGCGCCCCCGTCCCAGGACGGCCAGGGGGGAGGCGCCGCACCGCGCAGGGCCGGATGACCCTCTCCGACCTTTCGGTCCGCCGCCCGATCTTTGCAGCGGTCGGGGCGATCCTTCTCTGTGTCATCGGGATCGCCAGCTATTTCACCCTGGCGGTTCGGGAACTTCCCAGTGTCGACCCTCCGGTGGTCAGCATTTCCACGACCTATCGGGGCGCCTCCGCCGAGGTCGTCGAGGAACGGATCACCCAGGTTATCGAGCGCCAGGTGTCGGGGATCCAGGGGATTGACCGCGTCAACTCCTCGTCGAGGGACGGCGGCAGCCGCATCTCCATCTCCTTCGACCTGAACCGGAACCTGGACGACGCAGCGAACGACGTCCGCGACGCGGTCAGCCGGGTCACGCCCCTGCTGCCGGACCAGGCCGATCCGCCGCAGATCGCCAAGGCGAACGCGGATGATTCGCCGATCATGTTCATCAGCCTGACGTCCTCGACGCTCAACAGGCTGCAGCTGACCGATTACGCCAACCGCTATCTCATTGAGCGCCTGTCCACCGTGCCGGGCGTGGCCCAGGTCGGAATCGGCGGGGCGCAGATCTACTCCATGCGGATCTGGCTGGATCCGATGGCCATGGCGGCCCGGGGCGTGACGGTCGATGACGTGGAGGCGGCCCTCCGGGCGCAGAACCTCGAGCTTCCCGCGGGCGCCCTGGAGGCCCCGTCCAAGGATTTCACCATCCGGGTCGCCCGGGGCTACTCGACGCCCAGGGAGTTTGAACAGCTTCCCGTCACGCCCTCGGGCGGCGCAAGGGCCCCGCCGCCCGCCACCGGCCAGCAGGGCGCCCTGGGAACAACGGCGGCGGCGGCGGGAGCGGCGGTCTCGCCTGTCTCGGCCTCCGCCAGTGCGGCGAACCCCAACGCCTATGTGATCCGCCTCGGCGACATCGCGCGCATCGAGGAAGGCCCCGATGAGCGCCGACGGCTGTTCCGTTCGAACAACCAGGACCAGGTCGGCATCGCCATCACCCGCCAGTCCCAGGCCAATGATCTTGAGATCTCGGACGGCATCCGCGAGCAGGTCGAGGAGATCAACCGAAGCCTGCCCTCCGGGACCCGGATGGAGGTCGCGGTCGATTTCACCAGCTTCACCCGGGAGGCGATCCAGGAGGTCTGGATCACCATGGGCATGGCCCTGGCCCTCGTGGCCCTCGTGAACCTGCTCTTCCTGGGGTCCTGGCGGGCCGCTGTCGTTCCCTCCGTGGTCGCGCCCATCTGCATCGTTGCGACCTTCATCGTGCTCGCGGTCCTGGGATTCTCGGTCAACCTGCTGACCCTCCTGGCCCTGGTCCTGGCGATCGGACTCGTTGTCGATGACGCCATCGTCGTCGTCGAGAACATCCAGCGACGGATCGATGAGGGCGAGCCGCCCCTGGTGGCCGCCCAGAGGGGCGCCGCCCAGGTCTTTTTCGCCGTGGTGGCGACCACGGTGGTTCTGGTCGCCGTCTTCGCTCCCCTCATGTTCATGCCCGGCTTCACCGGCCGACTCTTCGTGGAGCTGGCGGTGGCGATCGCTGCGGCGATGGTCTTCTCGTCCATCCTGGCGCTCAGCCTGGCGCCCATGCTGAGCTCCATCCTCCTGCGCCCGGCCGGCTCCGGTAACGCCCTCGCACGGGGGGTGAACTCGGTGATGGACTCCCTCAAGGCGTCCTATCAGGCCTCGCTGGAGGCCGTGCTCGCGCCGCGGCGGATGCCGGCCGCGTCCGTGACGGCCGGGGTCCTGATCGTGGCGTTCGGACTGATCGCGGGCGGCCTCGCCCTTGTGATCCCCAAGGAACTGGTTCCCATGGAGGACCGGGGCCGCGTCGACATCTCCATCCAGGGCCCGGAGGGCGCGGGCTACGACTACATCCTGCCCGCCTCCCAGCAGGTCGAGGCGCGTCTCCAGTCCCTGCTCAAGGACGGGGTGATCCAGCGCTACACCCTAGCCGTGCCCAGTTTCGGACGGAACCAGTTCAGTTCCGGCGGGGGGAACGCCGGCCTGTCGGACACGGGTGAGCCCAGGATGTCGTCCCTGGAACTGGCGGCCCAGCTGAACCGGGAGTACTCGGCGATCACCTCGGCCCGGGTCATCGCCTCGGTCCGCCCCTCAATCCAGCGCGGCGGCGGGGGTGGTGGCGGCGGTGGGTCCAGCGTCAATGTCAGCGTGCTCGGCGACGAGTATCCGCAGATCGAGAGGGCGATCCAGCCCCTGCTGGCGGCGGCGCGCAACAATCCCGGACTGGCGCGTCCTCGCCTGGACTACGAACCGACCTCGCCGCGGCTCCTGGTTGAGCTGGACCGTGAGAAGGCCGCCCAGCTGGGCGTGTCCGCCCAGGCGGTGGGCCGGGCGCTCGAGACCCTGTTCGGTTCCCGCAAGGTGACCACCTACATCAAGGGGGGGCAGGAGTACGACGTCATCCTGCAGGCGGACCGGTCCCAGCGGATGAACGAGGCCGACCTCAGGAACGTCTATGTCCGGGCGTCCTCGGGCGCCACCGTGCCCCTCTCGGCCGTCGTGACGACCGAGATCCGCGGAGACACCCCCAGCCGGGACCGGATCGACAGGCTCAGATCCATCACCCTGTCGGTCCAGCTCAACCCTGGCTACACCGTCGGCGAGGCGGTCGCCTTCTTCCAGGCTGAGATCGACAAGCAGCCTGGCACAACGGTGAAGTGGGGCGGCCTGGCCCGCGACTACCTGGAGGGTGGATCAGCCGTCTACGGCGCCCTGGCCCTGGCCCTCGTACTGGTTTTCCTGGTGCTGGCGGCGCAGTTCGAAAGCTGGATCCACCCGATGGTGATCATGCTGACCGTGCCGGTGGCGGCCCTGGGGGGTCTCTTCGGCCTGCTGGTCAGCGGATCAACCCTCAACACCTACAGCCAGATCGGGTTGATCATGCTGGTCGGAATTGCGGCCAAGAACGGGATCCTGATCGTCGAGTTCGCAAACCAGCTCCGGGACGAGGGACGGTCCGTCCGCGACGCCATCATCGAGAGCTCGGCCCTCCGCCTGCGGCCGATCATCATGACCTCGATCTCGGCCGCCGCTGGGGCGGTGCCCCTGATCCTGTCAGGCGGAGCCGGTGGGGAGTCGCGCAGGACAATCGGCGTGGTGATCTTCTTCGGGGCCATTTTTGCGACCCTCCTGACCCTCTTCCTGGTGCCGATCTTCTACAACCTCCTGGCGCGCTTCACGAAGTCACCCGAGAGCCGGGCAAGGCGTCTCGAGGCCTTTGAAGCCGAAGAGGCCGCCCAGGCTGCGAAGTAGGCCCCCAGCTATTTCGCCGGGGTCGTGTTGACCTTCAGGAAGGCGATGAGGGCTGCGCGGTCTTCAGGCGACTTCATGCCGACGTAGGACATCTTGGTCCCTGGCACGAGTTCGCGGGGTTTCTCGATCCACTTGTCCATGGTGGCGAAATCCCAGGTCAGTCCCGAAGTCTTCAGGGCGTCGGAGTAGTTGAAGCCGGTGACATACGCCGCCTTCGCGCCAAAGGTGCCCCAGAGGTTCGGCCCGGTCAGGTTGGCGCCGCCCTCCACCAAGGTGTGGCAGGATCGGCACATCGCATAGAGCGCCTCGCCCTTCTCAAGGTCGGCGCTGCGGTAGGGCTCCGGCAACTCGGCCTGCAGGGCCGCCTTCTGGGCGTCGGTCAGAGGCGGCGAGGCCGCTGGCTGCACCCCGCCGGAGTCCGCGGTCTCCCCATCCGTCGCCGGTTTCCCGCAGGCCGAAAGGGACATGGCGGCCATAATCGCGATGGCGATGAGGGGGCGGTCGGCGGACATGGGCGACTCCGGGACAAGGGGCCAGACGGGCCTGGGCGATCATATATGGTGCCGGCTACAGGACTCGAACCCGTGACCTTCGGTTTACAAAACCGCTGCTCTACCAGCTGAGCTAAGCCGGCCCGGGCGCTCCGATGCCAGAACCCGGGCGCGCCGACAACCAAAGAACGGCGCCGCGCTTTGTTCCGGTGGAAGGGCGCCCTATAAGCCCGCGCTTCGCTCCTCCTCATCACGAGAGCCCCATGACCCGCATCCTCATCACCTCGGCCTTGCCCTACATCAACGGGATCAAGCACCTGGGGACACTGGCGGGATCCATGCTGCCGGCGGATGTGTTCGCCCGGTTCAAGCGCGCCCAGGGGCATGAGACCCTCTACATCTGCGCCACCGACGAGCATGGCACGCCCACAGAGCTGGCGGCGGCGGAGGCGGGCATCGATGTCGCGACCTTCTGTCTTCAGCAGCATGAGGTCCAGGCGGAGCTGGCCGCAGGCTTCGGCCTGTCCTGGGACCATTTCGGCCGGTCGTCCTCGCCGCAGAACCGGGAGATGACCCAGACCCTGGCCCAACAGCTCTGGGAGGGCGGCTTCATCGAGGAAAGGGTCACCCAGCAGGTCTACTCCAACGCCGACGGGCGCTTTCTGCCGGACCGCTACGTGATCGGAACCTGCCCGCACTGCGGCTACGCCGCCGCCCGCGGCGACCAGTGCGAGAACTGCACCCGCGTGCTCGACCCTGCCGATCTCCTCTCGCCCCGCTCGGCGGTGTCGGGATCGGAGGACATCGAGATCCGGCCCTCCAAGCACCTCTTCCTGCGCCAGAGCCTCTTTGCCGAGCGGCTCCGGGCCTGGATCGAGGGCAAGAAGGCGACCTGGCCCCTGCTGGTGACCTCCATCGCCCTGAAGTGGCTGGACGAGGGCCTGCAGGACCGGGGCATCACCCGGGACCTGGAGTGGGGCGTGCCCGTCAACGCAGCAGAGTGGGGCGCGAACCCGGATGGCCTTCGCCCGGACGTCGAGGGGCTGAAGGGCAAGGTGTTCTACGTCTGGTTCGACGCCCCCATCGAGTACATCGGCGCCACCCGGGAGTGGGCCGACGCGACCGGCGCGGACTGGGAGCGCTGGTGGCGGGGCGACGCGGCCTCGGACGTGACCTATGTCCAGTTCATGGGCAAGGACAACGTGCCCTTCCACACGGTAGGCTTTCCCTGCACCCTGATCGGGGTGAACGAGCGCCTGGGCGCGGACGGCGCCTGGACGCCCGCCTCCAATACCCCCTGGAAGCTGGTCGACCGGCTGAAGGGCTTCAACTGGCTGGACTATTACGGCGGCCGGTTCTCGACCTCGCAGCAGCGCGGGGTCTTCATGGACCAGGCGCTGGAGCTGCTGCCGCCGGACTACTGGCGCTGGTGGATCATCGCCAACGCCCCCGAGGGCTCGGACGCCAGCTTTGTCTGGGAGCAGTTCCAGGCCCAGATCAACGCCGATCTGGCCGATGTCTTCGGCAACTTTGTAAATCGCATCCTGCGCTTCACGGAAAGCCGGTTCGACGGCCTCGTGCCAGAAGGCGGGGAGGAGGGCCCGCTGGAGGCCCGCCTGCGCGTCGACGTGGCCGAGAAGATGGCCGAGCTGACCACCCAGCTTGAGGCGCTTGAAATGCGCAAGTCCGCCCAGGCCCTGCGCCAGCTGTGGGTGTTGGGCAACCAGTACCTGACCGAGGCGGCGCCCTGGACGGCGGTGAAGACCGACAGGGAGCGGGCGGCGGTGTCCGTGCGGATGGGCCTGAACCTGGTGGCTCTGTTCGCCAGGGTTTCGCGCCCCTTCATCCCCTTCACCTGTGAGACGGTCTCGCGGGCGGTGGGCGAGCTTCCGGCGGCGCCCTGGCCGGACACCGGCTCCGCTCTGGATCTTCTGCCCGCCGGGCGGGAGGTGAAGGCGCCGGAGGTGTTGTTCCGGAAGATCGAGGGCGAACAGGTCGAGGCCTGGCGGGCCCGGTTCGGCGGGCCGGAAGCCGACTGAGCTAGCGCCCGGTCAGGGCCTGCCGGCTGGCCTCTTCCTCTGGGGTGATGTCGACCATGTCCGGCGCTGCCGCGTTGTAGGCGGGCGTCTGACCGAGGTCGATCACGACGCTGCGGTGGCCCTGCCAGATCATGTGCAGGGCGACGTAGAGGACGATGACCAGGCCCGCAAAGCCCAGCCAGCGATGCCGCTGCAGGAGGCTGGCGATCCAGGTGGCGGCCAGGCCCATCAGGGCGATGGACAGCAGCAGGCCGACCACCAGGACCCAGACATGCTCGCGGGCTGCGCCGGCCACCGCCAGGACGTTGTCGAGGGACATGGCGACATCCGCCAGAAGGATCTGCGTCATGGCCTGGCGCATGGTCTTGGCGCGCGGCGTGGTGGTCGGCTCGCCTTCGAACTCCACCCCCGTGGCTTCCTCAAGGGCCTCCGCCGCCTCGGCGGCCTCTGCCTCGTGTCCCTCGCGAAGCTCGCGCCACATCTTCCAGCAGACCCAGAGCAGGAGGATCCCGCCGGCGAGGAGGAGGCCGATCAACTGCAGGAGCTGGACCGTGATGACGGCCAGGCCCAACCGCAGGACGACGGCGGCGATCAGGCCGTAGAAGATGGCCTTGCGCCGCTGCTCCGCCGGCAGGCCGGCCGCCGCGAGGCCGACGGCGACGGCGTTGTCCCCGGCGAGGGCCAGGTCGATCATGATGACCTGACCAAGAGCGATCAGGGCGTCCGCGGAGGGGAGGGCGATATCCAGCATGTCCTCTTGTGGCGCGGTGCGGGGCAGGGGGCAACCTCACTGCGCTTGCGGCGGGTGGGGGCAGGCGGCAAGGTGCGGGAAAGCCAAGGGAGAACGCCCACATGACCCGGACCCTGACTCCCCTGGAGCCGATCCTCGAGCCAGACCTGCCGATCATCGATCCGCACCACCACCTCTGGGACCGGCCCGGCGCCCGCGGCGCCGATCTTGCGCCGCCGTCCCACCCCTTCGAGGCGGTGATCCGGCTCTCCCCCAGATACCTGTTCGACGAGTTGCTGGCCGACATGAACAGCGGTCACAAGGTGGTGGCCACGGTCTACATGGAGTGCGGCGCCATGTACCGGAAGGGCGCCGAACCCGCCTTCCGGCCTGTGGGCGAGACCGAATTCGTCAATGGGGTCGCGGCCATGTCGGCCAGCGGCGTCTATGGCGACGTCCGGGCCTGTGCGGCCATTGTCGGCCATGTCGACCTGACGCTGGGCGCCGCGGCTCGCGAGGTGCTGGAGGCCCACATGTCGGCCAGCACGCGGTTTCGGGGAATCCGGCACTCGGCGTCCTCGGACCCTGACCCCGCTGTCCTGGGCCCGCTCTCGGGACGCCCCGCCGGCCTCTACCGGGACGCCCGGTTCCGCCAGGGATTCGCCCAGCTGGCGCCCCTCGGCCTCTCTTTCGACGCCTGGCTGCTGGAGCCCCAACTCGACGACCTGATCGACCTCGCCCGCGCCTTCCCGGACACCCAGATCATCGTCGACCATGTGGGTACGCCCCTGGGGCTGGGCGCCTATGCCGGCCGCCGGGACGAGCGGTTTGGCCTGTGGCGCGAGAAAATCCAGGCGCTGGCCGCCCTGCCAAACGTCGCCTGCAAGGTCGGCGGCCTGGCCATGGCCTTCCCGGCCTTCCCCTCCTTCCTTTCCGATCCGCCGGCGTCGTCTGAGCAGCTGGCGCGAGAGTGGCGTCCGTATGTGGAGACCTGCATCGAGGCCTTCGGGGCCGATCGCTGCATGTTCGAGAGCAACTTCCCGGTGGACCTGGGCGCGTGCGACTACCGGACCCTCTGGAACGCCTTCAAGCGACTGGCTGCGGGGGCTTCGGCTACAGAGAAGACCGCGCTCTTCTCCGGGTCGGCCCAGCGAATCTACCGGGTCGACCTGACCTGAGGCCTCGCCGGGGCCTTGCCCCCGGACGCGTCCGACCTCACAGTTGAATTCAATAAACAGGGGAGAAAACCATGGCGATCGATTTTGAAATCCCGGAAGACGCGAAGGCGATGCGCGAGCGTGTCCGCCGCTGGGTGCACGAGGAATGCATTCCGGCCGAGAAACGTCTGGTGGACCGCGAGTCCTTCAAGGTCGTCCTGGCGGAGCTGCGCGCCAAGGCCCGGTCGCAGGGCCTGTGGAGCCCCTTCATCCCCAAGGAGCATGGCGGCATGGGCCTCGGTCCGCTGGCCAACGCCCTGGTGCAGATGGAGCTGGGAGAAAGCCATCTGGGCGCCCTGTCGATGAACAGCCAGGGGCCGGATGACGCCACCATGCTGACCTTGCTGGCGCATGGCACGGATTTCCAGAAGGAGAAGTACCTCAAGCCGCTCCTGAACGGTCAGAAGCGCGTCTGCTACTCCATGACCGAGAAGGCCGCCGGCGCCGACGCCACGGGCATGCAGACCCGGGCGGTGAAGGACGGCAAGGGCAACTATGTCCTGAACGGCGAGAAGTGGTTCTCATCGGCCGCCAGCGCCGCGGATCTCGCCCTGGTCATGGCCATGACCGATCCGGAGGCGCCCCGCCACCAGCGCTACTCGACCTTCATCGTCGAGCTGCCCAACCCGGGCTACATCATCAAGCGCGACATCCCGACCATGGCGGCGGAAGGCCCGCTTTCGCACATCATGGGCGGCGGCCACTCCGAGATCGATATCAAGGACCTGGTGGTCCCGGCGGAGAACCTGCTGGGCGGCGAGGGCAATGGCTTCAACATGGGCCAGCATCGCCTGGCCTACGGCCGCCTGCGCCATGGCATGCACAATGTGGCCCTGGCCCAGCGGGCCCTCGATCTGGCGGTCAAGCACGTCACCTCACGCGAGACCTTCGGCCAGAAGCTGTCCAAGCGGCAGGGGGTGCAGTGGATGTTGGCTGACTGCGCCAGCGAGCTCTACATGGCCCGCCTCATGCTTCTCCACATCGCCTACAAGGCCGAGAAGGGCATGGACCTGCGGCAGGAAAACTCCATCGCCAAGGTCTTCCTGGCCAACATGGTGCACAAGGTGGTGGACACCGCCATCCAGCTGCACGGGGCCCTGGGCTACAGCCGCGATACGCCCCTGGCGGCCTGGTACACCCACATCCGCTCGCAGCGGCTGGTGGACGGGCCGGACGAGGTGCACCGCTGGACCACGGGCCGCAATGTCATCCGCGCCTTCGAGCGGGACGGCACCACGGCGGCGGCGGCGGGCGGCGACCTGCTCTGACCCCGGCGGCTCAGCGGCGGGGGCGGGCGGCCTCGTAAAGGGCCACCGCCGCCGCCGCGGAGACGTTGAGGCTTTCAAAGCCGCCCGGCATGGGAATACGGGCGGTCTCATCGCAGTGCTCGGCGACCAGCCGGCGCACGCCCTCGCCCTCGGAGCCGAGGACCAGCACGACCGGGCCTCCGTCGAGCACCTCGGAGAGGTCGCGCGCGGCATCGCCATCCAGGCCCACCGCCCGCCATCCGAGGTCCGAGAGCCGCTCCAGGGCCCGGGACAGGTTCACCGTCCGGGCTACGGGCAGGATGTCAACGGCCCCCGCCGCAGCCTTGGCCAGGGCCCCTGACAGGCGCGGCGCCCGACGCTCCTGGAGGATCACCCCGCGCGCACCGAAGGCAGCGGCCGATCGCAGGATGGCGCCGACATTCCCGGCGTCCGTCACCTGGTCCAGCATGAGAAGGACGGCTCCGGGCTCCGGGGCGAAGTCCTCAAGGTCTACAGGGTCCGGTTCAGGCCCTTCCAGGGCGAGCCCCTGGTGCGCCGCGCCGGGCGGCAGGAGCCTGGCCATGGAGGCGGCGTCCATCACCTCCAGCCGCTTCAACTGCCCGAATCGCTGTTCCAGGTCCCGGGCGCGGTCGGGGGTGGCGAGCAGGCGGCGCAGGGCCGGCCTTGCGGGATTGGAAAGGGCCGCCTCGACGGCGTGGACACCCCAGATCCACTCGCCAGAAGCGGCCGGGAAATGGGATTTTGGAGGGCCGCCTGACCCGGAAGCCACAGGGCCCCTTCGGCGCTTTCGGCCTGCGTTGCGTTCGGGATGCGAGGCCACTATAAGACGCGCTCCAAATTGAGGCCGGGGCTTTTCCGGGCCTTGATAGGATGTCCGGCGCGCTGGGGGAATGTCCCGAGTGGCAAAGGGGGGGGACTGTAAATCCCCTGGCGCAAGCCTTCGTAGGTTCGAGTCCTACTTCCCCCACCACGCTCCGGGCCTGAACCTTAGTCCCGGAGGCTCGCAGGAGCGCCACCCAATGCGGGTATAGCACAATGGTAGTGCAGCAGCCTTCCAAGCTGAGGATGCGGGTTCGATTCCCGCTACCCGCTCCAACCCTCTAGACCAGCCGGCAGGACCCCATGGCCAAAGAGAAATTCGAACGCAATAAGCCTCACTGCAACATCGGCACGATTGGTCACGTTGACCATGGCAAGACGACGCTGACGGCTGCGATCACGATGACGCTTGCGAAGTCGGGCGGCGCGACGGCGAAGAAGTAT